>JAUSBS010000006.1 GCA_030651905.1 Coriobacteriia bacterium
GGCCGTCACACCCCGTTCTTCGACGGCTACCGTCCGCAGTTCTACTTCCGCACGACCGACGTGACCGGTATCGCGCACCTGCCCGAGGGCACCGAGATGGTCATGCCCGGCGACAACGTCGAGGTCACCGCACAGCTCATCAACCCGATCGCGATGGAGGAGAGCCTGCGCTTCGCAATCCGCGAGGGCGGGCGCACCGTCGGTTCGGGTCGAGTCATCAAGATCCTGAAGTGACGACCAGATAGGGCGTCACTTCAGCGCCGGCCTGCAGCGGACTTCGCCGCTGAGGCCGGCAACGCAAGACCTAAATGGAGGAGTCAAGTTGGCGAACCAGCAGAAGATCCGCATCAGGCTGAAGGCCTATGACCACGAGATCGTGGACCAGTCCACGAAGAAGATCGTGGAGACGGCGCAGAGGACCGGCGCTCGCGTGTCGGGTCCCATCCCGCTGCCGACGGAGCGCAGCCTCTACTGCGTCATCCGCTCGCCGCACGTGAACAAGGACAGCCGTGAGCACTTCGAGATGAAGACTCACAAGCGCCTCATCGACATCCTCGATCCGACGGCCAAGACGGTCGATTCGCTCATGCGACTCGAGCTCCCCGCCGGCGTCGATATCGAGATCAAGCTCTAGGCGTGACAGCGTGACCGATCCGGTGGCTGATCGCGGCCACCGGTGCAGGACAGTGGAAAGCAGCGGTCCTCTGGGGGCCGTCCCGGGCGGGGCGGACAGACCCACGACCGCATGGAGAAAGAGGAGCACGAGGACATGGCAACGACGATACTGGGCCGCAAGCTCGGCATGAGTCAGGTATGGAGCGAGGACGACCGGCTCATCCCGGTGACGGTCATCGAGGCCGGTCCCTGCTTCGTGTCGCAGGTCAAGACCGTCAAGCGTGATGGCTACTCGGCCGTCCAGCTGGCGTTCGGCGACATCAAGGCCGAGAAGGTGAACAAGCCGGCGGCAGGCCATTTCGCCAAAGCGAAGACCGAGCCGAAGCGCCACCTTCACGAGGCGCGCACGGGTGAGGACGAGACCTACAAGGCCGGCCAGAAGATCTCGGTCGACGTCTTCGAGGTCGGCGCCAAGGTCGACGTCACCGGCACGAGCAAGGGCAAGGGTTTCGCCGGCGTCATGAAGCGTCACAACTTCAAGGGCGGCCCCGGTGGGCACGGTTCGCACTTCCACCGTGCACCCGGTTCCATCGGTATGTGCGCGACCCCGTCGCGCGTGCTCAAGGGTATCGGTCTTCCCGGCCACATGGGCGACGAGACCGTCACCGTCAAGAAGCTCGAGATCATCCGTGTCGACTCGGAGCAGAACCTGCTCGTCGTCAAGGGCGCAGTCCCCGGCGGCAAGAACGCACTGCTCGTCATCCGCGCGAGCTAGCGCCGAGCCGGACCGTAGAGGGAGATAGCGAAAATGGCGACCGTAGAAGTCAAAGACACGAAGGGCAAGAAGGTAGCGACGGCGCAGTTGGCCGACGTGGTCTTCGGAGTGACGCCCAACACGCACGTAGTGCACCTCGTGGTTCGCAGCCAGATGGCCGCGCGCCGCTCAGGTACACACTCCACCAAGACCCGCGGCCAGGTCTCCGGCGGTGGCGCGAAGCCGTTCCGTCAGAAGGGCACGGGTCGCGCCCGCGCCGGCACCACTCGCGCTCCTCAGTGGACCGGCGGTGGCGCCGTCTTCGGCCCGCACCCGCGCAGCTACGCGTTCAGGGTCCCGAACAAGGTGGTCAAGCTCGCGATGCGCAGCGTCCTGTCCGCGAAGGCCGCAGACGGGGACCTGTACGTGATCGACTCGTTCGCTCTCGAGGCGCCATCGACGAAGAACGCGGCGGCCGCCCTCGCGGCGCTGGGCTTCAGCGGTCGCGTGACCGTCGTCGTCGCCAATGACGACACGAACGCGCTGAAGTCTCTGCGCAATCTCGACAAGGTCCGCGTCATCACCGCGTCCGAGTCGAACACCTACGACCTTGTCGACAACGCGGCGCTCGTCTTCACGAAGCCCGCCCTGGAGTACCTCGAGGGGGTGCTTTCGTAACATGGACGCCCGCGAAGTCATCGTACGTCCGGTCGTCTCGGAGCGCAGTTACGAGATGATCGAGCTCAACCGCTACACCTTCGAGGTCGACAAGCGTGCCCGGAAGCCCGAGATCGCAAGCGCGGTCGCGGAGGTCTTCAAGGTCACGGTCGTGAAAGTGAACACGATGAACGTGCCTGGAAAGAGCCGCCGCGTGCGGTACGCAAAGGGCATGACCCCGTCGTGGAAGAAGGCAATCGTCACCCTCAAAGAGGGCGACAAGATCGAGTTCTTCGAAGGCCGCTAGGACCGCGGCACTTCGAGTCGGTGGCGATGTTGGCTCCGCGAGATGGAGCCGCCCGGCACCGTGTGAGCTCCGGCGTCGGGATCACCTGTCCCGGGTGACCCGGCCATCGGATGTGAAGGAGAGGAAATGGGACTTAAGAAGTACAAGCCGACCTCACCGGGACGTCGATTCCAGACGGTCTCCGACTTCGTGGAGATCACGAAGTCGACGCCCGAGAAGTCGCTGCTTGCCCCGCTGCACAACACGGGCGGGCGCAACAACAACGGCCGCATAACCACGCGTCACCAGGGCGGCGGGCACAAGCGCCGCTATCGCATCATCGACTTCAAGCGCACCAAGGACGGCGTGCCGGCCAAGGTCGCGTCCATCGAATACGACCCGAACCGCACGGCGCGCATCGCGCTGCTCCACTATGCGGACGGCGAGAAGCGCTACATCCTGTGCCCGCAGAAGCTCAGCGTGGGCGACACGGTCATGTCCGGCCCGGGTGCCGACATCAAGCCGGGCAACTGTCTGGCGCTGTCGGACATCCCGACCGGTACCGTCGTACACGCTGTCGAGCTTCAGCCCGGCAGGGGTGCTGCGATGGCCCGTTCGGCCGGCACGTCGATCCAGCTCATGGCCAAGGAAGGCACGATGGCCATCCTGCGCATGCCCTCCTCGGAGATGCGTATGGTCCAGCTCACGTGCCGCGCGACGATCGGTGTCGTCGGCAACGCGGAGCAAGAGGGCATCTCGGTCGGCAAGGCGGGCCGCAACCGGTGGGCAGGCAAGCGTCCGACGGTGCGTGGCACGGCCATGAACCCGGTCGACCACCCGCACGGCGGCGGCGAAGGCAAGAACAAGACCGCCGGCCGTCACCCGGTCACTCCGTGGGGCGTTCCCACCAAGGGACACCGTACGCGTAACAAGAAGAAGGCCTCGAGCGCGCTCATCATCCGCCGCCGCAAGAAGTAGTCATCGGCGCGGTACTTAGGACTTCGTAAAGGACTGGAGCGAAAGATATGAGCAGGAGCCTGAAGAAGGGGCCCTTCGTGCAGCCGAGGCTGCTCGCAAGGATCCGGGTGATGAATGAGGCCGGCGAGAAGAAGGTCATCAAGACCTGGTCGCGCGCCTCGACCATCTTCCCCGAGATGGTGGGACACACCATCGCGGTCCACGACGGCCGCAAGCACGTCCCGGTGTACGTGACCGAGTCGATGGTCGGCCACAAGCTCGGCGAGTTCTCGCCGACGCGCACGTTCCGTGGCCACGCCGAGGACAGGAAGAAGGGCAAGCGTTAATGGAAGCCAAAGCCATCGCGAGATACGTTCGCGTGAGTCCGCGTAAGGCGCGGCTCGTCGTGGACATGATCCGCGGCAAGTCGGCCGGTGAGGCGGCGAACATCCTGCGGTTCACCCCCAAGGGTGCCGCCGAGGTCGTCGCCAAGGTGCTTGACAGCGCCGTGGCCAACGCCGAGCACAACCTCAAGATCAAGCCGGAGACGCTCTTCGTCTCGCAGGCCTTCGTCGACGAGGGCCCGACACTCAAGCGCATCCGTCCGCGGGCCATGGGCCGCGCGTTCAAGATCCGCAAGCGCACGAGCCACGTCACGATCATCGTCAAGCAGCGAGAGGAGGCGTAAGCGCCGCATGGGCCAGAAAGTCTACCCGGTCGGTCCTCGTCTCGGCATCACCGAGGAATGGCGTTCCCGCTGGTACATGGGGAAAGGCTACGACAAGACGCTCGCCGAGGACATCAAGCTCCGCAAGTTCCTGACCACGCGCCTGAGGCGCGCGGCGCTCTCGCGCATCGACATCGAGCGCATGGGCGACAAGGTGATCATCTCGCTGTCGACCGCCCGCCCGGGCATCGTCATCGGCAAGAAGGGCACGGAAGTAGACGTCCTTCGCAAGGAACTCGAGAAGATCACGGGCGGTCACGTGGCGGTCAACATCCACGAGATCAAGCGCCCCGAACTCGATGCCGCCCTCGTCGCACAGGGTGTCGCCGAGCAGCTCGAGGCTCGCGTCGGCTTCCGCCGCGCGATGAAGAAGGCCGTCACGTCCTCGATGAAGAGCGGCGCGCTCGGCATACGTATCCAGTGCTCGGGTCGCCTCGGCGGTTCCGAGATGGGACGCCGCGAGTGGTATCGCGAGGGTCGCGTGCCGCTCCACACGCTCCGCGCCAAGATCGACTACGGTACGGCGTCTGCGCGCACGACGTTCGGCGCCTGCGGCGTGAAGGTCTGGGTCTATCGCGGCGAACTCCTGCCCGGTCAGACCATCTCATCCTTCAACGAGCAGGCCGAGGAGCGCACGAACCGTCCGGGTGGCGGCGAGCGTCGCGGCCGTCGCAACGAGGGAGGTCGAGCCTAGTACCATGCTGCTCCCGAAGCGAGTCAAGCATCGCAAAGTCCAGCGAGGCAGTGCCTGGAAGGGTACCGCCAAGGGCGGGACCGAGGTCACCTTCGGCGACTTCGGCCTGAAGGCCATGGAAGCCGCATGGATCACCAACCGGCAGATCGAGGCCGCACGTATCGCCATGACCCGCTACATGAAGCGTGGCGGCAAGGTGTGGATCACGATCTTCCCGGACAAGCCGGTCACACAGAAGCCGGCCGAGACCCGTATGGGTTCCGGCAAGGGCAACCCCGAGAAGTGGGTCGCCGTGGTCAAGCCGGGACGCGTCATGTTCGAGATCGCCGGTGTGACCGAAGAGGTCGCCAAGGAAGCCATGCGCCTCGCGGCCCAGAAGCTCCCGATCTCGTGCAAGTTCGTTACCCGTGCCGATAGCGGCGGGGAGGCATAGATGAAGACTGAAGAAGTCCGCAACCTGTCGGACACGGAGCTCGCGGGCAAGGTCAAGGATCTGCGCACGGAGCTGTTCAACCTGCGGTTCCAGCTCGCCACCGGCCAACTGGACAATCCGCAGCGCATCAAGGCCGTCAAGCGCGACATCGCGCGCCTGCACACCGAGATCCGCTCACGCGAGATCGCGGCTGCTCGCACGGCGTCCGCCGCGTCGTAGCGTCGGTACCACGAAGGGACTATGAAGAGATGACTGAAGAGCGCAACAACCGGAAGGTGCGGCAGGGTGTCGTCGTGTCGGCCTCCGGCGAGAAGACCTGTGTGGTCAAGGTCGAGGAGCGCAAGCCGCACCCTCTGTACGGCAAGATGATGACCCACAGTCAGAAGTTCCACGCGCACGATGAGCTCAACACCGCCGGCGTCGGCGACGTCGTAGCGATCATGGAGACGAGGCCGCTCTCCAAGCTCAAGCGGTGGCGTCTCGTCGAGATCGTCGAGAAGGCCAAGTAGCGACGCTTCCAGCGGACGGGCTGAAGCCCGCCGCTGAAGCGTCGAGGCTCCGGGAGGAAGTAAAGGCAGATGATCCAGGCAGAATCGCGACTCAAGGTCGCCGACAACTCGGGCGCTCGCAAGGTGCTGTGCATCAAGGTGCTCGGCGGCTCGAAGCGTCGATACGCCCGTGTGGGCGATGTCATCGTATGCACCGTGAAGGAGGCCCTGCCTAACGGCGCGGTCAAGAAGAGCGACGTTGTCAGGGCGGTCGTCGTGCGGACCAAGAAAGAGGTCCGGCGAGCGGACGGCAGCTACATCAAGTTCGACGACAACGCCGCAGTCATCATCGACAACCAGGGCAACCCGAGGGGCACGCGCATCTTCGGTCCGGTCGCGCGCGAGCTGCGCGAGCGGAAGTACATGAAGATCGTGTCGCTGGCCCCCGAGGTCCTGTAAGCAGAGGAGTCTTTCGGCATGGCGAAGTCATTGATGATCCGTAAAGGCGACAAGGTCCACATCATCGCCGGCAAGGACAAAGGCAAGGACGGCAAGATCCTGCACGCGTACCCCTACAAGGAGCGCGTGATGGTCGAGGGCGTCAGCATGATCAAGAAGCACACGCGTCCGACCCAGAAGGTCCCGCAGGGCGGGATCGTGACCGTCGAAGGCACGATCCACGTGAGCAACGTCATGCTCGTGTGCCCGAACTGCGCCCAGCCCACGCGCATCGCGAAGCGTCGCGAGGGCGGAACGCGCGTTCGCGTGTGCAAGAAGTGCGGCAAGGACATCGACAAGTAGAGAAGCGATCCGCCCGCGGCAACAGCGGGTGGCGAAGCGGACAAGTGACGCCGGGTCAGCAATCCGGCGCCCGCAGACCAAGAATATGGAGGCACCAGCAGTGGTTCCAAGACTGAAAGAGAAGTACCTCAAAGAAGTGGCACCGGCGCTCGTCGGGCAGCTGAGCTACTCGAACGTGAACCAGGTCCCGCGCCTGTCGAAGATCGTCGTCAACATGGGCGTCGGCGCGGCCGCGCAGGACGTCAAGATGCTCGATGCGGCCGTGACGGACCTGACGATCGTGACCGGCCAGAAGCCGCTCATCACGCGGGCGAAGAAGTCGATCGCCGGCTTCAAGATCCGCAAGGGCATGCCGATCGGCGCGAAGGTCACACTCCGGGGCGACCGGATGTGGGAGTTCATGGATCGCCTGCTGGCGGCCGCTCTCCCGCGTATCCGCGACTTTCGCGGCATCAACCCGAACAGCTTCGACGGCCGCGGGAACTACTCCATGGGCGTCGACGAGCAGCTGATCTTCCCCGAGATCGACTACGACAAGGTGGACCGCACGCGCGGTATGGACATCACCTTCGTCACCACAGCGAACACAGACGAGGAATGCAGGGCGCTGCTCGACGCGTTCGCCTTCCCGTTCAAGCGATAGAGCATCCGGAACGCTCCGCGGACCTCGCGGTGGCGTCCCTCGCACAGGAGGTTTTGAAGTGGCCAAGAAGTCGATGATCGCCAAGGCGAGCCGCGCTCCGAAGTTCAGCGTGCGCTCCATCAGCCGCTGCGTCCGATGCGGACGTCCGCGCGCGTTCTACCGCAAGTTCGGGCTGTGCCGTATCTGCCTGCGCGAGCTGGCCAACAAAGGCGAGATCCCGGGAGTCCGTAAGGCGAGCTGGTAGGGCCGCTCAAAGTAGCAGCGGCCCCGGCGCCGGGTAGGCGTGCGTGCCACGGGCGCGTGCGAACCGCTCTGGTGACCGGTCCGATCGAACCATAGGAGGCAAGAAGCAATGAGCATGACAGACCCCGTCGCGGACATGTTGACCCGCGTACGCAACGCGAACGCCGCATTCATGGGCAGCGTATCCATGCCGTCGTCGAAGAAGCTGATCGAGATAGCCCGCATCCTCAAGGATGAGGGCTACATCACGGAGTTCAGCGTGACCCCGGGCGGCGTCCAGGCGACGCTCGAGATCACCCTCAAGTACGGCAATCGCAAGGAGCGCGTCATCACCGGTATCCGGCGGATCAGCAAGCCGGGCCTGCGTGTCTACGCGAAGAAGGACGAGATGCCGCGCGTTCTTGGCGGCCTCGGCATAGCGGTCATCTCGACGTCGAAGGGCGTCATGACCGACAAGCAGGCAAAGAAGGCCGGCGTCGGCGGCGAAGTCATCGCCTACGTCTGGTAGCGGACGAGGACAGGAAAGGAGCCACAAGCCGTGTCTCGAATCGGCAAGCAGCCCATCCCGGTCCCGTCCGGGGTCGAGGTGACGATCGAAGGGTCGAAGGTCACCGTCAAGGGGCCGAAAGGCACCCTATCGCACGTGTTCAACGATGACATGATCATCAAGCTCGAGGAGGGCGTGCTCACCGTCGCTCGCCCGAGTGATGAGCGGACCCACCGCTCGCTGCACGGACTGAGCCGCACGCTGCTCAGCAACATGGTCGTCGGCGTCTCGGACGGGTTCTCCAAGAACCTCGAGATCGTCGGCGTCGGGTACCGTGCGGTGCTGAAGGGTGACGACATCGAGCTCGCGCTCGGCTTCAGTCACCCCGTGCACATCAAGGCGGAGGGTGGCATCTCCTTCGAGGTGCCCGCACCGACGAAGATCACCGTGCGCGGCATCGACAAGCAGCGCGTAGGCCAGGTGGCCGCAGAGATCCGCGCGTGGCGCAAGCCGGAGCCCTACAAGGGCAAGGGTGTTCGCTACGAGGGCGAGTATGTCCGCCGCAAGCTCGGCAAGACAGCGAAGTAAGGGAAGGGTCGAAACCACATGGACAAGCTGAAGGCCAAGGCGGCCGCACTGGCCCGCCGTCAGCGCCGGGTCCGCGGCAAGGTCCGGGGCGACGCGTCCCGTCCGCGTCTTCGGGTCACCCGCAGCAGCGCGCATATCTACGCTCAGGTCATCGATGATGTAGCCGGCGTGACGATCGCGTCCGCCAGCTCGGTCGACACTGAGCTCCGTTCCACGCTCAAGTCCGGATCGAACATCGACGCCGCCAAGGCCGTCGGTGAGACCGTCGGCCGCAGGGCGATGGAGAAGGGCGTCAGCGAGGTCGTGTTCGACCGCGGTGGCCGCCTCTACCACGGCCGGGTCAAGGCACTCGCCGACGGCGCCCGCAGCGCCGGGCTGAAGTTCTAGGGAGGACGAGGGAATGGCGCGTCAGATCGCTCCGGTCTCGGAGCTGCAAGAGAAGGTCGTATACATCAACCGCGTGTCCAAGGTCGTCAAGGGCGGCCGGCGCTTCTCGCTGACGGCTCTCGTCGTCGTCGGTGACGGCAACGGCAACGTCGGCGTCGGTATGGGCAAGTCGGCTGAAGTCCCCGTCGCCATCAAGAAGGGCGTGGAGGACGCGAAGAAGAACATGTTCAAGGTGTCGCTGACCGAGGGCACCGTCCCCCACGCCGTGCTCGGCGAGTTCGGCGCGGGCAAGGTGCTCATCAAGCCGGCGGCGCCCGGTACCGGTATCATCGCCGGCGGTCCTATCCGCGCGCTGTTCGAGTTGGCGGGCATCACCGACGTGCTGTCGAAGTCGCTGGGTAGCGACAACGCGCTCAACATGGTCAAGGCGGCCGCCGAAGGTCTTCGCGACCTCGCCAGCGCCCAGACAATCGCCCGGCGTCGCGGCAAGACCGTCGGCCAGGTCTATGGCTGGGAGGAGTAGCGATATGGCGAAGAAGCTGACCATCACGCAGGTCCGCAGCATCATAGGCTGCCCCCCCGACCAGCGCGCGACCGTCAGGGCTCTCGGTCTCAAGCGCATCCGCCACACGGTCGAGCAGGCCGATTCCCCGGTGATCCGGGGTATGGTCGCCAAGGTGCGGCATCTCGTCGAGGTGAAGGAGTCCTAGGGGACTCCTCGGTTCCGGCGGCGCGACGGAGCGCCACCGGGGATGTGGACGAACAGCAGTCAGCCGGCGGCGAGCAGCCGGCGGCCGGGACCCCCGAAAGGGGCCCGGCGGCGATACGAAGGAGTACACCAAGATGCAGTTGCACGATCTCTCACCGGCCCCCGGGTCGACGAAGAAGCGCAAGCGTGTCGGTCGCGGAAATGCGAGCGGTCACGGAACGACCTCGGGTCGCGGCGACAAGGGACAGAAGTCCCGCGCCGGCGGCGGCAAGGGCCCCGGCTTCGAGGGTGGGCAGAACCCGCTGGCCATGCGCCTTCCGAAGCTCCCGGGCTTCAAGAACCACTGGCGTCAGGAGTACGAGATCGTCAACGTCGGCCGCCTGGAGGCGCTGTTCGCCGCCGGCGACGTCGTCGATGGCGACGCGCTGAAGGCCAAGGGCGTCATCAAGTCCGCCGATGCGCCGGTCAAGGTGCTCGGTGACGGCGACCTCGTCAAGACACTGACGATCCGCGTGGCGAAGGTCTCAGGTGCGGCCCGGACCAAGATCGAGGCAGCCGGAGGGACGGTCGAGCTGGCATGATCGAGGCGCTCGCGAACGCGTTCCGAATCCCGGACCTTCGCCGCAAGATCCTGTTCACGCTCGGTATGATCGGCCTGTATCGTCTCGGGGCGCATATCCCCGTACCGGGTGTGACCGCGAAGATGCTCGAGACGCTCGCGTCCAGCGTGAACTCGAGCGGGGCTCTCGGCCTGCTCAACCTGTTCGCCGGCGGCGCGCTCGAGAAGTTCGCCATCTTCTCGCTGGGCATCATGCCCTACATCACGTCCTCGATCATCATGCAGCTGCTACAGGCGGTCATCCCCAAGCTCGAGCAGTGGGCTAAGGAGGGCGAGTCCGGACAGCGCAAGATCACGCAGATCACGCGCTACATGACGCTCGGCCTCGGCTTCATGGAGTCCATCGGGCTCGTCGCGCTATTCCAGTCGTCCGGCAGTGGCGGTCTCGGGGTCAAGTTCGACTTCGTGACCCAGGCGTTGATCGTGGTCTCACTGCTGGCAGGTACCGCGTTCATCATGTGGATGGGCGAGCTCATCACCCAGCGGGGAATCGGCAACGGTATGTCGCTGCTCATCTTCGCCAACATCGTCGCCCGGTTCCCGGCCACCACGGTCGAGGCGTTCCAGCTCAAGGGCTGGATATGGGTGCTCTTCATCATGATCGTCGTCGTGCTCGTGGTCGCTGCGATCGTGTTCATGGAACGCGGCCAGAGGCGCATCCCCGTGCAGTACGCGAAACGCATCGTCGGGCGACGCGTGTACGGCGGAGCAGGCACGTACATCCCGCTCAAGATCAACGGCGCGAACGTGATCCCCATCATCTTCGCCTCGTCGATCCTGTACTTCCCGGTCGTCATCGGGCAGCTCTCAAGGGTGACGTGGCTGCAGAGCATGGCCGAGTCGATCAGCCTCGGGCCCGTGCACTGGATACTCATGACGATCTTCATCGTGTTCTTCGCGTACTTCTACACCGCTCTGGTATTCAACCCGATCGATCTGGCCGACAACCTGCGCAAGCAGGGCGGTTTCGTTCCGGGCGTTCGCCCGGGCAAGGCTACAGCCACCTACATAGAGAACGTACTCAACCGCATCACGCTTCCGGGAGCGCTGTTCCTGGCGGCCATCGCGGTCCTGCCGACCATCCTGTTCGAGCAGACGAAGGTCGCGCTGCTCCAGCAGTTCGGCGGCACGTCGATCCTCATCATGGTCGGCGTCGCGCTCGAGACGATGACCCAGCTCGAGAGCCAGCTCAAGATGCGCAACTACGACGGCTTCTTCAAGTAGGTCCGTCGCGCAGTGAAGGACCGTGGGGCGGGGCCGGGCGACCGGTCCCGCCCGACGTGACGAACAGGGGAGGGGACGAGAGTGAACATCGTTCTTCTGGGCGCCGCGGGCGCCGGCAAGGGCACACAGGCGGCCAAGCTCGTAGAGACGCTCGGGCTCACCCACATCTCCACGGGTGATATCTTCCGCAAGAACGTCTCAGAGGGTACGCCTCTCGGACTCGAGGCCAAACGGTACATGGACGCCGGCCAACTCGTCCCCGACGGGGTCGTGATCAGGATGGTCAAGGACCGGCTGGCGCAGCCCGACTGTGCGAACGGCTTCATGCTCGATGGCTTCCCCCGCACGCTCCCGCAGGCCGAGGCGCTGGATGTCGCGCTCGACTCACTCGGCGCCACTCTCGACGCTGTTGTGGCCATCGAGGTGCCCCGCGATGTTCTCATGGGCCGGCTGACCGCCCGGCGGCAATGCCGCGGCTGTGGGAGGATCTACAACGTGATGGGCGAGATGCCCGCGGACGAGGGCGTCTGCGACGGGTGTGGCGGCGAGGTCTATCAGCGTGACGACGACACCGTCGAGGCCGCGACGAAGCGGCTGGACGACTACGCCGCCGTCACGTCGCAGCTGGTGCCGTACTACCAGTCACGCGGACTGCTCAAGACCATAGATGGGAACCGCGCGGTCGATGCGGTGTTCGTCGACACGCTCGCGGCTCTCGGCCGCTAGCCGGATCCCTCGATGATCGTTCGTAAGTCGCCCGCCGAGATCGAGACTATGCGTGAGGCAGGACGCGTGACAGCCTGCGCTCTCGCGGCGGTCGGTGCCGCGGTCAGGGCCGGCGTCACCACGGGCGAACTCGACGATCTTGCCGCAACCGCTATCCGCGACGCCGGGGCGCTCCCGGCGTTCAAGGGCTACCACGGGTTCCCTGCGACGATCTGTGCGTCTCCCAACAGCGTCGTCGTGCACGGTATCCCCGGCCGCGAGCGGCTCGTCGACGGCGACATCATCTCGGTCGATGTCGGCGCCATAGTCGACGGCTATTACGGCGACGCCGCCTTCACCTGGCCCGTGGGCGAGGTGGCTCCCGAAGTCGCGAGACTGCTGGAGGTCACTCGGCGAGGTCTTGAGGCGGGGATCGCCAGATGCGTGCCCGGGATGCGACTCTACGATATCTCGGCGGCGGTCCAGCGTGTGGCGGAGGGCGGTGGCTTCTCCGTCGTACGAGAGTACGTCGGGCACGGGATCGGTCGTGCGATGCACGAGGAGCCACAGGTGCCGAACTATGGCACTGCGGGCCGCGGGCCCACGTTGCAGCCCGGGATGGTGCTGGCCATCGAGCCGATGGTCAACCTCGGCGGCCCGGGTGTCGTCCAGGCGAAGGACGGCTGGACGGTCTCTACGGCGGATGGTAGTCCGTCTGCCCATTTCGAGCACACCGTCGCGATCACAGAGGACGGACCGGTCGTTCTGACGGTTGAGTAGGCGACGAGGCACAAAACGCTGGCGCGCGGGAGTGATGTGCTCTATACTTCGCGTTTGCGGCTCGGACGACCGCGGGTGGTTAAGGAGAGGTATTGGCGAAGCGCGACGACGCGATCGAGATCGAGGGTACCGTTGTGGAGCCCCTGCCCAACGCGATGTTCCGCGTCGAGTTGGAGAACGGGCACAAGGTACTCGCGCACATCTCAGGCAAGATGCGGATGCACTACATCCGTATCCTGCCGGGTGACAAGGTCGTCGTCGAACTCTCCCCCTACGATCTGACCCGCGGTCGCATCACGTACCGCTACAAGTAGGCCGGCGACCAAGCTCGTCTCTGCGCACTCCCGGGGGCGTGTGAGCCGGTCTTCGCATGAAGATATACACCTGCGGCTGGGTGTGGACATACATGTTCTGAATGAAGTGCTTGGCGGAAGGAAACGCGATGAAAGTGCGGCCCTCTGTGAAGAGGATCTGCGAGAAGTGCAAGATCATCCGCCGCCATGGGCGCGTTCTCGTGATCTGTGAGAATCCGCGTCATAAGCAGCGGCAGGGCTAGGCTTTCCAGGCTGGAGGTAGCGTAAGTGGCGCGAATCGCAGGCGTCGACCTCCCCCGCGAGAAGCGGGTCGAGATCGGCCTGACCTACATTTTCGGAATCGGACTCACCACGAGCCAGACTGTGCTCCGTGAGACCGGCATCAGCCCCGACACGCGTGTGCGCAATCTGACCGAGGAAGAGGTCGTGCGCCTGCGTGAGTACATCGACCGCAGCCTCAAGGTGGAGGGTGACCTTCGCCGTGAGGTGAGCCAGAACATCAAGAGGCTCATGGAGATCGGCTGCTACAGGGGCCTTCGCCATCGCAAGGGCCTGCCGGTGCGCGGTCAGCGGACCCACACGAACGCGCGTACGCGCAAGGGTCCACGCCGCCAGATCGGCGCAAAGAAGAAGGGTAAGTAGCGATGGCAGCTGCTCCGAAGAAGAAGGCCGCTAAGACGCGCGTCAAGCGCAGCGAGCGCAAGAACATCGCTGTCGGCCAGGCGCACATCAAGAGCACCTTCAACAACACGATCATCAGCATCACCGACCCCTCAGGCAACGTGATCGCCTGGAAGTCGGCGGGCACCGTGGGCTTCAAGGGCTCGCGCAAGTCCACCCCGTTCGCGGCGCAGTTGGCCGCCGAGCAGTGTGCGAAGGACGCCCAGGAGCATGGCCTCCGCAAGGTCGCCGTGTTCGTGAAGGGTCCGGGCTCGGGTCGCGAGACCGCCATCCGCTCTCTGCAGGCGGCGGGCCTCGAGATCTCGAGCATCCAGGATTGCACGCCCGTCCCGCACAACGGCTGCCGGCCGCGCAAGCGCCGCCGCGTGTAGGCATCGAGGAGGAACTACCTAAATGGCACGTTATACAGGCGCGGACTGCAGACTCTGCCGCCGCGAAGGTGTCAAGCTCTTCCTCAAGGGAGACCGCTGCTATAGCGACAAGTGCGGCGTCGAACGTCGGCCGTTCCCTCCGGGCCAGGCCGGCAAGAAGCGCCCGCGCGACAGCGAGTATCGCGTTCAGCTTCGTGAGAAGCAGAAGGCGAAGCGCAGCTACGGCATCCTTGAGAAGCAGTTTCGGAACTACTACGAGTTGGCGAGCCGCCAGCAGGGCATCACGGGTGAGAACCTTCTCCGTCTGCTCGAGAGCCGCCTCGACAACGTCGTCTACCGACTCGGGTTCGCCGCCTCGCGCGACGAAGCCCGCCAGACGGTGCGCCACAACCACATCCTCGTCAACGGCAAGCGCGTGAACATCCCGTCGTACCGGGTCCGCCCCGGTGACCTGGTGTCGCTCGCCCCGAAGGCCCGCGACCTTGTTGTGGTCAAGGCCGCGATCATCTCCTCGGCTCGCGTCGAGGTTCCGGGATGGTTGCAGGTCGACGTCGAGAAGCTGCAGGGCACGGTGCTCTCGCTCCCGCAGCGTGACCAGATCGACCTCGCTGTACGCGAGCAGCTCATCATCGAGCTGTACTCGAAGTAGGACCCTTTCGTTCGCACGCCAAGGAGGCTTAGTACATGACCGAGTTCATGAGGCCGTCGGTCTCCGTCGACAGGATCGACGACCGCACGGCACGCTACGTGGTCGAGCCGCTCGAGCGCGGCTTCGGCTACACCCTGGGCAACTGCATGCGCCGGGTCCTGCTGTCCTCGCTCCAGGGCGCGGCTGCGCGCTCGATCCGGGTCGAGGGTGTCCAGCATGAGTTCTCGGCGATCCCCGGGGTCCGCGAGGACGTCACGGACATCGTCCTGAACGTCAAGCAGCTTGTCTTTGCCGAGGATGGTGCCGGCGACGAAGCCGTCGCGACCCTCTCGGTGGCCGGCCCCGCCGTCGTGACGGGCGCCGACCTGATCATCCCGTCGGAGTTCAAGCTCATCAACCCCGAGCAGGTGATCGCCACTCTCGACAAGGGCGCGAAGCTCGAGATGAGCATCAAGATCGGTATGGGACGCGGCTACGTGTCCGCCGATCGCAACAAGGACGTCAACGACGTCCTTGGCGTCATCACGGTCGACTCGCTCTTCAGCCCCGTGAGGCGCTGCACCTACGTCGTGGAGAACACGCGCGTCGGCCAGCGTACCGACTACGACAAGCTCATCGTCGAGGTCGAGACCAACGGTGCCATGGATCCTGACGACGCTGTGGCCCGCGCGGCCCGGGTCATCGACGAGCACATGATGCTCTTCGCCGACCAGGCCCGGGCCGACGTCAGCGGCGAGGTCGTCTTCGGAGAGCCGCTGGACGAGGGCGAAGCTGTTCTCGACACGCCCATCGAGGAGCTCGACCTGTCCGTCCGCTCGTTCAACTGCCTCAAGCGCCAGGGTGTCAACACCATCGGCCAGCTGAACGAGTGCACAGAGGCGGATCTTCTGAACATTCGTAACTTCGGCGCCAAGTCCATCGAAGAAGTGAAGGACAAGCTTCAGCAGATGGGCCTTGGACTGAAAGGTTAGGGACGCACGCGATGAGACATGCCAAGAAGGGCCGTGCGCTCGGCACGGATGCGAGCCACACCAAGGCGATCCTGCGCAGCCTCGCGCGGGCGGTCTTCATCAATGAGCGCATCAAGACGACCGAGGCGCGCGCCAAGGAAGTCCGCGGGCTCATCGATAGGATCATCACGTGGGGCAAGCGCGGTGACGTGCACTCCCGTCGTCTCGCCATGGGCGAGCTCGGCGACAAGGCTCTCGTGCACAAGATCTTCGCCGACACCGCGCCGCGGTTCGCGGAGCGTGAGGGCGGCTACACCAGGATCATGAAGCTCGGCCCCCGCAAGGGCGACGCCGCGCCGATGGTCATCCTGGAGCTCGTCGACTAGACGGGCGTAGCACTTCGTCCCCCCCAGGCGGGGAGCGGTACTATCACGGGAGGGTCCGCTACATCGGGCCCTCCCGTTCTGATGTGAGACGGAAGGTGGCGTCGCCAGCGTGATCCGGTTCGAGTCGGTGGGGTTCGCGTATCCGGGGTCCGGCGGGCGTAGCGCGCTGACCAGGGTCACTCTGACGGTCGAGCCTGGTGAGCTGGTGGCGGTCGCAGGCGCCAACGGTTCGGGTAAGTCGACACTCGCCAGGCTGGCCGACGGCCTGCTCAGACCGACTTCAGGTAGCGTGACCGTCGATGGGGTCGACACGGCCGACGATGAGCGTGTCTGGGACGTCCGCTCACTCGTGGGTATGGTCTTCCAGGACCCGGACGATCAGATCGTCGGTACGATCGTCGAGGAGGATGTCGCCTTCGGCCCGGGGAATCTCGGTGTCGCACCCGCCGAACTCCGCGAACGCGTCGACGCCTCGCTGGCCGCTGTGGGACTCTCGGCGCTTTCGCGGCGCGAGCCGCACCTGCTCTCCGAAGGGCAGAAGCAGCGCGTCGCCATCGCGGGCGCTCTGGCCATGCGCCCGGCCTATCTGGTGCTCGACGAACCCACGTCGATGCTGGACCCCGGGGGTCGCCGCTCGGTGCTCGACCTGATCGACGGGCTCGCACATCGCGAGGGGCACGGCGTGCTGCATGTCAGCCACGACGCTACGGGTATCGCACGCGCAGACCGGGTGATCGTTCTGGAGTCAGGCTGTGTGGCCTACGACGGGACGCCTGCTGGTCTGCTCTCCGACCAAGCGATGCTCGCACGGGCGGGCATCGCGCTGCCCGAGATCGGGGTGCTCGCCGACGCGCTGCGCGCTCTAGGAGCGCGCGTTCCCGAGGGGACAATGGACGCTGAGAGCCTGGTGGGCGCGCTATGGCCCTGACGCTCACCGACGTGGCCTTCGACTACGCGGTTGGCACGTCGCTCGCGCAGCCCGCATTGCGCGGAGTGACGTTCTCGGTCGCGCCGGGCGAATGTGTGGTCGTGTTGGGGCCGTCCGGTTCCGGTAAGACGACCCTGCTCCGCATCGCCGGTGGGCTGCTCATCCCGTCGCGAGGCGACGTGACCGTCGACGGGATGAGCCGGGGCGCTCGTCGGGTCGACCCGTTCCGCGGGGCGGTCGGCTTGGCGTTCCAGCGCCCGGAAGCCCAGTTCTTCGCCGCCACAGTGGGAGAGGATGTCGCCTTCGGCCCGCGAAACCTCGGGAACGGGGACGGTGCGGCTGCGGCGGAGTCCGCGCTCGAGCTCGTCGGATTGTCGCCTGGAGACTTCGCCGAGCGCTCTCCCTTCACGCTCTCCGGCGGCGAGGCGCGGCGGGCGGCGCTGGCCGGCATCCTGGCGATGTCGCCACGCTACCTCTTGCTCGACGAACCGACATCCGGGCTCGACGCCGCCGGACACAGGGCCGTCTCTGAAGCGATAGCGCGTGCCCGGGCGACCGCCGGCGTGGTGGTGGTGACCCATGACGCCGCCGAGTTCCTCGACCACGCCGACCGCGTGCTCGTGCTACAGGAAGGCGCGGCGGCCTTCTCCGGGAGTGTCCGTGACTTGCTTGCGGACGCCGACCGGCTCGAGGCCGGGGGCGCGTGGGTGCCCCCGGAGCATGTACGCGCGCAGCTGTTGGCCCGACGCCTCGGTCGGACCACGAGTCCGCCGGTGCTCGACCCGGGAGAAGCGGCCCGGATACTGTTCGCGTCAGGCGGTGTGACGTGAGGAGGGGCGTGGGGCTGGGCAACTACATCGCGGTCGATTCGCCGGTCCACGCGCTGGATCCCGCGGCGAAACTGGGCATCGTGTCGGCGTTCACGGTCGGACTCTTCACTGCGGGGACGTTCCCGGGGCTGACGCTGCTCGCGGTCACGGTGATCGTCGGTACGTTGGCAGCCTCGGTTCCGATTTCCGCCGCGCTGCGGGGTGTGCGTACGGTCTCTCTCATCCTCGTGCTCACGATCCTGGCCAATGCTCTTCGGTGGGAGCCGGCGACCGTCGCGCTGGTGCGCGTCGGCCCACTGGCGGTGGACGGCGAGGGTCTCGCCTCGGGCGTGTTCTTCGCAGTGCGGATCGTGCTTCTCGTCGTCGGGACGTCGCTGCTCACGCTGACCACGAGTCCCGTGGAGCTCGCGGGAGGTATCGAGCGGGTCTTCGCTCCGCTGCGATGGCTGCGTGTGCCGGTCGGCGATCTTGCGATGACGCTCACCATCGCGCTGCGCTTCATCCCGACGACCGTCGAGGAGGCCGATCGCATCATGACCGCGCAGACCGCGCGTGGAGCGCGGTTCGACCGTGGAGGTCCGATCGCACGGGCGCGTGCCTATGCGCCCGTCCTCGTCCCGCTCTTCTTCAATCTGTTCCGCAGGGCCGACGAGTTGGCGACAGCGATGGAAGCGCGCTGCTACCGCGGAAGTGACGGGCGCACCCAGCTGCGTGAGTCGCGCATGCGGCCTGCGGACTGGGCGTCGCTCCTGGTCGCCGGCATCCTGCTGATCGCGACGGGGGTGGCGCTATGACCGCCGGTCAGCAGGCTGTGACGGTCCTGACGGTCTCGTACGACGGCGCGCCCTTCCACGGCTTCGCACGGCAGGACGGTCCCGAGACAGTGCAAGGCAGGATCGAGGCCGCGCTTCGGACGATCCTGCGGCGCGACGTCCACACGATGGGAGCCGGTCGAACCGACGCCGGCGTCCACGCGCTCGGTCAGGTGGTGAGCTTTCCGGAGGCGCCCGGGGATCCCGTTCCAGCCGAGGTACTCCGGTCCCTGAATGCGCTCGCGGGGGAGGGCATCGTCGTGACGGGTGTGCGTCGCGGAGCTCCCGGCTTCGATGCCCGCCACTCGGCCGTCTGCCGCGAGTACCGCTACAGGATCGTGACCGGCCCGGTGCCCCCGCTGTTCCTCGCCGGGAGGTCGTGGTGGGTCAAGGGGCCACTCGATCTCGGCGCGATGCGCGCTGGCGCCGCTCTCATGCTCGGCGAGCACGACTTCCGGTCGTTCTGCGTGAGCAGCAGTGCGGAGGGGCGCCGCACCGTGCGTGAGATCGACACCTTCGAGATCGCCCCGTCGGTCGAGATGGGCGAACACTGCATAGTCTTGCGCATCGTCGGCCGCAGCTTCCTCCATTCGATGGTGCGCATCGTCGCAGGTACGCTGGTCGAGGTGGGCAAGGGCAGACACGACCCGGCATGGGTCGGCGAAGCGCTCGCCGCATGCGATCGCTCGGCGGCGGGGCCGACCGCTCCTCCCGAGGCGCTGACGCTGTGGCATGTGACGTACCCGGACGAGGTCTGGCTCTAGGTCCCCGGACCTCTCCGGATGATGGACACGCCCGGTAGCGTTTGTTTGTTGACGCGTGCCGGGACGCGTGGCAGACTGTGAGGGTTCGTTCCCAGAGCCCCGTAAACTCCTTGGAACAGACATCCCGTGCAAGCATGTTGGAGGACGAGTGAAGACGTACCACGCCAAGGTCGGTGAAGTCGAGCGCGAGTGGCTGCTGGTTGACGCCACGGACGTGACCCTGGGCCGGCTTGCGAGCGAGATCGCCCAGATACTCAAGGGCAAGCGCAAGCCCCAGTACACGCCGCACGTCGATACCGGTGACTTCGTCATCGTGGTCAATGCGGCGAACATCAAGGTCACAGGCAAGAAGCTCGAGGACAAGAAGTACTTCCGCCACACAGGACACCCGGGTGGACTCAAGAGCGAGACCCTCGGCGACCTGCTGGCTCGCGACCCCCGACGGGTCGTCGAGAAGGCGGTCAAGGGCATGCTTCCGAAGAACACCCTGGGCCGGGCCATGGGCATGAAGCTCAAGGTCTACGCCGGCGCGGAGCATCCGCACCAGGCGCAGAAGCCCCGTCCGATCACGCTGGAGGGCTAGTCGATGACCGAGAAGGCTGTCTACTACGGGACCGGACGCAGGAAGACCTCGGTCGCCCGCGTCCGCCTTATTCCCGGCACCGGCACGATCACTGTCAACGGGCGTGAGGCTGCCGGCTACTTCGGCCGCGCCGTGCTGATGACGCTGGTCGAGCAGCCGTTCAAGACGACCGAGACCGTCGGTCGTTTTGACGTCGTGGCCAAGATCCACGGCGGAGGGCTCTCTGGCCAGGCCGGTGCTCTTCGTCACGGTATCTCCCGCGCCCTGCTCGAAGCGGGCGACGAGTACCGTGGCGAACTCAAGAAGGCCGGACTCCTGCGGCGCGACCCGAGAATGGTCGAGCGCAAGAAGTACGGCCTCAAGAAGGCCCGCAAGCGTCCGCAGTTCTCGAAGCGCTAGCGGACCGCGCGTACGCCCATCGAACGCACGGAGGCCCGCCTCACCAGGCGGGCCTCCTTTGTTTGGAGAGGTATCATCTTCGAGGGGCGGCCGAGAGCCAGCGCCGCATCCGGGAGCGTTCTTGCCGAGACGTCATCCACGACCGAGAGCCGGCTGAAGATGTCACGACTGTTCGGGACCGACGGGGTCCGCGGGATCGCCAATGCCGATCTCACCCCCGAGTTGGCCTTCCGTCTCGGCGAGGCCGCCGGGCACTTCCTCGGCGATCGTGGTCGCGGTCGTATCGTCGTCGGACGGGACACGCGACTCAGTGGCGACATGCTCGAATCAGCTCTGGTCGCGGGCATCTGCTCTGGCGGCGCCGATGCGCTGATCGCGGGTATCGTACCCACGCCTGCGGTCTCGTTCCTTACGCGCGACCTAGGCGCCGACGGCGGAGTCGTCATCTCCGCCTCGCATAACGCTGCGGAGTACAACGGGATCAAGCTCTTCAGCCGCGACGGATTCAAGTTGCCCGACGAGCTGGAAGACGAGATCGCCGAGTTCGTCGAGGCGGAGCGTTCGTGGCGGCGACCGACACACGGCGACATCGGCTCACGGGTCGAACTGGGCGACGCGGTGGAGCGCTACATCGCTCACGCGGTCTCCACCGTCGAAGGATCTCTCGAGGGTCTTCGTGTGGCCGTCGACTGCGGTCATGGTGCGGCGTCGCTCACGACGGTCGAGGCCCTGCGTCGTGTCGGTGTGGACGTGACGCCGCTCAACTGCGACTGGAACGGCTCCGACATCAATCTTGACTGCGGTTCTACGCATCTCGGCGCGCTCCAGGACCTCGTCAGGGGCGGCGGCTATGATCTCGGCATCGCCCATGACGGTGACGCGGACAGAGTGCTTGCCATCGACGAGACCGGCGAACCCGCCGACGGCGACGTCATCATGGCGGTGTGCGCAGCGGATCTCAAGCATCGCTCGAGACTGCCTCGCGACACTGTTGTCGGCACCGTCATGGCGAACCTCGGATTCGAGGTCGCGATGCGCGAGATGGGCATCACCGTCGTGAAGACGAAAGTGGGCGACCGCTACGTCCTGGACGAGATGCGGGCGATGGGAGCCATGCTCGGAGGCGAGCAGTCGGGCCACATCATCTTCCTCGAGCACAACACCACAGGAGACGGGCTGATCACGGCGCTGCAGCTGCTTGCGGTGATGCGGACCTCCGGGCGCACACTGTCCGACCTCCGGACCGTGATGACGCACTATCCGCAGTTCCTGGAGAACGTGCCGGTCCGCGACAGGAGCCGACTGACGACGAGCGCTGCGCTCGCCGAGGCCATCCTGCTCGCCGAGCGCAGGCTCGGATCGTCGGGTCGGGTGCTCGTGCGCGCCTCCGGGACCGAGCCGCTCGTTCGCGTGATGGCCGAGGCCGCCGACGCGACCGAAGCTCGCGCCGTGGTCGAGGCGCTGTCAGAGGTCGTGCGGGCCGAGCTCGCCTAGGTCGCCTCGCCGTCCGGTGTCACCACACCGTTGCCGCGCCGCGCTACGCCCTTCAGGTAGAATGTGCGCAGGCGCGACGCCGGCGAGCGCTCGCGCGTCGCACGAAGGGAGGACGCCCCGCACACTGCCGTTCCACCAAGCGCCAGGACTGCGTACGTGCAGTCGACGAGGCGGGGGCTTATCGAAAGACTCGGCGGATGGCCCCCCGGCACTTCCGGTGTCGTCACCGGACCGACAAAGCCCGCGGGTGACCGCGGTGACAAAGCGGTCCGGATCCGGACAGGCGCGCCAGGCGTGCGCCCGCGCGTCGTCGAGTCCGGCTTCGGAACCGGTCCGCCGCGCCCCTCTCATGACACCCCTGACCTTGGAGGTCGCTGCTATGTGCGGGATCGTCGGATACGTCGGACCGAAGCGTGCGTCGGACATCCTGCTCGCCGGACTGGCGAGCCTCGAGTATCGCGGCTATGACTCGGCAGGCATCGCGATAGCCGAGGAGGGCCGCGTCGACGTGACGCGCCGGGTCGGCAAGCTCGCCAACCTGAGCGCCGCAGTCGCTGCGGATCCGCCCGCAGGCGTGATCGGGATCGGTCACACCCGATGGGCGACGCACGGAAGGCCCAATGAGGAGAACGCCCACCCGCACACAGACTGCGCCGGGCGGATCGCCGTCGTGCACAACGGCATCATCGAGAACTACCTCGAGCTCCGGGAGGAGTTGGTGGCGGCCGGGCACACCTTCCGGTCCGAGACCGACACCGAGACGATCGCGCATCTGCTCGAATCCCTCTACGAAGGCGACCTGACCGCCGCCGTCGCCGCCGCCCTGCGCAGGCTGCACGGCTCATACGCGATCGCTGTCCTCCACGCGGACCACCCGGGAACGATCGTGGCCGCCCGGCTGGACTCGCCGCTCATCATCGGGGTCGGTGAAGGCGAGAACCTTGTGGCGAGCGACATCCCCGCGGTCTTGCGCCACACACGCGAGATCCTCGTACTCGAGGACGGCGAGGTCGCCACCGTCGACGCGAACAGCGTGACCGTCGTGGACCGCGACGGTGCACCGGTCGTCTCGGAACGGATGCATATCGAGTGGGACCTGGATGCCGCCGAGAAGGGCGGTTATGAGGACTTCATGCTCAAGGAGATACATGAGCAGCCCCGGGCCCTTCGCGAGACCCTGCGCGGTCGCGTCGGCGACGACGGTCTCATCCAGCTCTCAGAGCTTGATATGACCGACGAACAGGTGCGTTCGATCGACAGGGTCTTCATCACAGCCTGCGGGACTTCGTTCCATGCGGGATTGGTCGCCAAGACGCTGATCGAGACGTGGGCGCGAATACCCGTGGAGGTCGTGGTCAGCAGCGAGTTCCGTTACCGGGATCCCCTTGTCGACGATCGCACGCTCGTCGTCGCGATCACGCAGTCCGGAGAGACTGCCGACACGCTCGCAGGTGTGCGGGAGGCTCGCCAGCGCGGCGGGAAGGTCATCGCCATCACCAACGTGGTCGGCAGCCGCGTCACGCGCGAGTCCGACGGCGTCATCTACACACACGCCGGACCGGAGATAGGTGTGGCGGCGACCAAGACCTTCACCGCGCAGATAGCCGCACTCTACGTGCTCGCCCTCTACCTGGCTCAGACGCGTGGGACCTTGGATCGCGAGCAGATCGGCGGGATCTGGGCCCACCTACAGGACGTCCCCGGCCACGTCGAGACGATCCTTTCCGACCTCTCGGCCGTGCAGGAATGCGCAGCGGTCTACAAGGACCGGTACAGCTCGCTCTTCCTCGGCCGCGGCATCGGTGTACCGGTCGCGATGGAAGGCGCACTCAAACTCAAGGAGATCTCCTACATACACGCCGAGGCGTATGCCGCGGGGGAGATGAAGCACGGCCCCATAGCGCTCATCACCTCCGAGGTCCCGGTCGTGGTGGTGGCGACCGCGAGCGACACCTACGAGAAGGTCGTGAGCAACATCCAGGAGGTCCGCGCGCGGGGCGCGGAGGTCATCAGTGTGGCCACGCAGGACGACCACGACATCGCCAAACACTCCGAGCATGTCCTCTATGTGCCTGAGGTGCCCGAGCTGCTCTCGGCGATCCTGGCCGTCGTGCCGCTGCAGCTCCTCGCGTACTACATCGCGAAGTACCGCGGCTGCAATGTCGATCAACCGCGGAATCTCGCCAAGTCCGTCACGGTGGAGTAGAGATCATGATCAAGGGACTGGGTGTCGACATCGTCGAGATCGACCGGATGCGCGAAGCGCTGCGGCGCCACCCGCGCATGAAGGAGCGCATCTTCTCGCCCGACGAGCGGGCCTACTGCGACACGCGCAACAAGCCCGAGGTGCACTACGCGCTCAGGTTCGCAGCGAAGGAGGCGGTACTCAAGGCGTTGGGTACCGGCTTCGCGGGTATGACGTTCCAAGACGTCGAGGTCGTGCGCGACTCTGGCGGCAGGCCCAGCCCGCGGCTCCACGGGCGCGCTGCTCAGGTCGCACAGGAGCTCGGAGTGGTCGAGATGCACCTGTCTCTCTCGTACACGCATACCACGGCCGTCGCCTCGGCGGTCGCGATCACCGATGCGGAGCAGGGCGCGGGTGCCGTGGATCCTGCGCGGGCCCGGGCGCGGCTGTTCAAGGAGATGCGCTCGATCGTTGACGAGACGGAAGGCCGGACTGCGGAGCGCTGATCCGCGAGAGGGACGGGGGCGTGTCGTGAGACTGGCGGTCATGTCGCGCACCGTGCGCGCGTCCGAGCAGGCCGCTGTCGCGCGTGGCGCGACGCTCGCCCAGCTCATGGAGCGTGCAGGCGCGGCGGTTGCCGCCGAGGTCTCTGCGCTGTGCCCCACGGGCCCGGTCGTCGTGGCGACGGGTCCGGGCAACAACGGCGGCGACGGATGGGTCGTCGCGCGGTGTCTTCTCGAGCGCGGGAGCGACGTCAGCGTGCTGGCGATCGCGGGTCCTGACGCCCTCGGTCCGCCCGCCGCCGGAGCAGCTCGTGCCGCGATCGCCGCCGGTGTCGCATGGCGAGCCGTGGCAACTCCTGACGAGACGCTCCTCGCTCTCCGCGACGCCGCGCTCATCGTGGACGCGGTCTTCGGTGTCGGCCTGCGCGAGGCGCCGCGTGGTCAGGCCGCCTCTCTTCTTGACGCGATGGATGACGCCGACGCCCCGGTGGTCTCCATCGATATCCCGTCTGGCGTGGATGCCGATACGGGCATGGTCCCCGGCGCGTCAGTCAGTGCGGACGTCACGGTCACCTTCGGATGGACGAAGGCCGGCCTGGTGCTCTACCCGGGAGCTGCTCATGCCGGGGATATCCTCGTCGCCGACATAGGACTGCCGCAGCCCGATGACCTGAGCGGGGCGCTCGAGATATGGGAGTGGTCCGACCTCTCGCTTCTCGTGCCACTGCCTTCGCCGACCGATCACAAGTACGACCGCGGGCGCGTCGTCGTGGTCGGGGGATCGCCCGGCATGAGTGGCGCGGCGGTACTGGCGGCTCAGGGCGCGCTGCGCATGGGCGCCGGGCACGTCACGCTCGCGGTGCCAGCGCCCTGTCTCGCTGTCGTCGAGAGCACCGTCCTGGCACCGGTCAAGGTGGCGCTTCCCGTCGAGGCGGACGGAGGACTCGGAGCGTTGGCTATGGCGCGCCTGCTCGAGCTTTCGGCCGTGGCCGACGCCGTCGTCCTCGGCCCGGGTCTCGGTCGGATCGGCTCCACGCCCGCGACGATACGGGGATTCCTGCGAGATACCCGGACACCAGTGGTACTCGATGCCGACGGCCTCTACGCGATAGGCTCGGACTTGGCACTGCTCCGCGGACGCGGAGGCCCCGTCGTCGTGACGCCGCATTCCGGCGAAGCGGCCCGACTCCTGGGCGTCTCCGCCGAGGAGGTCGAGTCGGATCGACCCGCGGCTGCGCGCGCCCTCGCGGGCGGGGGTCTCACGTGCGTGCTCAAGGGCGCCCGCACACTCGTCTCCGACGGGGAACGCGTGGTGGTGACGATGACCGGCGGTCCCGGGCTCGCGACGATGGGCACGGGCGACATCCTCTCGGGGATGGCAGGGGCCCTTCTGGCGCAGGGGCTCGACCCTCTGGAGGCCGGTGCGCTCGCGGCACACCTGCATGGTGCGGCAGGCGACGCGGCCGCCATGCGGCTGACGTCGGTTTGTTGCACTGCGCCGGACGTGCTTACATATCTGCCTGAGGCGGTCCGCGATCTACTCACGTGAGACCGTCGGCTCCCGACCGCGATCGAAGACACCCTATGGAGGCATCATGGCGCTGCAGACAGCACGGGACATCATGACGACCGATCCCGTGACGGCCTCTCCGGAGCTGTCGGTCACGGACGCTGCACACCTCATGACTGAGAAGCGCGTAGGCGCGCTCCCGGTCCTGGACGGCGCAGGTGCGCTCATCGGCCTCGTGAGCGAAGGCGACCTGATCATGCAAGACGCCAAGGTCCACTTCCCGACCTACCTCCACCTGCTCGGGGGCTTCATCTTCTACCCGGGCTCGACCGAGCGGTTCGAGTCGGATCTCAAGAAGGCCGTCGGCGCGACAGTCGCGGACGTGATGACGGCGGACCCGGTCACCGTGTCGCCCGATGCCACGATCGAGGATGTCGCGACGCTGCTCGTCGAGCGGGAGATCAGCCGTCTGCCGGTAGTGGATGGCGGCAGGCTCGTCGGCATCGTGTCGAAGTCCGACATCGTCCGCGCCATCGCGGCGGAGCGCTAGACGTGGCTGACCGTCGCTGGGCATGGGCGGAGGTCGACCTGGCGGCGATCGGGCACAACGTCCGGACGCTGAAGGCATCTCTGCCTGCGACGACGCTGTTCATGGCGGTGGTCAAGGCCGACGGGTACGGTCACGGGGCGGTCCAGGTAGCCGGCGCCGCGCTCGCTGCCGGCGCGGACCGGCTCGGGGTCGCGACCGTCGATGAGGGCGCGGAGCTTCGCAAGGCCGGTGTCACCGCGCCTATCCACGTACTGTCGGAGCCGCCGCCCGGAGCGGCTGGACTCGTGGTGCGCAACCAGCTCATTCCCGCGCTCTACTCGCGCGACTTCGCCCTGGCCCTGTCCAAGGTCGCGTCGGTCGCTCAGGTGAGCGCACCCTTCCATCTCAAGGTGAACACGGGGATGAATCGGATCGGCATCGCGGCGGAAGATGCCGCGTCGTTCGTCGAGTCCCTCAGGGGGCTGCCCGGTATCGCGATGGAGGGTGTCTACACCCACTTCGCCACCGCCGACGTCCCCGGAGACTGGGAGTTCGAGAGACAGGCGAAATGCTTCGACGCGACGGTCCGGGAACTGCGAGCACACCGGATCGACTGCGGTATCGTGCATTCCGCCAACAGTGCCGCGACGATCCTGCATCCCGAGACCCACGGCGGCATGGTTCGATGCGGCATCGCGCTGTACGGCCTGCACCCGGGCGAGGCGACCCGTGGGCGTGTCGATCTGCGTCCCGCAATGTCGGTGAAGGCGAGAGTGAGCCAGGTGCGCCGTATCGCCATGGGCGAGGGCGTCAGCTACGGGTTCACGTACCACGCGGGCGCACCCGTCACCATCGCGACGCTGCCGATCGGATATGCCGACGGAGTGCGGCGCGGCCTTTCCGACTCCCTGCGGGTGCTCGTCCAGGGCACCGAGTGCCGCCAGGTGGGCCGCATCTGCATGGATCAGCTCATGGTCGAGATCCCGCGGGGTCTCACGGTCTCCATGGGTGACGAGGCGGTCCTCGTCGGCGGGCAGGGATCCGCTCGTATCGAGATCGACGAGCAGGCCACAACCCTGGGGACCATCAACTACGAGATGGCCTGCGGGTACGGCGCTCGATTGAGCCGGCGGTACACGGGCCAGCAGTGAGCGCGTGGTCCGGAGCGTCGGCGCGCGGCATCTTTGCAGGAATCCCCCTCGGGGCGCCGAATCTCCTCCACTAGAAGCCCCATTATCGCTGCGAGGGCCCAGTTGCCCGATGGCGCGATAGCATCTCTGCACGAGCACTACACTTTCGGCTGACTGGACATGGGCCCGTCCTGCACGCACGACGGGAGAGAGGTGGAAGCGGTGGGAGAGCAAGAGAAGCTGGAGAACATCAAGCAGCTCCAGGATTCGATGCACAAGGAGTTGCCGAACTCGCCTCTGCAGCAGATCCGCGAGAAGGAAATGGAGATCGCGGGCGGCGTTCTGGCGGCCAAGAAGAAGGCCGAACAGGTCGTGTCGGATGCACGCAAGAAGGCATCCGAGACGCTCGCTCAGGCTGAGGCCGAGGGTACGAAGCAGGCCCGTGCGGTCGAGGAGAGCAAGATAGGCGAGGCCGAGAGTGAAGCCGCGCGCATCCTCGCCAACGTGGACAACGAAGTAGCGGACATGCAGGCGCGCGTCGCGAAGCACAGCGCGCAGGCCGTCAAGACCGTCATAGAGGCCGTCACGAAGATCTGAGCCTTTTCACCCGCACGGGCGGGTGATGGGAGGGGGTGTCGCACGTGTTGGTGCCAATGGCCAAAGTCGAGATCATCGGGCCGAAAGGCAAGTTCTTCGACGTTGTCGACATGTTGCACGAGCACGGTAAGCTCCATATCGAGGACCTTTCCAAGAAGATCGACGCGCACGAGGTCCGACTGGAGCAGATGGAGGTCGCGCAGTCTCAGGAGCAGGAACGCGACCGTATGGGGGAGCTCCTGATCCGAGTCCGTGCTGTCATCAAGGCCCTGCATCTTCCTGGCAACCAGGTGGATGAGGCCCGGCGCCAGAAGGAGTACCTGCGCCTCTGGAAGCTCGACTCGGCTCAGCTCTCCGACGAGATCGCGCACGTGGTCGACGAGGTCGAGGAGAAGACGAGCGGGCTGTCCATCTCTCAGACGGAGATCGAGAGCGAACTCGCCCTGCTCGCGCGATACGAGCCGATCCTGCAGAAGATCCAGCCGCTGGCGAAGCAGATCGTGTCCACCGGAGCGTTCGACTCCGTGGCCCTGCTGGTCGAGCGCAAGTACAAGGGTGCGCTCCAGCAGCTCAAGGACGAACTCGACGAGATCACGAAGAAGCAGTGCGAGATCGTGTCCACGGACGTCGATGAGGACACCACCGCCGCGATCATCGTCTTCAATCGCACGTACTCGG
The DNA here is from genome assembly GCA_030651905.1 of Coriobacteriia bacterium. Classification (GTDB taxonomy): domain Bacteria; phylum Actinomycetota; class Coriobacteriia; order Anaerosomatales; family PALSA-660; genus JANYAK01. Next base: position 29,091 of record JAUSBS010000006.1, read on the forward strand.
AGCCGGTCCACAAGTTCCTGACCATCGAGAACGTGAACCAGATCAGGCTCCCGGCAGACCTTCAGGGCATGGCGTTCGACCAGGCCTACGACACCGTGAAAGAGCGTCGGCGCAACCTGCCGCAGCAGCTCGAGGACGTCAGCAAGGAACTCGAGGGTATGTCGGGCAAGTGGTATCTGCGCCTGACGACCATCCGTGACGTCTTGTCGGACCGGATCGACGAGATCTCGGCCATCCCGAAGTTCGGGCAGACGGACTACGCGTTCGTGGTGTCCGGCTGGATCCCCGTCGAGGGCATCAGCGATCTGCGCAAGAGTCTCATGGCCGCCTTCGGCCAGGAGGTCATCGTCAACCAGCTGGAGATAGATGAGCACGATTTCGGCGAGGTGCCGGTCTCGCTCCAGAACCGCAAGGAGGTCGCGCCGTTCGAGTGGATGCTCAGCCTGCGCGGCGGGGTTCCGGCCTACGGCACGCTCGACCCGACGATGATCCTTGCCGTGTTCTACCCGTTCATCTTCGGCATGATCGTCGGCGACATCGGGTACGGCGCCGTCATGCTCGGACTGGTCATATGGCTGCGGATGAAGAACAAGGACAAGCCCGGTATCCAGATGGCGACCGGGCTCCTCGGTCCGGCGTGTACCATGGCCATCGCGTGGGGCTTCATCTACGGTGAGTTCTTCGGGAACCTGCTCATGCCGTATTGGATCCCGCTCACCGTGATCCCGGGCGTGCTGACTCTGCCGATCCATCGCGTTGCCACGAGTCTCGCCCTGTTCATGATCGGGATGTCGCTCTTCATGGGCCTCGTCCAGGTCGTCGTGGGTCTCGTACTGGGCATCGTGAACGGCATGAAGACGAAGCACATCAGCCACGTGTGGGAGAAGGGCGGCATGCTCGGCTTCCTCGGCGGCCTGTTGCTGTTCGGGATCACCGCCATCGACGTCTTCGCTCCCGCGGCCACGGTCATCAGCGTCATCGCAGGGCTCTTCGTCTTGGTCGGCCTGTTCTACGCGATGAAGGGCGGCAAGGCAGTCGGCCTCGTCGAGTCCATCAGCCTCATAACGTCCGTAGCATCATACATCCGTATCATGGCCCTGGGCCTCGCGGGTGCGATCTTTGCGGATGCTGTGAACTCACTTGCATCCAAACTCGGTTTCATCGGTATAATCGTCGGGCTGCTGCTGCACTCGGTGAACATCCTCGTGGCAGCATTCAGTCCGAACATCCATGCACTGCGTCTCAACATGTTGGAGTTCGCCGGCAAGTTCTACGAGCCGAGTAAGCAAGCGTACAAGCCGTTTCAGAAGACCGGAAGGGAAAAGAGCGCATGATCAAGAGCAAGCTCGCTACAAAGATGATGGTTGGTGGCACGTTCCTCGCAGTGGCCGCAATCCCGGCCATGGCAGTCGCGCAGGATGCGGCAGTCAAGGTAGCCGTCGCGCCGAACGTCGCGATCGCCAAGGCAGTCGCCGCGGCAGTCACGATGTCCATCGCGGCAATGTCCGCCGGCTACGCCCAGTCCAAGATCGGTGCCGCAGCTGCTGGCACACTGGCCGAGCGTCCGGAAGCTGGAACCAACCTCATCGTCATCACGGCACTGACCGAGATCATCGTTCTGATGGGCTTCGTCATCGCCTTCATGATCAACGCCTAGGTTTCCAGGCGATGGATCACGTGATGCGAGGAAGGACCGGCAAATGGCGATAGAAGACATCCTCCGCGCGCTCGACGAGCAGGCGGACGGGGACTGCCGTGCCCTCGTTGACAAAGCCAAGGAGCAGGCGAAGGCCATCTTGGCCGAGGCGAAGGCGGAAGCCGACAGGGTTCGCGACGCGAAGATCGCGGCGACCGAGGCGCAGGTGCGCTCGAGAGCCGTGCAGATCGTCAACGCCGCGAAGCTCGAGCGGAGGCGTCAGGTCACCGCGGCTCAGGACGCCGGTATCGATGTGGTGTACGCCGAGGCTGGCATCACACTCAGCGGCCGACGCGGGACCAAGGCGTACGACGACCTCTTCAAGGCGCTGGCCCAGGAGGCTGTCGAACGTTCCGTGGGCGACGTCATCGTGCAGGTGGCTCCCGCTGACGCTGCCCTGGCAGCGAAGGTGATGTCCGATCTGGGCGTCAAGGCCGAGATCGATGCGTCTCTGGACGTACTGGGAGGGCTCACGGTCATAAGTGCAGGTGGTCGGGTCTACCGACGCAACACACTGGACGACCGCCTCGTCAAGGTGCGCAAGTTCGTGCAGGCCGACGTCGCGGAGATTCTCTTCGCATGAAGGCCGCCAAGGACGCTCCCCAGAAGTTGGCCAAGGCGGGTAAGCTGCCGCGAGACCGGCGGCCCAGAACCAGGGACTACGGCTACGGAAACGCGCGAACGCGCGGCATGAAGTCGAACCTGCTGGGCGCAGCCTTCTTCGAGGAGCTCATGTCGGCATCGGATCTGAGCAAGATGATCCATCTGCTCTTGGACACACAGTACGGACCCGATCTCGAGGCCCGACTCATCCAAGGACACACGCCGGCGGTGGTCGATGACGCACTCAAGGACAACATGGTCAGGACGTTCGCGAAGATCATGGGTTTCGTGAGCGACGAGGCCAGGCTCCTGAGCATCACGTTGCTCGGGCGATGGGATCTCTTCAACATCAAGACGATCATCCGCGGCAAGCACATGAAGCTGAAGACCGAGACGATCGTCGACAGTCTCTTGCCCGTTGGGGAGATGACGCAGGTCGAACTCAAGGAGCTCGCGGGCCTCGAGGACGTCTTGGCGGTGACGGACACTCTGTGGACGTGGGGGGTCCCGTATTCGATCCCTCTTCGCGAGTCGGTGCAGGAGTACTTGAAGGAGAGCGACCTCTCCGTTTTGGAGCTCTCGCTCGACCGGTACTACTCGCAGTGGGCAGCGAAGCGTCTCACGAGTCGCCGGGCGAACTACAAGTTGGCCCGGATGATACTCGGCCTCCAGGTCGACTCGACGAACCTCGTGACGGCATTCCGGCTGCTGAAGGCCGACACCACCGAGATGGACGTCAAGCGGTTGTTCCTGCCCGGAGGGGTCCACGTGACAGAGGAACTGTTCCTTGGCCTCACGTCCCTCTCCGACGTCGATGAGGTCATCGACGCGCTCAAAGGCACGCCATACTCGGCGCAGTTGGAGAAAGTACTGGTCCCGTACCTCGATGCGAACTCGATCGCGGTTCTGGAGCGTGCTCTCGAGGACTACGTGATGAGGAAGGCGCTCGGGTCAGGTTTCGGAGACCCGCTCGGCTTCGGCGTCATGGTGAGCTATCTGTATGCGAAGCAGAACGAGGTCACGAACGTCCGCATCATCGTCAAGGGCAACGCGGTCGGCATGCCAGCGGACCGCATGAGGAAGGAGCTTATCTTTGTATAAGCTTGTCGTCCTCACAGACCCCGACACCGCCGACGGGTTCAGGCTCGCCGGCGTAGACGTGTATGAGGCGGAGTCTCCAGAGCAAGCGCGCAAGACTCTTGCGCAACTGGTGAACGACGACACGAGCGGCATCATCGCGGTGAACATCGCGATGATGGAGGCTATCGACGAGCGTCTTCAGAAGAAGATCGACTCGTTGTACCGGCCGATCGTGATCTCGTTGCCTATCACCGAGAAGCTGCGCGTCGGCGACGAGCGGGGAGCGTATCTGTCCCGTCTCATCCGCCGCGCAATCGGATTCGACATAACGTTGAGGCGAGGATAGATGATCGCAGGAAGCATATCCAAGATCACAGGCCCGGTCGTCATCGCCAGAGGCATGGCCGGCGCCAAGATGTACGACGTTGTCCGCGTCGGACGGTGGGGCCTGATGGGCGAGGTCATCCGACTCGAGGGCGAGTCGGCCACGATCCAGGTCTATGAGGACACCTCCGGACTGATCGTGGGCGACCTCGTCGAATCGACGGAACACCCCTTGACGGTCGAACTCGGCCCAGGGCTGCTCTCCTCGATCTACGACGGTGTCCAGCGGCCACTGCCAGTCATCGCTGCGCAGACGGGCGACTACATCACGCGTGGTACGGTCGCGTCCGCGCTGGACCGTGAGCGCCTCTGGAAGTTCACTCCGGTGGCCGAGGTCGGTCAGTCGATCTCGCCGGGCGACGTGCTCGGTACGACACCCGAGGGACAGACCATCATCCATCGCATCATGGTGCCCGCCGGAAAGTCAGGGAAGATCGCGACGATCATCCCCGAGGGCGAGTACACGGTCGATACGGTCGTGGTCAAGCTGGAGGACGGGACCGAGATCGGGATGACGCAGCGCTGGCCGGTCCGCGAGGGCCGTCCCTACGGGCGCAAACTCGACCCGGGCACCCCGTTCCTGACGGGCATGCGGATCCTCGACACGTTCTTCCCGATCGCCCAGGGCGGCAACGCCATCATCCCGGGCGGATTCGGAACCGGGAAGACGGTCACGCAGCAGTCGCTCGCGAAGTGGGCCGACGTGGACATCATCATCTACGTCGGCTGCGGCGAGCGCGGCAACGAGATGACCGAAGTCCTCGCCGAGTTCCCCGAACTCGAGGACCCCAAGACCGGCGCGCCCCTCATGGACCGAACGGTCCTCGTGGCGAACACGTCGAACATGCCGGTCGCGGCTCGCGAGGCGTCGATCTACACCGGTGTCACGCTAGCCGAGTACTACCGCGATATGGGCTACAACGTCGCGATGATGGCGGACTCGACGTCACGCTGGGGTGAGGCACTCCGCGAGATCTCCGGTCGCCTCGAGGAGATGCCGGGCGAGGAAGGCTATCCCGCCTATCTTGCGACGCGCCTCGCGGCGTTCTACGAGCGGGCCGGTCGCGTCGAGTCGCTCGGTTCGGAAGCACGCATCGGTTCAGTCACCATGGTCGGCGCGGTCTCGCCGGCCGGCGGTGACATGTCGGAGCCGATGACACAGAACTCGCTGCGAGTGACCGGAGCCTTCTGGGCTCTGGATACCTCACTCGCCCACCGCAGGCACTTCCCAGCCATCTCCTGGACGAAGAGCTACACGCTCTACCTCGCAGGGGTGCGGAGCTGGTATGAGGTCGAAGTCGCTTCCGACTGGCAGGCCTATCGCGACCGCGCGATGTTCATCTTGCAGAAGGAGACCGAACTCCAGGAGATCGTGCAGCTCGTCGGTCCCGACGCGCTCCCCGAGTCCGAGAAGGTCATCCTCGAGGTCGCACGCATGCTGCGAGAGGACTTCCTGCAGCAGTTCGCCTTCGACGAGGTGGACGCCTACTGCCCGCCCAAGAAGGGCTACTGGATCCTCAGGACGATCATGGCGTTCTACGACGCCGCGGTCGGCGCACTCAACCGGGGCGTGTCGTTGCGGCAGGTCCTCGAGCTCCCGATCCGCGACAACATCGCGGGTCTCAAGACCACGCCACACGAAGAGGCGATCACACATATGCAGGAATACGTCGGCACTCTTGCCGAAGAGATCGCCGGGATCGAGGTGCTCTGACAGATGGCCGAGCAGACTGCCACAGCCACCGTTGAAGCACCGTCACTGCTGACGACGGAGTACCGGACCCTCAACTACGTGACGGGCCCGCTCATCTTCGTCAACAACGTGCACGGTGTCGCGTACGGTGAGATGGTCGACATCAACCTGCCCAACGGCAGCGTCCGCACGGGCCAGGTCCTCGAGGTAGCCGACGATATCGCTGTCATCCAGGTCTTCGAGGGCACGCAGGGCATCGACACCGACAACACGTCGGTGAGCTTCCGCGGTGAAGTCGCGATGATCGACGTGAGCCCCGAGCTGCTGGGTCGCGTTCTGAACGGTACCGGGAAGCCCATCGACAGCGGCCCCGCCATCGTTCCCGAGAAGCGTCTCGACATCACCGGTAGCCCGATCAACCCGTACACCCGCGACAAGCCGGCTGACTTCATCGAGACCGGCATCAGCGCCATCGACGGGCTGAACACGCTCGTCCGCGGGCAGAAGCTCCCGATCTTCTCCGGCTCGGGTCTGCCGGCCAACGAGTTGGCGGCTCAGATCATCCGTCAGGCGCGCGTCAAGTCCGGCGAGGAGTTCGCCATCGTCTTCGCGGCGATGGGAATCACCCACCGTGAAGCGGCCTACTTCATGTCGCAGTTCGAGCGCACCGGTGCTCTCGAGCGCGTCGTCTTCTTCATGAACCTGGCCGACGACCCCACGGTCGAGCGTCTGCTCACCCCGAAGGTCGCGCTCACGGTCGCCGAGTACCTGGCGTTCGAGAAGGACCTGCAGGTGCTCGTCGTCCTCTCGGACATGACGAACTACTGCGAGGCGCTGCGCGAGGTCTCCACCGCTCGCGAAGAGGTCCCGGGTCGCCGTGGCTATCCTGGCTACATGTACACCGACCTCTCGACGATCTACGAGCGCGCCGGCCGCATCAAGGGCCGCAAGGGCTCCGTCACACAGCTCCCGATCCTATCGATGCCCGACGACGACATCACGCACCCGATCCCGGACCTCACGGGCTACATCACCGAGGGACAGATCGTCCTCTCGCGGCACCTGCACCGTCGCGGCGTCTTCCCGCCGATCGACACGCTGCCGTGCCTGAGCCGACTGATGAACCTCGGTATCGGTGAGGGCAAGACACGCGATGACCACCGCGCCGTGGCGAACCAGCTCTACGCCGCCTACGCGCAAGGTCGCGACCTCCGCCGGCTCGTCGCCATCGTCGGCGAGGAAGCACTCTCCGACACAGACCGCCGCTTCCTGCGCTTCGCCGACGACTTCGAGAAGACGATCGTCGGCCAGGGCGACGAGGGTCGTACGATCGAGCAGACCCTCGACCTGAGCTGGGAGCTCATGGCCGGTCTGCCGATGAGCGAGCTCAAGAGGGTGCGTGACTTCATCCCGAAGTACCACCCGAACGCCAAGACAGAAGACGTGGGGGGCGACCTCTAAGCTATGGAAGAGGTCCGGCCAACTCGATCAGAACTCCTCGAGCGACGTGGGCAGATCCAGCTCGCCCAGCAGGGAATGGACCTGCTGAAGCAGAAGCGGGACGCGCTCCTCATCGAGTTCATGTCCGTCATGGACGAGACGCTCAGGCTTTCCGGGATGCTGCAGAAGGCCACCGCCGAGGCGCAGTACAGTCTTGCGGTCGCCAAGTCGGTCGACGGGAACGTCTCGGTGCGCTCGGTCGCCATGGCGACGAAGGGCGAGGTCTCCGTCGATATGACCGGTACGAAGATCATGGGTGTGCCGGTCCCGGTCGTGACCAAGGGCGAGAGTCCGGTACGAAGCTCCTTCACCCGCGGCTACTCGATCACAGGCGTCAGCTCCCGCATCGACGAGTCAGCTGACAAGTTCGAGCGAATCCTCGATGTCATCATCGAGTACGCCGACATCGAGACGCGACTCAAGCGACTCGGTGAAGAGATCCAGAAGACCAACAGGCGCGTGAACGCGCTCGAGCAGATCACGGTGCCGTCCCTGCGCGAGCAGGTCGCGTACATCCGGCAGACGCTTGACGAGCGTGCTCGCGAGGACCTGTTCCGCTTGAAGAAGGTCAAGAAGAAGATCGAGCGCAAGAAGGCCGCGCACGCGGTCTGACCGGGCGAACCGGCAGTCGCCGGAGCGTCCGAGTGCTCGCAGGTCGTTATGAGGCGGCGGCGCCGAACCCGGGGGTGGGTGCCGCCGCCTCATCGCATCTCTGAGGAGTCCCGCCTGATGCTCGGGTACACGAAGAAGGGCCGGGCGGTCGACCGCCCGGCCCTTCTTCGTGTACCCGGTCCCCCTCGAGCGGGGCCCGTGTGTCAGTCCTTGGCGAGGATCACCTTGTAGACGGCCTGAAGTACGTCCACGCTGTTTCGCTCGTGACTCTCGATCTCGTGAGCGTGTCCGATGATGAGGCGTACATCCTCGAGCGTGAGCTTGCTGAAGTGCAGATCGGCCCAGTCGGCCCGAGCGACGTACGCCCAGACTTCGCCGAGGATCGTGTTGAGCGCCTCGACGTCGGTCGGGGTGAGCAGAGGCCAATCCGCCTTGAGGCCCTGCCGGGTACGCTCGATCGCCCGCTCGACCGCGTGCGCCTTGCGGATCTGGAACGTGCGCATCCCGATCTCCTCATCGGTCACATCGGGGCGCTGGTTGTTCATGGACATGCAGACTCACCATCCCTTCATGTTCGGGATTCGACGTGTCAGTCGCGAATCCTGCCACCGTCGCGCGCGTGCGACCGGTCTGTGTGTTGTCCGGGGGGCTGGGCGTCCCTAGAATGGGGCTTTGAAACCACGCGAGCCCGACCCGGTCGGGCGGCAGTGACGTCATCGGAAGAGGAACACAATGGAGTTCGCGGAAGTCATTGCGCGCCGACGCAGCGTGCGCCACTTCAACGGCAAGCTCGCCGTCAGCGATGAGGACGTTCGCGCCTTGCTCGACGCGGCAGTGACGGCGCCCACCGCAGGCAACATCCAGCCGTGGCGCTTCATCGTCGTGCGCAGTCTGGAGGCGCGCGAACGGCTTGCCGCAGCGATGCACCAGCGCTGGGCGACCGCAGCGCCCGTCGTGATCGTGGTCTGCGTGGATCCGCGGCCGTGTTCGGCGCGCTACGGGGCTCGTGGTGAGATGCTCTACGCGATACAGGACACATCGGCCGCCGTCGAGAATCTGCTGCTGGCGGCTGTCGACCGCGGGCTCGCCTCCTGCTGGATCGGCGCCTTCGACGAGAACGCGGTGAGAGAGGCGGTCGGAGTGGTCTCTCCGGTGACGCCCATCGCCGTTCTGCCGATCGGGCACTCCGCCGAGGCGGCGGGCAAGCCGGCGCGGCGCCCTCTCGAGGAGGTCACGACCTGGCTGTGAGCGGAGCCGACTGCCAGGACCTGCCCTCGCTTCGCGATCACATCGGCGAGTGTCGTCGCTGTCCGCTGGGGGAGACGGCGACGCAGGTCGTCTTCGGCGTGGGTGACCCACACGCACGGCTCATGTTCGTGGGCGAGGGGCCTGGCAAGAACGAGGACCTTCGCGGGGAACCCTTCGTCGGCGCCGCCGGCAAGTTCCTCGACGAGTTGCTGGGCTCGATCGGCCTCACGCGCGCACAGGTCTACATCGCCAACGTGGTGAAGTGCCGTCCTCCGGGCAACCGCGATCCCGCACCCTCGGAGATCGAGGCATGCACGCCGTTCCTGGCGCGGCAGATCGAGCTCATCGATCCGGTCGTCGTCGCCACGCTCGGCAACTTCGCGACGCAGTACGTGCTGGGAACGAAGGCGGGGATAACGCGCCTGCGTGGCAAGCTCTACCGCGTCGGAGGGCGCCGGGTCGTCCCGGTCCTCCATCCGGCGGCCGCGCTGTACAACGGCTCGAACCGCTCCGTACTCTTCGACGACTTCCGACGACTCAGGACCGTGCTCGAGCGCGACGACGCCCCGTCCCCGGACAGCGCGCCCCCGACCGAGGCCGAGACAGGCGGCGAAGTGCTCGAGACGCCGACACGCGTGCTCACGACCCGCTCGGAGGATGAGACGGTCGAGGTGGGCCGCAGGCTGGGTGCCCTTTCGCGGCCGGATGACATCATCGGGCTGTCGGGCGGGCTGGGCGCAGGCAAGACCGCTCTCACACAGGGGATAGCCCGGGGAATGGGGATCGTGGAGCACGTTCCGAGCCCCACGTTCAATCTCTTGCTCGTGCATCCCGGCGAGCGCACGCTCTATCACTTCGACCTCTACAGGCTTGATGCGCCCGAGCAGCTCGACGACATCGACCTGTGGGGGACGGTCGAGGCCGGGGGAGTCAGCGTCATCGAGTGGGCCGACCGCTTCCCCGGCAGCATGCCGGAGGAGCGGCTCGACGTGCGCCTTGAGGTCATCGCTCCGAGTGAGCGTCGGATGACCTTCGTCGCGCACGGGGAGCGCGCTCGCGTGCTCGTTGAGGCGCTCGTCGCGGGGCAGGACGTGCGCTCATGAGGCTCGTGCTCGCACTCGACACAGCCACCCAGGAGTGCGCCGTCGGTCTCGCCCGTTGGCCTGACGCCGACACCGGCGAGCCGGAGCTCGTAGGTGAGACCAACGTGGCCACGCCACGGGCGGCGCTCACGCACGCCGTGCCGATGGTGGAGCGGCTCCTTGCCGAGTGCGGTCATCCGATCAGCGCCGTCGGCGCGGTCGTGGTGGGTCGCGGACCCGGGTCCTTCACCGGCGTTCGGATCGGGATAGCCACGGCGAAGGGGCTTGCACAGGGCCTTGGCGTCCCCCTCTACGGGGTCGGGACGCTCGATGCCGTGGCCGAGCGCTTCGCGGGGCGTGACGGTCTCGTCGCCGTCGTGGGGGACGCGATGCGACGCGAGGTCTACCCCGCCCTGTTCCGCTGCGAGGGCGGCTCGGTCATCCGACTGGCGCCGGACTCTGTGGCGCGTCCCTTCGACGTCGCCACGCGATGGGCCGCTGAGCTCGATGAGCCGGTCTTGCTCGCGGGCGACGGTCTCGCCAAGTACATGGACGTGTTCGCGGCCGCGCTGGGCGCTCGGGCCGAGATCGCTCCGCCTGCGATGTGGGGTCCGACAGGAGGCTCGCTGCTGCAGGCCGCCTGGCGCAACGGTGCGCCGTCTCAGGACGGGCGCGCGGCGACCGTCCTGCCCATCTACACGAGACTGTCCGACGCGGAAGAGGCGGAACGCGATCGCGTCGTGGGACCGTACCTTCCCGGTAGCGGTGTCGCCGGTCCTGACGCAGGAGTCCGCCCGTGAGCGCGCGGCTGCGGCCCATGCTCGAGGGTGACGTCGTGCGTGCCGTCGCGATTGAGCGCGCGTGCTTTCCCACACCGTGGACCAGCGGGATGTTCGTCGATGAGCTCGTTCAGGGCGCGAGCCGGCAGTGGTTCGTGGCTGATTCGCCATGGGGACTCGTCGGCTACGCCGGGCTCATGGAGGCCGACACAGAGGGCCACATCATGAACCTGGCTGTGCGGCCTGACGCCCGGGGCCGGGGGCTCGGCACGGCGCTCCTTTCCCGCCTGCTGGATGTCGCGGCCGAGCGCGGTCTGCGCAAGCTGACCCTCGAGGTACGGCCCTCCAACGTCGAGGCGATCGAGTTGTACCGGAAGGCCGGCTTCCGCGACGTGGGCCGGCGGCCGGGCTACTACTCCGACAGCGGCGAGGACGCCCTGATCATGTGGACCGGGGATCTGAGCGCCCACGACGCTCGGACGATCGCCTCGACGCTCGCCGAGCGTGCCTCAAGAGCGCTCGAGCGGTTCCACCTCGAGACCTCGCGCGCCGACATCGAGCCGCAGACCCACGATGGTCTCATCCTCGCCATCGAGACGTCGTGCGACGAGACCGCCGCCGCGGTCCTGCGGGACGGCCGCGACGTCCTTTCCAGCGTCGTGGCGAGTCAGGTCGACTTCCACAGCAGGTTCGGCGGCGTGGTGCCCGAGATCGCCTCCCGCAAGCACACCGAGGCGATCGTCGGCGTGGTCGACGAGGCACTCGAGACCGCGGGCGTGACGTTGCAGGAGCTGTCGGCCATCGCAGTGACACAGGGTCCCGGACTCGTGGGCGCCCTGGTCGTGGGCGTCGCGTACGCGAAGGGGCTCGCGGCCGCGACCGGTCTGCCGCTCGTGGGAGTCAATCACCTCGAGGGACACCTGTTCGCGAACGTGCTCGCCGATCCGACCGTGACCCCGCCGCTCGTGGCGCTGCTCGTCTCCGGCGGGCACACCTCGCTCGTCCACGTACCGGACTGGGGCGACTACCATACGCTCGGCTCGACTCTGGACGATGCGGCCGGCGAGGCGTTCGACAAGGTCGCCAAGGCACTCGGACTGGGCTACCCCGGCGGCCCTGTACTCTCGAAGCTGGCTATGGAGGGGGATCCGGCGGCGATCCGCTTCCCTCGCGCCATGATGCACTCGGGCGACTACGACTTCTCGCTCTCGGGCCTGAAGACGGCTGTGATCACACATATCGAAGCCGAGCGCGCCGCGGGACGCGAGATCGACCTGGCGGACCTGGCGGCATCCTTCCAGGCCGCCGTGATCGACGTGCAGGTCGCCAAGGCTGTACGGGCCGCGAAGGAGTGCGGCGTCACGACCTTCTGTCTTGGTGGAGGGGTCGCGGCCAACCTCGCGCTGCGGGAGGCGCTGCGGGAGGCGCTGGCCGCCGAGGGCGTGCGGCTCTCCGTGCCTCCGTTCGAACTCTGTACCGACAATGCGGCGATGATCGCCGCGGCCGCCCACTTCAGGCTCTGGCGAGGCGAGACCATCGGGCCCTCGGCGGAGGCTGTGCCGAACTTGCGGATCGGCTGATCGGCTTCGCCGCAGCGCGGATGTGAGCGTGTCGGCATCAGATATCGGAACTTCGTCGCGTCGGGGTCTTGCACACTCGGACGACCCTCGGTAGAATCGCCCTCGGAGTTAGCACTCGACCCGCACGACTGCTAGAAGTGCTCGTCGGGGGGTATGAATGACATCGGTATCACGGTGGGAGCGACGCATCACAGCGGCGCTCCCACGGCATCGGTAGCGAGTGACGAAGACGATGGAGGGCAGGTAATGAAGCTGAAGCCGTTGGGCGACCGTGTGGTCGTCAAAGCCAGCGAGGCCGAGGAGCAGACCAAGTCGGGTCTGTTCATCCCGGACACCGCCAAAGAGAAGCCCCAGAAGGGCACCGTCATCGCGGTCGGCGATGGTCGTTGGGACGAGGACGGCAAGCGCCGCATCCCGCTCGACGTCAAGGCTGGCGACGTCGTGATCTACGGCAAGTACGGCGGCCAGGAGATCAAGGTCGAGGGCGAGGACTACCTCATCCTGTCCGACCGCGACATCTACGCGATCGTGGAAGGCAAGTAGCGACCCCGAAACGACCCTGTGCGCGCTGGACAACAGCGGCGACATGATCCGGACAGTAGGAGGGACATCCCTTATGGCAAAAGACATCAAGTTCGACGAGGCCGCCCGGCGCGGCCTCGAGGCGGGCGTCAACAAGCTCGCCGACGCCGTCAAGGTGACGCTTGGCCCGAGGGGCCGCTATGTGGTCCTCGAGAAGAAGTTCGGCGCACCGACGATCACGAACGACGGTGTGACGATCGCCAAGGAGATCGAGCTCGAGGATCCCATCGAGAACATGGGCGCCCAGCTCGTCAAGGAGGTCGCCACCAAGACGAACGACGTCGCCGGTGACGGCACCACGACCGCGACGCTGCTCGCGCAGGTCATCGTCCGCGAAGGCCTGCGCAACGTGGCCGCCGGGGCGAACCCGCTGGCACTCAAGCGCGGGATCGAGAAGGCCGTCGACGCCATCGTCGAGCAGATCAAGAAGGACGCTCGCGAGGTCGAGGACCAGGACGAGATCGCGTCCGTGGGCTCCATCTCCGCAGCCGACGAGACGATCGGCGCCAAGATCGCCGAGGCCATGAAGGTCGTCGGCAAGGACGGCGTCATCACGGTCGAGGAGTCGCTGACCTTCGGGATCGACATCGAGACCGTCGAGGGAATGCAGTTCGACAAGGGCTACATCAACCCGTACATGATCACGGACCCCGATCGCATGGAGGCCGTGCTCACCGAGCCGGTCATCCTCATCGCCAGCCAGAAGATCAGCAACATCCAGGATCTCCTGCCTGTCCTCGAGAAGGTCATGCAGGCAGGCAAGCAGCTGCTCATCATCGCCGAGGATGTCGAGGGCGAGGCTCTCGCGACGCTCGTCGTCAACAAGCTGCGCGGTACCTTCACCTGTGTCGCCGTCAAGGCGCCCGGCTTCGGCGACCGCCGCAAGCGGATGCTCGAGGACATCGCCATCGTCACTGGCGGTCAGGTCATCACCGAGGAGCTCGGCATCAAGCTCGACAGCGCGACGATGGACATGCTGGGGCGCGCCAAGACCGTCAAGATCACGAAGGACAACACGACCATCGTGGACGGCGCCGGCGCCGCCGAGGCCATCAAGGCTCGCATCAGCCAGCTGAAGAACGAGATCGAGAACTCCGACAGCGACTTCGATCGTGAGAAGCTCCAGGAGCGTCTCGCGAAGCTGTCCGGCGGTGTCGCCGTCATCAAGGTCGGCGCGGCCACCGAGACCGAGCTCAAGGAGAAGAAGCACCGCATCGAGGATGCGTTGCAGGCGACCCGCGCGGCCGTCGAAGAGGGCATCGTGGCCGGTGGCGGCGTGGCGCTCATCAACGCGCTGCCCGCTCTCGACAAGCTCAAGCTCGCGGACGACGAGGCCATCGGCGTCGCCATCATCCGCAAGGCCCTGCACGAGCCGCTCAAGGTCATCGCCGACAATGCCGGCTTCGAGGGCTCTGTCGTGGTCGAGAAGGTCAAGGGCATGAAGAGGGGCGAGGGCCTCAACGCCGCTACCGGCGAGTACGGCGACCTCGTCAAGATGGGCGTGATCGATCCCGTGAAGGTCACGCGCTACGCGCTGCAGAACGCAGCGTCGATCGCGAAGAACATCCTGACCACCGAGGCGACCATCGCGGACATCCCCGCGAAGGACGACGGTGGCGCAGGGGCCGGAATGGGCGGCGGCATGGGTGGCATGTACTAGGGCGCCCAAGTCTGCTTCACACTGAACGAACAGGGGGCCCCGAAGGTGACTTCGGGGCCCCCTGCGCGCGGAGCCGGGACCTCCGCGGACGCGTCGCGCCCGACCTGAAGCGCTAGACTGGCATCACGGTCGATCGACGAGGGCTTACGACTCATGGGGGACACGCGGGTCACATGCGCATACTCATGGTCACCGACACTTATGCACCGGCGCGCAACGGCGTCGCGATGTGGGTCGCCCTCTCCGTGCGCGAGCTGCGGGCCCGCGGGCACGAGGTCGACGTGCTCACCTATGCGCACGAACGTCGGCCCAAGGATCTGCCGGGCCTGATCGAGTTGCCCGCGTACTTCGGTCTCGACTCCGATTTCAAGGTCGCGCCGATCATGAGCGGGCTCCCCGTCGCCGCCGAACAGGGGTCGTGGGATGTCGTACACGTCCATCACCCGATCCTTCTGGGCCCCGAGGGGGTGCGTCTGGGCCGAAAGGTGGGCGCGAAGGTCGTGTTCACGTGCCACTCCGTCTATACCGACTACCTCGACGAGTACTACTGGGGGATCGGGAAGCCGCTCAAGCCGGCGCTCAGCCGGCGCACCGCGGCGTTCGTGAACGGATGCGACATCGCGCTGGCTCCGTCGTCCCGGGTCGTGCGCTGGCTTCGGGAGAACGGCGTGTCCACGCGGATCGAGATGCTCGAGGCGCCGGCCGATACCGACCGGATCGTGCGGACTCCCCGCGCTGATGCCCGTCGGACGCTTGGTCTTGGTGACGAAGCGGTGGCGCTCTACGTGGGCCGTATCGCCGACGAGAAGCGCATCGATGTGCTTGTCGATGAGTTCGCGAAGTGCTGCAAGGGGATGCCGGGCGCGATCCTGGCGCTCGCGGGCCGAGGGGTGCGATACCGCAGCGTCGAGCGGCAGGTCCGGCGTCTCGGCCTCCCGGACCGTGTGCGGATGCTCGGCGCGCTCGGCGGCGACGAACTCGGGCTGTGGTACTCGGCCGCCGACATCGGCGTGAGTGCATCGAGGTCCGAGACGGGGCCACTCACGGTGGTCGAGGCCATGGCGTGCGGATGCCCGACGGTCGCGCTCGACGCACCCGGCTTCGAGGACCGGATCACGCATGGCGTCAACGGGCTGCTGGCCGCGGACGAGCCGGGTGCGCTGGCCGAGGCGATGGGCCGCGTGATGGGTGACGCCTCGCTGCGCGAACGCCTCGCCGCGGGCGCCCTTGCGTCGGCCTCGCGCTACACTCCGGCCACGAACGCCGAGCTCATGCTGAGCATGTACGGGGAGACGCAGGGCTGATATCGTCTCCCGGGGCGCCCGACGGGAGCCTTGCCACGAAGACACGGACTAGGAGTCGCTCGAAGTGTCACTCTCCATCGGGATCGTCGGTCTTCCCAACGTCGGCAAGTCGACGCTGTTCACGGCGCTGACACGCAAGGTCGTCGACGCGGCGAACTACCCGTTCGCGACCATCGAGCCCAACGTGGGCGTCGTGGCCGTCCCCGACGCCCGGCTCGACCGCCTGGCAAGGCTCGTGAGCCCCGAGCGCATCGTTCCCGCAGTGGTGGAGTTCGTCGACATCGCCGGGCTTGTGAAGGGTGCGAACGAGGGTGAGGGCCTCGGCAACCAGTTCCTCGCCAACATCCGGGAGACCGACGCGATCGCCGAGGTCGTGCGCTTCTTCTCGGACCCGAACGTCATCCACGTGGCGGGAGCGGTCGATCCAGGAAGCGACGTCGAGACGATCCGGACAGAACTCGTGCTGGCCGACCTCGGAACCATGGAGAAGTCACTTCGGCGTCTCGAGAAGGACGTCAAGCGTGACAAGACGCTCGAACCCAAGCTCGAGGCCGCCCGGCGCGTCGAGACGTGGCTCGCGCAGGGCCATCGCGCGGCGGGCGCGCAGCTCACCACGGACGAACGCGTGCTCCTGCGCGACCTGCATCTGCTCACCATGAAGCCGATGCTCTACGTGGCCAACGTGGACGAATCGGACGTCGCATCGGAGTTGCCCGCGATCGACGGTACGAGGCCGATCCCGATCTGCGCGAAGGTCGAGGCCGATCTGGCGGACCTGCCCGCGCCTGAGGCCGCGGAGTATCTCGCCGAGTTGGGCCTGCGTGAGCCCGGACTCAACACGCTCATCCGGGAGGCATACCAGCTGCTGGGGCTGCAGTCGTTCTTCACGGCAGGTCCGAAGGAGGTCCGGGCGTGGACGGTCCGCATCGGCGCCAAGGCGCCGGAGGCCGCGGGCGTGATCCACACGGACTTCGAGAAGGGCTTCATCAAGGCCGAGACGATCGGCTACGACGACTACGACACGCTCGGCAGTGAAGCTGCGGCCAAGGCGGCGGGGAAGCTGCGCATCGAGGGACGCGACTACACGGTCGCGGACGGCGACGTCATGCACTTCCGTTTCAACGTCTGACCTCGCGCGCCCACTTCTAGTGGGTGGCCTTGTCCACCATCCAGTCGACCAGCACGGGCTGGCGCGCGAATCCGCCGACGACCACGTAGCGGGCCGGTCGTCCGCGCGAGTTCACGATGAACCGGCGCGTGAACGGCGACATGATCCTGCCCTCGTTGAGCAGCACGGCGCCGACGCGCGCGCGAGCCGCTGACGATATCGCCACGAGGCACTCTGCTGCGGAGGCCGGCGAAACGACGAGGCCCGTGACGGCCGATGTGCCGACGGCTGAGCGCATGAGAGCCGCGTTGTTGGCGAACGCATCGGGGTCGGCGAAGCGAGTGACGTTGACCAGGCCGGCTGCTGTCTCGGACGTGACCGCCGACTCGCCTCCGACCACGATGGTGCGCGTGATCTCCGCCGCATGGGCAGCCAGGAAGGTGATCGTAGGCGCTGGAAGCGAGCCTGCGGCGCTCAGGAGCAGCGGGGCCCCGGTGGCCGCGCTGTACGCTGCGGCGGAGACCAGATCGGCGCCTGAGTCGCCCGACGAGATGACGACGGTCCCTGAAGCGATGGTGCCCGCCTCGGTGGCCAGGAGTGCCGCCGTCTCGAAGTGGTCCGCGCCGACGATGCGGCGCGACGATCCCGGAGCCAACCCCGCTGCGGCGCTCGCCGATGTCAGGACCGAGGCGGGGAGCAGAGATGTCTCGCCCACGACGACGATCGACGTCGGGCGCAGCCGGGCGAGTTCGACGCACGTGGCTGCCGAGAGTCCGGTCGAGTCGGCGAACAGGATGGGCGCACCGAGTACGCGAGCGAGCGGAGCGGCCGCCAGCGCGTCACGCGGATCCGCGGACGAGGCGAGCAAGACCGATGTAGCTCCCGAGGGCCAGCCCGCGCGCGAGGCCGCGACGGCGACGTCTGCGGGAGAGTCGCCCGCGTAGCGCGTGAGGAGCGGCTTGTAGGGGTTGGTCGCCAGCCACCGCTGCAGCCCGATGACGATGCCGCGGGCCAGCTTGCTGCGGAACTTCGAGTTGGAGAGCAGCCGCGCCTCGCGGTAGTTGGAGATGAACGCGCCCTCGATGAGCACGGCAGGCATGTTGGACCACCGCAGCACGTAGAAGTCCGTGCGCTTCGCGCCGCGGTTCCGTAGGCGCGTCTGCTGGACGTCTGCGGTCTGGATGTAGCGCCCCAGCGAGATGCCCAAGAGGTCCCGGGGCGACGCCCACGTCTCCGTGCCGTTCGCCCGCCTGCTGCGCGCGCCGTTGTTGTGGATCGAGATGAAGACGTCCGCGCCGGTCGTGTTGGCAAGGTCGACGCGCGCCTGCAAGTCGTCAAGAGGTGGATCGCCATAGCGGCGCCCGTCACTGCGGAACGCCCACAGCCCGGTCCCGGCGTCGTAACCCCACGTGGGGATGTCGCGCACGTTGATCGTCGCATCGTTCGTCCGCGTCAGCGCGACCTGGTAACCGGCCGCGCGGAGTTGACGCGCCACCTCGAGCGAGATGGCGAGGTTGATGTTCTTCTCGCGCACGCGGCCGAGACGTGCGTGGTTGTAGATGCCGCCGTGTCCGGGGTCGATGACCACGTAGGGTGCGGCGCTCGCGAGAGACGGCACCGCCAGAACGGCGACGAGCAGGGTAGCTGCGAAGAAGGCGCCGTGGCGCCGGTGTGACGTGTGCATGGTCGCTCCTGGGCTGCGTCTGGGCTGCGTCATGGGATGACCGTCCTCCTGCGCGCGAACGCGCGCGCGGCGACATTCTACTCCGTTCCGGCCGCGGCTGCGTGTATCGGGGCTCACGTTGACCCTCCCCATCCGGTGCGCTACCCTTGTCGCACCCCGCACGCCCAAGCGCGGACTTTCGCTCATCGCAGCACAAAGACGCAGCACCCACACGAAGACCAGGCGCATCGCCGACCCGCGAGGGGACGGGCAGCACCTGGTCTTGCCGCATATGAGACTCGGGCGCACGGTGTCGGGCTTTCGGACCCATGATCCGGGAAGGTACAGAAGCAAGCGACGATGTCTGACATCGAAGGAGGCTCCATGGAAGTCGAGATCGGACGGGGCAAGACCGCGCGCCGGGCCTATGGGTTCGACGATCTGGCCATCGTGCCATCGCGGCGCACGCGCGACCCGCGAGACGTGAACATCTCTTGGACGTTCGACTTCCGCGGTACGCCGTTCACGCTCCCGCTCCCGATCCTCGCCTCTGCCATGGACGGCGTGGTCGACCCCGCGTATGCCGTGACGATGGGCAAGCTGGGCGGACTCGCCGTACTGAACCTCGAGGGCATCCAGACCCGCTACGAGGACGCCGCCACCCAACTCGACCTCATCGCCTCCTTCGACAACGAAGAGGCGACTCCGAGGATGCAGGAGCTCTACAAGCAGCCGGTCAAGCCCGAGCTGATCACCCAGCGCATCAAGGAGATCAAGGACGGCGGCGTACTGGCCGCGGCGTCGCTCACCCCCCAGAACTGCGAGCGATACATCGAGGCCGCCCTGGCGGGTGGCCTCGACATGCTCATCATCCAGGGCACGGTCGTGAGCGCCGAGCATGTCTCGAGCTACGATCAGCCGCTCGACCTCAACGCGTTCATCGAGAAGCTGCCGATCCCCGCCATCGTGGGCGGTTGCTGCTCATACTCCGGTGCTTTGCACCTCATGCGTACCGGCGCCGTCGGCGTACTTGTCGGCGTCGGCCCCGGCCACGCCTGCACCTCGCGGCGCGTGCTCGGGATCGGCGTGCCGCAGGGCACCGCGATCGCGGATGCAGCCGCCGCACGGATGCGCCATCTCGACGAGACCGGCACCTACTGTCACGTGATCGCCGATGGCGGCATGCGGACCGGCGGTGACCTTGCCAAGGCGATCGCCGTGGGCGCGGACGCCATCATGATCGGCTCCCCGTTGGCGAGCGCGTCGGAGGCCCCCGGTCGCGGCTACCACTGGGGCATGGCGACGTTCCATCCCGACCTGCCGCGGGGCACCCGCGTGCGTGCCGGCGTGAAGGGGACCCTCGAGGAGATCCTGCTCGGTCCGGCGCATCAGAACGATGGAACGCTCAACCTGCTCGGCGGTCTGCGCACGTCGATGGCCACGTGCGGCTACGAGAACCTCAAGACCTTCCAGAAGGCAGAGGTCATGGTGGCTCCCAGCCTGCAGACCGAGGGCAAGGTCCTTCAGAACGCCCAGGGTGTCGGGATGGGCCGCTAGTGTCGAGTTATCACGACCAGCAGCCCACAGTCTTCGTCCTCGACTTCGGTGCGCAGTACGCGCAGCTGATCGCGCGCCGGGTCCGTGAGGCGCGCGTGTACTCCGAGATCGTACCCTTCGACATATCGGTCGAGGAGGTGACGCGCCGTGCGCCCGCGGCGCTCATCCTTTCGGGTGGTCCGGCGTCGGTCTACGCCGACGGGGCGCCGCACATGGACCCGCGCGTCCTGGCGCTCGGGATCCCCGTGCTGGGCTTCTGCTACGGCATCCAGGAGATGGCGCTGCACCTCGGCGGCGAGATACCCAAGACCGACGTCGGCGAGTACGGGTTCGCCGAGCTGGAGGTCCTCGGTGGCGGCGGCGAACTGCTCGTCGGAGTGACCGAGCGCTCGCAGTGCTGGATGAGCCACCGCGACAGCGTCGGCACTGCGCCCGCGGGCTTCGCCGTGACCGCGCGCACGGCCACGACCGCGATCGCTGCGATGGAGGACCCCGCACGGCGGCTGTACGCCACCCAGTTCCATCCCGAGGTCGCGCACACGGAGTTCGGCCAGCGCATCATCGAGCGATTCCTGCACGAGATCGCGTGCATCCCGCCGATGTGGACGATGGTCAACATCATCGACGAGACCGTCGACCTCATCCGTGAGCGCGTCGGTACCGATCGCGTCATCTGTGGGCTGTCCGGGGGCGTGGACTCGAGCGTCGTCGCGGCGATCCTCCACCGCGCCATCGGCGACCAGCTCACCTGCGTCTTCGTGGACCACGGCATGATGCGCCTCGACGAGGGCGCGCAGGTCATCCACACGTTCCGCGACCACTTCCACATCGACCTCATCCACGTGGACGCCGAGAAGCGCTACCTCGACCTGCTCGCAGGCGTCACGGATCCTGAGCGGAAGCGCCACATCATCGGCGAGGAGTTCTGGAAGCTCTTCTTCGAGGAGGCAGAGAAGCTGGAGGGCGTGCGCTGGCTGGCGCAGGGTACGCTCTATCCCGACGTGATCGAGTCGGGCAACAAGACCGCCGCCAAGATCAAGAGTCACCACAACCTCATCCCGTTCCCGCCGGGCGTGCACTTCGATCTCATCGAGCCGCTGAAGGCGCTCTTCAAGGACGAGGTCCGCGCGGTCGGTGCTGAGCTGGGACTGCCTGACGAGATCGTGCACAGGCAACCCTTCCCGGGCCCCGGTCTCGCGGTGCGCATCATCGGTGAGATCACGCACGGCAAGCTCGAGCTGCTTCGGAAGGCTGACGCTATCGTGCGCGAAGAGATCGGCGCTTGGGACACCGAGCGCTCTGTCTGGCAGTACTTCGCCGTCCTGCCGGACATCCGCTCGGTCGGCGTCATGGGCGACGAGCGCACCTATGGTCACCCGATCATCATCCGCGCGGTCGCCTCAGCGGACGCTATGACCGCCGACTGGGCGAGACTGCCCCACGACTTGCTCGCGAAGATGTCGAATCGCATCATCAACGAGGTCGAGGGCATCAATCGAGTCGCGTATGACATCACCAGCAAGCCGCCCGGCACGATCGAGTGGGAATAGCCTACTGGACGGTTCGTGGACGCCGGCGCGCGTGGTCGGCATCCGTGGCATGAGAGCGAGGACGAACGTGGCCGAGCAGGGAGCCCAGGACAGGATCACCGCACTCCGCGGTCGGATAGACGAGGTCGATTGCCGCATCGTCGGCCTCCTCAACGAGCGGGCGCGTCTCGCGCTCGAGATACGGGGCCTCAAGCCCCAGGTCAATCAGGCGCTCTACGATCCGAAGCGCGAGGAGGAGATCTTCTCCAACCTCGCCCGCTGTAACGAAGGCCCGCTGTTCGATGACAACCTCCGCGAGGTCTACGAGGCGGTCCTGCACGTCATGAAGGAGCTCTGAGCGCGTCCATGGCCGCATCCGAGGTGGAGGGCGCGAGCGCGATCGGCGCGGTCCGCCGCGACGGCCCCGTCACGCTCATCATCGGTCCGTGTGCGATCGAGAGCCGCGAGCAGATCATGGAAGTCGCGGCGGTCTGCGCGGAGATCGGGGTCCGCGTGCTTCGCGGCGGGGCCTACAAGCCGCGCTCGTCACCCTACTCGTTCCAGGGCCTCGAGGAAGAGGGCCTGAAGCTCTTGCAGGAGGCGGGCGAGCGCTACGGCCTGCTCACCTGTACCGAGGTCACCGACTCGGCGCACGCGGAGATCGTGGATGCGTACACGGATATCCTGCAGGTCGGGACGCGCAACATGGCCAACTTCTCTCTGCTCAAGAAGTTGGGCAAGGTCTCCGCCGCGTCAGGTAAGCCCGTGCTGTTCAAGCGCGGCATGGCCGCGACGATCGAGGAGTGGCTCGCCGCGAGCGAGTACATCACCTCGCAGGGGAATCCGAACGTCATCTTGTGCGAGCGCGGCATCCGCACGTTCGAGACGTCGACAAGGTTCACGCTCGATATCACCGCGGTCCCGGTCGTACACAAACTCTCGAACCTCCCGATCATCGTGGACGCGTCGCATCCTGTCGGCCAGCGGGACCTCGTCATGCCGGTCTGCAGGGCGGCGATCGCCATCGGTGCGGACGGCCTCATGGTCGAAGCGCACCCGAATCCACGCAAGGCCCTCTCTGACGGGCCCCAACAGCTCGACTTGGCAGGTCTGCGGTCGCTCATCGGCGAACTCGCTCCGGTGGCGGCCGCAGTGGGACGGTCGCTCGAGTAGCGACAGTGTTCGGAGTGTTGACGGTAGGACGCCCGAGGATCCGCGCCTTCGGAGATGAGGAGCCTGCGTGCCGGACCACCTTTCCGGCATCGAGCGAATATGCCGGCACTGCGGTGCCATGGATAGCGCGCGCCTCGGCTACTGCTGCGTCTGCGGTCTCACGGTCTGCGAGAAGTGCGGCAACATCCATGTCGCCCGTGGTGCGACGCAGGCGACACACCTTGCCTGTCTCAAGGACCAGCACTGTGGCGCCAAGGACGGGGTGATCCTCGGCCTGTGTGCGGTATGCGGACACACCGTCTGCGACAAGTGCGGCAACGTCCAGCACGCGCGCGGCGAGAAGCGAGTCACCCACAACTCATGCCTCAAGGACGACGACGGCAGCAGCTTCTCGATGATCAGGTTCGTCCGCTGACGTCAGAGCGGCGGCCGCCCGACGACCGGGTCCCGCACGAGCGCGCTCGGTGCGTTACACTGAACGTCCCATGACTCTAGACCTGAGCGTCCTCAATCCCGCGCAGCGCGACGCGGTCACCACCACCGACGGCCCCCTGCTTGTGCTGGCTGGCGCCGGCTCGGGTAAGACCCGTGTGCTCACGTACCGGGTGGCCCACCTCGTGGGTGACCTCCGTGTGGCGCCCAACGCCGTCCTGGCCATCACGTTCACGAACAAGGCCGCCGAGGAGATGCGCAGCCGCCTTGCCGAACTGATCGGGCCGGCATACCGCTCGATGTGGGTCATGACCTTCCACGCCTTCTGCGTGCGCATACTCCGTCGCGAAGCTGAGGCGCTCGGCTACTCCCGCTCCTTCACCATCTACGATGAGGACGACCGCAAGCGGATGCTCTCGACCGTCGTCGCGTCGCTCGACGTCGACCCGAAGCGGTTCCCCCCCTCGCACTTCGTGTCCCGGATATCTGCAGCCAAGAACGAGTTGATGGGGCCCAAGGAGTACGCGAAGAAGGCGACGACAGCCCCCGAGAAGCTTGCTGCGAAGGTCTTCGCGGAGTACGAGAAGCGGCTCCGTGCCGCGAACGCGATGGACTTCGACGACCTGCTCGTCTACGCGGTCCGCGTCCTCGAGAAGGACGCCGACGCACTCGAGCGCTGGCGCGGACGGTTCAGCCATATCCTCGTGGACGAGTATCAGGACACCAACCGCGCGCAGTATGTGCTCGTGAACATGCTCGCGGCCACGCACCGCAACCTGATGGTCGTCGGCGATGACGACCAGTCGGTCTACTCGTGGCGCGGTGCGGACATCCGCAACATCCTCGACTTCGAGCAGGACTACCCCGAGGCCTTCGTCGTCCGTCTCGAGCAGAACTACCGTTCCACCCAGACGATCCTTGCCGCGGCGAACCATGTGGTCGCGAACAACGCCGATCGCAAGCCGAAGACGCTGTGGACGGCCAACGTCGAGGGCGAGGCGATCACCCGCTACCTCGCGTCCGACGAGCGGGACGAGGCGCGCTTCATCGTCGACGAGATCGAGCGGCTGCTGTCGGCCGAGAGCCGCAGCTACGCTGACTTCGCCGTGTTCTACCGCACGAACGCGCAATCGCGGGTCATCGAAGACCAGTTCCTCCGCGCCGGCGTGCCCTACCAGCTCGTGGGTGGTACGCGCTTCTTCGAACGCTCGGAGATCCGCGACGTCATGGCCTATCTGCGCGCGGTCGTGAACCCTTCCGACCCCGTCGCGCTCCGCCGCATCATCAACCAGCCGAAGCGCGGCATCGGGCTGACGACCATCGGCGTGCTCGAGGATTCGGCGAACCGCGAGGGCATCACGCTCACGGAGGCCGTCCGGCGGGCCGGCACGGAGAACCTGCTCGCCGCCGGGCCGCGCGCCAAGGTGTCGGCGTTCGCCGGTCTGCTCGACAAGATCGCCGCATCCGACGGCGAGACGATGCGAAGGCGCGTCGAGCAGGTCATCGAGCTGTCCGGCCTGATCGCCGCGCTCGAGGCGGAGCATACCGATGAGGCCAAGGGTCGCGTCGAGAACATCCGCGAGTTCTTCGGCGTGGTCGACGAGTTCGACGAGGCGCATCCTGATGCCGAATTCGACGACTTCCTCGAGTGGGCCGCGCTGCGCAGCGATCTGGACACGCTCGAGAGCGGGGAGCGCGCCGTCACCATCATGACGCTGCACACGGCCAAGGGACTCGAGTTCCCGGTCGTGTTCATCGCGGGTATGGAGGACGGGCTCTTCCCGCACGCCAACTCGATGTTCGAGCCGAAAGGCCTCGAGGAGGAGCGGCGGCTGGCGTATGTCGGCATCACCCGCGCTCGCGAGCGTCTCTACCTCACGCACGCCTACCAGCGCACCATCTATGGCGCGAGCCAGTACAACCCGCCCAGCATGTTCTTCGGCGAGATCCCGGAAGAGCACCTGCGCACCGAAGGGATCGGCTCGCAGGGTAGCGAGCGGGCCGGCGCCACCCGCGGTGACCGCTACGGACGGCCCTCGTGGCGCGAGCCGGGAAGCGGCGGAGGCCGCGTGTACGGCTCCGGCGCGCCGCGTCGCGAGCCTAAGCCGGAGACCGCGGAGAGCTTCGAGGTCGGGGACCGTGTCGAGCACAAGACGTTCGGCAAGGGTCGCGTGATCGCGGTCAAAGGCGACAAGGTCACGATCCGGTTCACGGGCGAAGTAGGAGAGAAGACCCTGCTCACCGGCTTCGCGCCGCTGCACAAGATCAACAAGTAGGGCACTGCGAGCGGGAAGGACCCCCAAGCGCATGGGACCGATCCTCGTGTTCGGGCACCGCAACCCCGACAACGACTCCATCTGTTCCGCGGTCGCCTACGCACACCTGAAGAACCTCACCGACCCGGGGTCCGTCTACGTCCCGGTCCGACTCGGTCCGATGCCCCCCGAGACATCCTGGGTCTTCGAGCGCTTCGGGCTCGCCGCGCCGGCGGAGATCACGCACGTCCGCACACGTGTGCGTGATGTGATGACCACTGATATCGTGTGCGTCTCGCCCGACGACACGCTGCTCACCGTCGGACACCTCCTTGCCGAGCGGGGCGTGCGTGGTCTGCCGGTGGTCGACGGCGGCGTGGTGCGGGGCCTCGTGACGATGCAGGCGCTCGCGACGCGCTACGTGGAGGACCTCACGGTCTCGGGCTTCAAAGATCGCCCCGTGACCGTCTCGCGGCTCGTGGAGGTGCTCGAGGGTTCCCTGCTTGCGGGTGACGCGGCGAGCGTGCTTTCCGGCAACGTGCTGATCGGCGCGATGGAGCCCCAGACGATGCTTCGATGGGTCCACCCCGGCGACACGCTCATCGTGGGGGATCGCCGCCGCACACAGCCTATGGCGGTCGAGGCGGGGATCGCCTGTCTGGTCGTGACGGGGGGCGGGGTGCCGGACGAGGAGCTGCTCGCGCTCGCCCGCGAGCGCGCGTGCGCGGTCGTTTCGACGGCGAAGGACACCTACGGAGCTGCCCGACTCGTGAACCTGTCGCACACTGTCGGCAGCATGATGGAGACCGACACGCTCGTGGTCGAACCCGACGCGCTGCTGGCCGAAGCCGCCGACGACCTTTTCGCCTCGCCGCAACGGGAGGCGATCGTGCTGGATGCCGACGGTGCGCTGGTGGGCCTACTGACCCGCACGAACGTCGCGCGCGCTCCACGCAGACAAGTCATCCTCATGGACCACAACGAGACCTCGCAGTCCGCCGACGGCGTCGAAGAGGCATCGGTGGTCGAGATCGTGGACCATCACCGTATCGGCGACATCGAGACCGCGTATCCCATCTCATTCATGAACCTGCCGTTGGGTTCGACGGCGACCATAGTGGCGTTGCGCTACCGAGAGCTCGGAGTCGACCCCCCTCGGGCGATGGCCGGCCTGATGCTCTCGGCGCTGCTGACCGACACGGTGATGCTGAAGTCGCCGACGGCCACCGAGACAGATCGCGAGATCGCCGATCGGCTCGCGGCGGATCTCGGCGTGGATCATGTCGAGTTCGGCATGGAGATGTTCCGCGCCAGAAGCCAGTGTCGAGAGTTCTCCGCCGAACACGTCGTCAAGGCCGACCTCAAGGAGTACCGCGTGGGCGACACGACCGTGGCGATCGCGCAGGTGGAGACGGTGGACCTGGATGAGGTCCTGTCACACCGCGACGAGACCGTCGCGTACATGGAGCACATGACCCGCGAGCGCGGGTACGGCGCGTCGCTGCTCATGGTCACCGACGTGGTGCGAGAGGGCAGCGAGCTGATCGTCGTGGGCAAGCGAAGGATCGCCGAGCGCGCGTTCGGCGTGTCGTTCGAGTCGGGCTCGGCCTGGTTCGACGGGATGCTGTCGCGCAAGAAGCAGGTCGCGCCGAGGCTCGTCGAGTCCGCGGGGCGCTGAGGGGACTCCGTGGACTTCGCGGGCTTCGCCGGGTTCGACGCCGCGATCGACGCGGCCCTGCGCACGGTGGCGTCCCCGGCTCTCATGCGCGTGATGTGGCTCGCGACGGTCTCGGGTGACGCGGCCGTCATGACGGTCTGGACGGCGCTCGCGGTCGTGCTCCTGTGGGCGTGGGGGAGGCGGAGACAGGCCGTGGTCCTCGCGGTCATGATGTCGGTCGAGCCCCTGCTCGTGAGTGCCCTCAAGCAGGCGTTCTCGAGGCCCCGGCCGCCACTCGCCGATATGCTCGTGGCCCCGCCATCGGGGCTGAGCTTCCCGTCCGGACACGCGACAGCGGCGCTGCTCTTCTACGGGCTGCTGGCGCTCTTCGCCCTCCTTGGAGACGCATCCGGCCGGCGCAAGGCGTCGATGGTCGCAGGCGCGCTCGGCGCGGCGTTCCTGGTCGGCGTCTCTCGCGTCTACCTCGGCGTGCACTTCCCGAGCGACGTCGTGGCGGGCTGGCTTGTCGCGGGCGTGCTCATCGCGCTTGGCGGGTCCTGGCTGGCGCTGTGGCGTCACGTCGGCGGGCCGGAGCATCCGCTCAAGCCTACGCCGGCTCGTCGCGCGGGCATGGATGCGGCGCTGGCTCTTGCCGCGGCACTCGCTGCCGGAGCGCTCTTTCTGCAGGCGTGTTCGAATCCGCTCCTGTAGCGGATCAGCGCGCGCGAGGGAGGTGAAGGGTGACTGTGGTGCCTTCTCCCACCGTCGATGCGATCTCGACCGAGCCTCCCGATCGCTCAGCCACGTGTTTCACGAGTGCGAGCCCCAGCCCGGTGCCGCCGCTCATCCTTGAACGGGCGCCATCGACCCGGTAGAACCGTTCGAACACTCTCCCAAGGTGCTCGGCGGGGATCCCGACTCCCGTGTCGGAGACAGCTATCGTGACGGTCGTCTCGTCGGCCGTGACCCGCACGACTGCCTCGCCCTCCTCGGTGTACGCGATCGCATTGGCGAGCAGGTTGTCCAGAGCGACTGCCGTGTCGGCGGGCTCGGCTGACACGTAGACGTCCAGACCGACGACGGCCGAGTCATCGGCCCGGATGGACAGCCCGGCCAGACCGGCGGAGGCCCGGTGCGCCGCGAGGGCGTTGGCCAACGCCGCGCGTACATCGGTTATGGTGCCGGGCGCGGGCGTGGACTCGAGTCGCGAGAGGTCGAGCAGGTCGACGACGAGATGCCTGAGACGGTCCGCCTCGTCCCGCATCTGGCCGGCGAAGACGAGCGCGATCTCGGTTTCGCCGTCCTCGGCGGCCGTCGTGGCCGACTCCGCCAGCAGTTGTATCGCCGCAGTCGGGGTCTTGAGTTCATGTGAGGCGTTGGCCACGAAGTCGCGCCTCACCTGATCGAGTCGGCGCGTCGCGGTGACATCGGAGATGACGACCAGCATCCGAGGTGACCTGTCCGCGGGGTCGAGGGGCAGCGCGGTCACCCGGAAGAAGCGATTCTCCGGGTCCGGGCCGACGTCTGTCATCAGGTCCGATCGCCTCGCCAGCGCTCCTGCGATCGTGGCCGTGAGTGACGCGGGTAGGCCCGCGCCGGCAAGCCGGGCGCTCTCCCAGCCTGCCGCTGGAGCGCGGAACATGCGCGAGGAGGCCGCGTTCGCCACACGTACGCTCTCTCCTTCGAAGAGAAGTACCGCATCCTCGAGTCCGTCCAGCACGGCGCGGAGGGTGTCGCGACCCTGTTCGAGCTCCCCGAGGCGCGCCCGCATCTGGTCCCGAAGGCTCCCGAGGGCGTCGGCCAGACCGGCGAGTTCGCCTGTCGTCGCCGGGACGGGCGTCCGGAGATCGCCGGCAGCCATGGCCTCCGCGGCCCGCTTCAGCCGGACGACCGGCTGGGACGCGGACCGGGAGACGCGCGCGGCGACGGCGAACGCGGCGATGAGTGTCACCGCGAGGAGGGCGAAGCCGGTGCGACGGGCGGTAGCGGCCAGCTCCGCGATCACGGCCACTGGTTCGGCCACACGGAGAGCCACAAGGCGTCCCTCGAACCGTGCGGGTACGGCAACGTACATCTGCTCGGTACCGGTGGTCGCGCTGAGGCGGGTGTCGAAGCCGACGCGTCCGGCCAGCGCCGCGGATACTTCCGGTCGGCCCGCGTGGTTCGCCATGCGCGCGGGCATTTCGGCCGTGTCGGCGAGCACGGTTCCGTCTGTCGCCACGATGGTGGCGCGCAGACGCGTCCCGCGGACAAGGTCGTTCGCCGTGGTCGGGGCGGTGAGGCCGGGACGCTCCAGCGCGAGGGCACCGGCACGGGCGATGGAAGCCAGATGCGCGCGCTGTTGTTCGATGACGGTGCCGGTCAGTGGGCCGTAGAGACTCCATGCCCAGGCCCCCGCAAGGATCGTCACGATCAGGACGTATCCGAGGGCGATCCGCACGCGGTACGACCGCGCCAGTTCGCGAAGACTCTCCATCATGCGGGCTCTCCCGACTTGGGCGTTGCCTCGAATCGATACCCCACGCCGTGAACCGTGTGGATGTAGACGAACGCGGAAGGATCCTCGACACCCTGGCGGACCCGGCGGATGTGCACGTCGATGGTGCGGGAGGAGGGCAGGTGCTCGTAGCCCCAGACCTCGGCGGCCAGGCGCTGTCGGCTCATGAGTCTCCCGGGCTCGCGCGCCAGCGCCAGCAGCAGCTGGAACTCTTTGAGCCGCAGACGGACAGGGGCGCCCGCCACCGCAACGCGTAGCTGGCTCGGCTCGATCACCATGTCTCCGACGGTGATCGTCTCGTCGGTGGAGAGCACTGCGCGCTCGCGCACGCGACGGAGGTTTGCGCGCACGCGGGCCAGAAGCTCCTCCATGGAGAAGGGCTTTGTCATGTAGTCGTCAGCCCCCGCGTCCAGTCCGCGAACCTTGTCGCGCTCCTGGTCGAGGGCGGTCACCATGATGATCGCCACGGTCTCATCGGTCTTGCGTATCTCCTCGGCGAACGTGAAGCCGTCCATGCCCGGGAGCATGAGGTCGAGCAGGATGACGTCGGGTGCGGACTGCCTGGCCATGTCGAGTGCCTCGCGTCCGTCCGCGCTCGTTCGAGTCTCGAACCCAGCCCTTCTCAGGGCGTAGTCGACTGTCTGTCTGATGATCGGGTCGTCCTCGACGACCAGGATCTCGGCCATGTCTTCCGGAACACCTCCGCGAACGATCGGACCGGTCAGCGGCTATCATGCGCGCTTGACGCAACTCTGCAAAGACCGTTTTACATACATGTAACCAATCAAGCCGAATGTTTTACCCGGGTGCAACCATCCACCCTCAGCGGACTGCCACCATCGATGCAGCGGACACGGGGTCCGCAGGCACGTTTCCCTGACATGAGGAGTGGTTACACGGTGAAGATGCGCAAGTGGCTGACGATCGGCGCGGTCACAGCTCTCGCGGCCGGCACCATCGCGCTTGCCGGCTGCGGCAGTACGCCCGCCAAGACGGCCGAGCCGACGACTCCGGCCAAGGCCGAGCTCTCCGGCACGCTGACCGTTGCGGGCTCGGACACGCTCGTGAACGTCGCCCAGGCCTGGGCGAAGGCCTTCATGGCCGAGAATCCCAACGTCCAGATCGCGGTCAAGGGTGGCGGCTCGGGCACGGGCATCGCGTCCCTGATCAACGGCCAGGTCGACTTCGCCAACTCGTCTCGCGAGATGAAGGCGGAGGAGAAGGACCAGCTTGCCGCCAAGGGCAGCGAGGCGGTCGAGACCAAGGTGGCGCGTGACGGTATCGCGGTCATCGCGAACTCGGCCAACGCGGTCGAGAACCTTACCAAGGACCAGCTCGGCCAGATCTACCGCGGCGAGGTCACCAACTGGAAGCAGGTAGGCGGCGCTGACAAGCCGATCGTGTTGGTCTCGCGCGATCCGTCCTCGGGCACGTACGAGTACTTCAAGGAGGCCGTTGTCGGCAAGGAGAGGAACTACGCCAAGTCGGCGAAACTCCTCCCCAGCAACCAGGCGATCGTCGATGAGGTCAAGGCCAACGCGGACGCTATCGGCTACGTGGGCGTCGGGTATGAGTCGGCCGACGTGAAGGTGGTCGCGCTGGACGGCGTGAAGGCCTCTGTCGACACGGTGCTCGACGGCTCGTACGGTCTTTCCCGCGGCCTCTACATGTACAGCAACGGGCAGCCGAAGGACCTCGCGAAGGCCTACATCGAGTGGATCCTCGGCAGTGCCGGTCAGCAGATCGTGACCGACGAGGGATTCGTCCCGGTCAAGTAATACCGAACCCGCGAACGCGCTCGCATGGCATACCGATCTCGATAGGACCCGATGAGCGAGTCTTCTGAAGCGAAGCTCGACCGCTCCAGCCGCGCGGCAACCCGCCGCGCGGCTGAGGCCGTTGTCGGCAGGCTGATCAGTCTGAGCGGCTGGAGCGCGATCGCCGTGCTGACAGCCATCGCGGTGTTCCTCGCGTCCAACGCATGGAAGGCGCTCTCGGACCCGCAAGTCGGTCTCATCCGCATGCTCACCGGCACGTCGTGGTACCCGACGAGCACGCCGCCGCTCTACGGGTTCATCCAGTACATCATCGCCTCGCTGCGGGTGACCGGGGTCGCGCTCGCGATCGCCGTCCCCATCGGCATCGCTGCGGCGATCTACATCTCCGAGTTCGCGCCCGCCAGGCTCAAGGGGATCGCGAAATCGGTCATCGAATTCATGGCCGCGGTACCCTCTGTCGTCTACGGCCTCATGGGCGTCTATGTCCTGGGCCCAGCCCTGAAGGACCTCTTCGGCATGCAGTCGGCACTCACCGCGCTATCTGCCGGCGTCGTGCTGGCATTCATGGCCCTGCCGACGATCATCTCGATCTCCGAGGACGCGATGCACTCGGTACCCTCGGAGCTGCGACAGGGTTCGCTCGCGCTGGGTAACACCCACTGGCAGACGACCCGCAAGGTGATCGTGCCCGCGGCGTCCTCCGGGATCTTCGCCTCCGTGATGCTCGGTCTGGGGCGTGCGATCGGCGAGACGATGGTGGTGTTGATGGTCGCCGGCAACTCGATGGAGTTGACCTGGTCGCTCACGACATCGGCCCGCCCGCTCACGGCCGTGATCGCCGGCGAGATGGGCGAGGTGGTGCAGGGCGGCTTGCACTACTCGGCCCTGTTCGTGGTCGGTCTCACGCTCTTCGTGGTCACGTTCCTCGTGAACCTCGCGGCCGATCTGGTGCTTGAGCGCCAGCGGGCGAGGTGGCGCAGATGAGCGTCCAGCGCAACAGGGTCCGCCAGGCCCGGGCTGTCGAAGCGGCCATGAAGCTAGTGACCGGCGCGTGCGCGGCGGCGGTCATGCTCTCCGCCGCCGGGCTCCTGGGCTACCTGCTCGTGCGCGGGCTGCCGGCCATGAGCTGGTCGTTTCTGACCGGTATGCCGCTGAAGGATCCCCCTGGGATCTGGCCTGCCATCGTGGGCACCTTCTGGCTCACGGTCGGTACCGCCGCGTTCGCTCTGCCCGTGGGCATCGCGGCAGGTATCTACCTCTCCGAGTACGCGAAGCGGGGCCGTCTCACGCGTCTCATCAGGCTGTCGATCGCCAACATGGCGGGCGTCCCGTCCATCGTCTACGGACTGTTTGGGGCCGCGCTGTTCGTCATGCTGCTGCGCTTCGGACTCTCATTGCTCTCCGGTTCGCTCACGCTGGCCTGTCTCACCCTTCCGGTCATCATCACCTCGACGGAGGAAGCGCTGCGCCAGGTGCCACAGGATCTTCGGCAGGCGTCGCTAGCGCTGGGCGCCACGCGCTGGCGCACGATCAGCAAGGTGGTGCTGCCGGCCGCCGCCCCCGGCATCGTGACCGGGTCCATCCTCGGCCTGTCACGCGCGGCGGGCGAGACCGCGCCGGTCATGTTCACTGCGGTGTTCTTCCTGACCGGCCTGCCGAAGTCGCCGTTCGACAAGGTCATGGCTCTGCCGTACCACATCTACATCATGGCGACCCAGCCGGTGAGGCCACAGCCGCTCGTGGTCTGGGGGAGCGCGCTGGTTCTGGTCGCGGGTGTCAGTATCGTCAACGTCGCGGCCGCCGCGTGGCGCTCGCGCGCACGGAAGAAGGTCAGATGGTGAGCACTGCCGAGACCCTGGCGCGCCCCAAGTGCGGCGCATTCGATCTGACCGACGTGTCGGTCGCATACGGCGATGAGGTGGCGCTTTCCGGCGTCGATCTGCGCATCGAGCCGGCTTCGGTCACGGCTCTCATCGGACCGTCAGGGTGTGGCAAGTCCACGCTGCTGCGCTGCCTCAACCGCATGAACGATGAGCTCGGTAACGTGACCGTGAGCGGCAAGATCCAGCTTGACGGCGACGACATCTACGCCCGCGACGTCGATCCTGTGGAACTGCGCATGCGTGTGGGCCAGGTCTTCCAGAAGCCGAACCCCTTCCCGATGTCGATCTACGACAACGTGGCGTACGGACCGCGGACGCACGGTGTCCCGAAGTCCGAGATGGATCTCCTCGTCGAGGACTCTCTGCGTCGCGCGGCGCTGTGGGACGAGGTGCGCGGACACCTGAAGAAGCACGCCTTCGAGTTGTCGGGTGGCCAGCAGCAGCGGCTGTGCATCGCGCGAGCGCTCGCCACGCGCCCCGAGGTCATGCTCATGGATGAGCCGGCCTCCGCGCTCGACCCCATCTCGACCCAGCAGATCGAGGACACGATCGCCGAGTTGAAGAGCGATGTCACCATCGTGATCGTGACGCACAACATGCAGCAGGCGGCCCGGATCTCGGACAGGACCGCTTTCATGTTGCGCGAATCGATGGAGCGCCCGGCCTTCCTGGTGGAGGTGGGCGACACGCGAACCATCTTCACGAACCCGTCGGACAAGCGCACCGAGGCCTATATCACGGGGCGCTTCGGCTAGGCCGAAGCGGCGGACTAGCGCAGCAGGACGGGCCGCCACGCGGTCGTGACCGGCCTGCCGTTCGGTCCCATGACCTCCCCCGCGACGAGCGCCACACGCCTGCCCTCGACGAGCGCGACCGGTAGTCCCAGCCAGAGCGTGTCGCCCAAGCGCCGTACTACCACGTCGGTCGGGGAGACACTGTCGGCGTAGCGCGTCGAGACCTCCACCACCTCGCCGCGCACTGTCGCGTCGAAGCGCTTCGGCGTGCGTCCGCCTAGCAGCCGCAGATGCAGCGCGCTCGGGCGGCGCACCGTCGACGATCCGGGCACCGTGACGCCGAGCCACAGGCGGTTCGACCCGATAGCCATGCGGACCTCGGTCGCCCTGTTCCCCTTCTGGAGGATCGCCGGTACCACGGTGTCGACGGGCTGGCGGACGACGACGTCGTGCGCGTCGGGCGAGGAGGGCGGCGAGGTATCGTTCTCCAGTCGCAGCGGTCGGGCGGGGGCGTACGTGCCGAACAACTCGTTGCGGCGCACGAAGGAGCGCAAGTAGACGTTCATGTGGGGGATCCACATCTGGCTCGCGTAGCGCCGAAGCGCCGCGAGCTTCTTCGCGATGGCCTCTCGGCTGAGCTGGAGCGTCTCCCAGCGTGTCCCCACCTCGAGCAGTTCTTCCGGCGCAGCGAGAGACAGCGACGGCACGTACGCCCACGGGAACGGATAGTGCCCGAAATGGGCGACGTAGGTGAACCGGCGACACTCGTAGCCGGAGTCGTAGAGAGCGTACTCCACGAATGCGGCCGCCGCCTGATGGTCGGGATGCCGGTCGTTCGGGTCCGGGTAGACGATCGCGGTGGGGCGGTAGTCGGCGATGATCGATGAGAGATCGGCAGTCACACTTGCGCCGCAGTACGGTGCGCCCCGACGATAGGCGAAATCGTACGGTACCTCCGTGTGCCCGTTGCGCCCGAGATGGACCTGAGCAGGGTCCCAGTCGAACTCCCACAGGGCACGCAACCCCGCGTCCGGGTATCCAAGGAAGATGCGGTCCTGCTCGGGGACGCCGAGCGCGGCCAGCGCATCACTGCACTCGCTTCGTCGCATCGTGCCGAGCGACAGGAACGACGCGGGTGTCGCCCGTCCCTTGCCGAGCGCGCGGGCCGCCTTCTTGAACCCGTCGCCGCAGGTCAGCATGACCGCACGCACGTCTGCGCCTGAGTTGCGCGCCTCCCAGGTCAGTCCCCCGGGAGCGATGACCTCGTCGTCAGGGTGGGGGGCGATGACGAGTACGCGCGACCCGAATCGCGACACGGCGAGCGGAGGCGTCTCGGTCGCGCTCCGGCCTGTTCCGATAGCGGAGAGCGCACAGGATCCGATTCCGATCACGATGATGCCCCCGAGTGCTGTGACGGCGAGCCGAGACCCGGCCCACGAAAGCGATCTGGACAACGGTGGCCCCAGTGGCTGGCGGTCGGGATGGTGGAGTGCGAGCGGATTATAGCGCGAGCCGGTCGCGACCGTCGTCAGGGCATAGAACGAGGCGCGTTGGGGGGAACGCGCCTCGTTGTGCGAAGCGGGCGTTCCCCGTCCCGAGGGGGGAAGGTGGAACGGGTCGCCCAGACTCCAGCGATACAACTAGCAACACGCATGCCAATGAGTGGTCCGTTCCGGTTCGGGTACATTGGAGCAATGGCCGATCGAAAGACAGGACGACTCGTGAACACCAGCCCGCAGTTGCTCCGACGACTCGCGTTGATCGCCATCCTCTCGTTCACTCTCGGTTCGGGCGCCTGCTCCTCTGCGCCGGCCGCCATCGACGGCGGCGGGGCAGCGCCCGCCGCGGACGGTCCCTCCGGAGTCGCCGTCGTCTCGGGGGCCGTACAGACGATCTCGGTCGACCTGTCGCAGGGCTACTACGACCCCACGGTGATCGAGGCGAAGGCGGGCGTCCCGCTCGAGATATCCTTCGGCCAAGGTCAGGGTTGTCTGGCGAAGGTGCTCATCCCCGCGTTCTCGGTCGATCAGGATCTCACCGCGGGAGGAGCGGTCGTGAAGTTGCCCGCGATGACGCCCGGCGAATACGAGTTCTCGTGCGGGATGCGGATGGTCTTCGGCACGATACGGGTGAAGTGACAGCGAAGGCCCGGACCTGGTCAAGGTCCGGGCCTTCGCACGCAGAGCGACCGGGCTCACCCGTTGATGATCTCCATGGCCTCGTCGCGATACGCGTCCATGACGTAGGGCAGGCCGGAGATCTCGGCCGACTCACGCGTGAGCGCCATGAGGTCCGCGCGGCTGATCGTGTCGAGCTTCATGTTGCGCGACCCGCTCATCAGCTGCTGCAGGCCGACCTTGATCTTGTCGGAGAAGGTGTAGACAGCGATGGCCCCGAGCGGCATCTTGTCGACCTCGGCGCCGAACTTGTCCTTGAGCGTCTCGTAGGCGACGAAGATCTCTTCCTTCGTCCCGCCGAATTCGGCGACGGACTTCGGAAGGTCGCCCTCCTTCATCCAGATCCCGATGTTCTTGCCGACGAAGCCGGGGATCATGAGCGCGCGGCCCATGCACACGGCCTTCGCGTACGGGGCGCCCATGGCGAGCACCTTGAAGACGTGGTCCTCAGTTGAGAAGCCGCCCGCCATCGCGATGTCGGGAACGCGCTCGCCGCGCTTCGCCAGTGCGTCGCACAGCTCCTGGGTCATGCACTGCAGGTAGAAGGTCGGAACGCCCCACTCCTCCATCATGCGCCACGGGCTCATGCCGGTGCCGCCGGGCGCGCCGTCGATGGTGAGCAGGTCGATGCCGTACTTGGACGACCACTTGATGGCCATCGCAAGCTCGCGCATCGCATACGCGCCGGTCTTGAGCGTGACGCGCTTCGCGCCCAGGTCGCGCAGGCGCTGAACCTCGGCGGCGAAGCCTTCCTCGTCGATGAAGCCGAGGCGGCTGTGGCGCTCGAAGTGCTTGATCGCGCCGGCCTTGAACGAGGCCTGGACCGCGTGGTCGGACGGGTCGGGCGTGACGAGATAGCCGCGCTTCTGGAGTTCGAGGGCGCGCTCGAGCGAACTGACCTTGATCTCGCCGCCGATGCACTTGGCGCCCTGCCCCCACTTGAGCTCCATCGTGGTGACGCCGAGCTCGCCGACGCAGTACTCGGCCACGCCGAGGCGCGTGTCCTCGACGTTCATCTGCACGAGGATGTCGCCGTAGCCGTCCTCCTGGTAGCGACGGAACAGCTCGACCCGGCGCTTCATGTCAGGTGCGTCGACTACCTTGCCGTCCGCTCCGCGCTTCAGCTCGGGGTCGATACCGCAGACGTTCTCGCCACAGACGATCGAAACGCCTGAGATGGCGGCGCCGATGGCGAAGTGCTCCCAGTTCTTGCGGGCGATCTCGGTGGAGCCGAGCGCGCCGGTGAAGATCGGCACCTTCATCTTGACGCGGTTGGTCGTTCCGAAGGACGTCTCGGTGTCCACCATCGGGAAGAGCGTGTTGTCCGGGGTGCCCTCGACGCCGGCGGGCAGGCCCTTGGTGCCGAGCGCATAGCCGCAGATGTTGAGGTGGCTGTAGTCGATCGGGTAGTCCTTGTCGCCCCCGGCGGTGATCTCACCGAAGGGTCCCGGGTAGATCACTTCGCGGCCGCGGAAGGAGGCTTTGAAGACCTCGCAGTTGCCGCGGCACCCGTCGATGCACCGCGTGCACAGGCCCGATCCCGGTGCGACGTTCCGTGAGCGGTTCGAAGTCTGGGTCGCGTCGTTCGCGTTCGGTTGCTGGAGCGTCATGAACGGATCCCCTCATCCTTGCGGCAGTCGCGCGCGTCGGCGGACGCGCTCGCCTGCCCCCGCGCGCTGGCGCGCGTGCAGCCGGTCTGGTTGCGCTATTGTAACCGTGCAACCGAATGGGAACATAGGCGAAATCCCATAGACATGAGCGAGGGGAAACGCAATGCCGAAGGAGCTTCGCGAGGACGTCGTCCGCACCGTCAAGGACCAGAAGGTCGAGTTCATCCACCTCTGGTTCACCGACGTCCTCGGATTCCTGAAGAGCTTCACGATCGACATCGAGGAACTCGAGATGGCGATGGCGGAGGGGATGGGCTTCGACGGGTCGTCGATCCTCGGCTTCGCACGCATCCAGGAGTCGGACATGATCGCGCTGCCCGACCCGACCACTCTGCAGATCCTGCCGTGGCGGACCGGCGGCCAGCTGGTCGCGACGATGTTCTGCGACATCGTCAGTCCCGACGGGGCTCCGTACGAGGCGGACCCGCGCTACGTCCTGAAGCGCCAGCTCAAGCGCGCGGCGGACATGGGCTTCACCTTCTTCATCGGCCCCGAGCTCGAGTACTACTACCTCAAGGACGACCACAGTACCGAGGTGCTCGACCACGCGACGTACTTCGACCAGACGACGCGCGACCTGTCGATCGATCTTCGCAAGGACACCGTGCGCGCACTCAAGCGCTTCGGGATCCAGGTCGAGTACAGCCACCACGAGGTCGGGCCGAGCCAGCACGAGATCGACCTGCGCTACTGCGAGGCGCTCAAGATGGCGGACAACGTCATGACATACCGGCTCGTGGTCAAAGAGGTCGCTCAGCTGGCGGGTGTCTACGCGACGTTCATGCCGAAGCCGATCTTCGGCGAGGCCGGCAGCGGGATGCACGTCCACCAGTCGCTGTTCAAGGGAGACTCGAACGCCTTCTACGACGCGGACGGTGAGTACCACCTCTCCGACATCGCCCGGAGCTACATGGCGGGCCTGCTCGTGCATGCGCGTGAGATCTGCGCGGTGACGAACCAGTGGGTCAACAGCTACAAGCGGCTCGTCTCCGGCTACGAGGCTCCAGTCTACGTCTGCTGGGCGAACCGCAACCGCTCCGCCCTGGTGCGCGTCCCGATGTACAAGCCGGGCAAGGAGAAGGCGACGCGTCTCGAGCTCAGGAGCCCCGACCCGGCCTGCAACCCGTACCTTGCGTTCGCCGTGATGCTCGCTGCCGGCCTCGAGGGCATCGAGAAGGGCTACAAGCTGCCCGAGCCGGTCACCGACAACATCTACGAGATGTCGGACGCTCAGCGCGAGCGTCTCGGCATCGGATCCCTGCCCGGCGATCTCGCCGAGGCCATCACCTGCATGGAAGGCTCCGACATGCTGCGGCGTGCGCTCGGAGACCAGGTGTTCGAGTGGTTCCTCATCAACAAGAAGAACGAGTGGAACAGCTACCGCTCCCGCGTCACGCCGTACGAGCTGGAGGAGTATCTGCCGCTGCTCTAGTCTCACCCTTCGTTGCTGCTGACCGTGAGGGCGCCTTCGGGCGCCCTCACGTCGCTCACGTTCGAACTGCGGTCAGGAACGGTTCAGGAACCGGTAAGGTGCCTGCTCCATGATGAGCCGGTCAAGCCGCGAGTGGTGTTCTCCTGGCGATCCGATGCTTCGATGTGTCGGTCGCCTGGCTGCTCCGGGACGCGCACGGCCGTCGGGCGCTTGAGGGGGTGCCGCTGCCTGTGACGGCCACTGTCCGGCGGATCGCTCCGCCGTGTCCATGCCCCGTATCCGTCTGGATGTCGGCCCGCGAACGCGGGCACGACGGAATACGAGGGGGAGTCACACATGAAGAGAAGGATGGCGGCCGCGCTCGCAGCGGTCATGGTCGCCGGGATACTGTTCCCGGCCACGGTGTTCGCAGCCGAGCGGAGTGCGAAATCGGTCGGTGCCGACGGGCGGGTCCCCGCCAAGTGGAACCTCGCCAAGCCCGAGAAGAAGTCCCACGCGGATGTCGCGCCACCGAGCGCCAGCGGCAGCGGTGACGGCTACAACAGCATGTCGTTCAGCTACTTCGACAGCGGGGACATGGTCGTGGTGCTTGGGACGTCGACCGGGCACGCCGGGGTGTTCGACCGGGCACGCTACGTCAGTCTCAACAGCTACGCGGTGCTGAGCGCGAACACGACGCCGAAGAACGGCGTGCAGTACGAGACCTGCGTGAAGTACCGCCGCTACGACGAGGCCTACGGGCTCTGGGTCCCTGCGAGGGATTCGTACGGCTCGGCCGTGCGCTACTACTGCCGGAGCAAGCTCAACAAACCGTACGACATCATGGGGGCCAAGACGGACGAGACGTCGTTCTACTGCTCGAAGCTGGCTTGGTTGGGCTGGTACCGGTGTAGTGGTCTCGACCTCGACGGCGACGGCGGCTACTGGGTGTGGCCGATCGACCTGGTGAACGCGAGCGCGACGTATGCGTTCGGTCACTGGCTCTGAGTCCTCGGTTCACCGATCGCGAGGGAATCGAAGTGTCACCTGCCCCGACCATGGCGTGCCGGGGCAGGTGACCTCTGACAAGGGGGTGGGGGAATGGTCGCCAGAACTCGGGCGGTCCTGTTCGGTCTGGTCGGTGCGGTGCTCGTGGTCGCATTGGTCGCGGTCGTGGCCGTGGCATGGCGTGCGATGCCGTCGCGCGGCTCCGCACCGCCCGGAGGCAGCGATCTGGCCGTGGTGATGCTCGGCGGTGAGGACAGGCTCGTCACGGTCGACCTGTCTGCGTTGCGCGTCGTGTCGGATGTGCGCCTGCGTTCGATGCCGACCGATCTGTCGATCGATACGTCGACGGGTCTGGCGGTGACCGCGCAGGCCGGAGGGATCGCCGAGGACGCGGATGATGTGGTGGGCGTCTATGACGTGCGGGCCGGAGGACCGGTCGACTACGTCGAGCTGGGGTGTCCGAACCCGGGCCTCGTGACCGCCGGCGGAGGCGTCGCGTACGTGGGTCACGGGATGCTGCGAAGCGGGGGGATGGTCCTGAGCGTGGTCGATCTGAGACGCCGCACGGTGGCGCGTGAGGGCTTGATGCCGGAGGGCCCGGGTGTCCCGCTCGGCTTCGACGGGACCGAGCTGTGGACGCTCGAGATGGATCCCGCGAGTATCGAGGGGACGACCGCGGACGGCCCCGCGGCGCTGTTCGTGACCGCGCTCGATAGGACCACGCTCGCGCGCCGGCGGCTCGGAGGGTCTCGGACGGACGTCAACCAGGTCCTTCCGGCGGGCGGAGGCCGGCTCCTCCTGCTCTCGGGGCGTCCAGGGTCGGGTCCCGCGACCGTCACGGAGATCGATGCGAGCACGGGTACCGCGGGCCGCAGCGTCACGATCGACTCGCTCGAACACGGTGCGATCCGCGGGTGTCTCGCCGGCCGCTGGCTGGCAGTCTCTGAGTGGGACGGCGGGGACCCGGGCGACGAGGGGACGTGGATCGCGTGGCTCGACCGCGACTTGCTCAGCGCTCCTCGGCGCTTGCGCATCGCGGGAGGCCCATGTGCGATCGCGGCTTGGGGTGAGCAGCTCGTGGTCATCGAGCGGGGGACCTCGAAGCTGCTCGTGATCGACACGTCCACGGCTCGGGTGACGGGTTCGGTCGATCTCGGCGGGCGGCCACCTCTGGTCGCGGATGTCGAGGTGCTGCCGGCCGGGTGAGTACGGGCTGAGCTCGCGAGGACCCCGGCTCAGCGCACCGTCATGCTCCAGTCGTTCGAGGACGCCGCGGCGTGGGCGGTGTCGCCGGGCACGGAGGCGCGCAGCACGTAGCGCCCCTTTCGGGTGAGCCGCAATCGCGCCACATAGCGCGTCCGGGACCCGGAGGTGTAGTTGAGCGCCCACGTGCGTCCCCTCAGGATCCAGACGCCGCCCTCCAGCCGATAGGCGGAGACGAGGACGGAGCGGGCTCCGGCGCGGTGTCTCGGTGCCAGGTAGCCGGTCGCGGTGAAGGTGCGGCGGACTCTCGCCCGCCGCACGCTTTTCGGTGCAGTCAATCTCGGAAGGGGAGGTGCCGAGGGAGTGTGAGAGGCGAGGAACCTCATAGGGTCGGTCCATCCGTACGTGATGGGAACGCGCGCGCCCGCAGCGGTCGACGTCGACTCATGGCTGTGCCCCATCCATATGCCGACGTAGTTGGTGGCGGTCTGCTCGGTCGAGGGTGCGGGATAGGCGGCTCCGAGATGGATCCCGAAGTGGACATGGGCCGGAGAGTAGTTGTTGAGAAGCGCGATCACCTGACCGGCCTTCACGTTCTGTCCCTGTGCGACGAGGATCGATTCGACGTGTCCGTAGAGTGCTTTGAAGTCGGTACCGTCGGCGGT
Organism: Coriobacteriia bacterium; assembly: GCA_030651905.1. GTDB lineage: Bacteria > Actinomycetota > Coriobacteriia > Anaerosomatales > PALSA-660 > JANYAK01. The sequence goes on from JAUSBS010000006.1 coordinate 71,294, forward strand.
GCGGTACGACACGACCACGGCGCCGCCCTTGCCCGCACCGGGGCCGTAGCCGCCGACGTCGCTGCGCGCTTCGAGGACCACTCCGTCGGCTGCGGCGTATACGGGATCCTTCCACCGTCCGATGTCGTCGAACGCGACGTGCCATGCCGGGCTGTCCGCGTACCAGGTCCGGTACCCGAGCCAACTTCCTCCACTCGATGTGTGGTCGTGACCGAGCGGCCAGTACCACCCGTTGAGCCCGGGGTCGATCGCCCACGCCACGGCGGTCTGTGAGACGAGGAGCACTGTCGCGAAGGCCGCGATGCACGCAAGCCGAGCGAGCTTCGACGGACTACGTGTCGGCATCGGATGACCCCCTTGCGAGTGACGGGCGAGAAGCGGCGCCGGCGCGCCGAGCATCCATAAGATGCACGTATCGCTTCTATCGGCCGAGGCTCATCCGGAGATTAGGATGCGCATCACAGTCCGCCAGGCGGCATCGTCGCGGGGGCGGTGTCCGTCGGGACGAGTGTCGGTGCCGACTCCGTGGGCACAACGCTGCCCCACGGGTAGGCGGTGCTCAGGAACCCGAGCGGATCCACCCACCCGTACGTGCGTCCGCGCACGTAGCTGTGCCCCATGAAGGGGTTGCGACGCGGGTCGTTCGGCTTCGCCAGTCCCGGGTGGATGCCGAAATGGAGGTGCGCGAATCCGCCGCACGGCGCGATGTAGGCGATGACAGCCCCCGCCTTGACGCGCTGGGCCCTCCGATACTTGATGTTGCGTATGTGGCCGTAGAGCGCCTTGACGGGCCGACCCTGGGCATCCTGATAGACGACGATCATCGCGCCACCCGGGCGATACCCCGACAGTGACTTGTAGGCGGCATAGACGTAGCCGTCGGCGAGTGCGTAGACAGGGGTTCCGACCCGGGCCCGGATGTCCTTGGCAAGATGGGTCGAGCGGTTCCATCGCCGATACTGGAGCCATCCACCCCCGGTACCTGTGGACGACGTCCCCGTCGGCCAGTACCAACCGTTGGCGGCCGTTGAGTGTGCCGACGCGACAGTCGGCGCTGCGATCGTCGCGATGAGGACGAGCGTGGTGAGTGCGACCAGGCGGCGGGCGATACTCGAGCCCATGACCCTGCTCATCTCGCCAGCCACCCTCGCACAGCGTCTTCGACGCCGTCGCGTCCCGCATCGACGACCCCCGGGAACCGCTCCGTCAGCCCGTCGAGCTCGGCGAGCGGACCCGGCACCGGTGACGCGCCGACGGTCATCCCTGCCACTCGCGCGAGCAGTTCGACCCCCGACAACGCGTCGGCCTCGGGCGGGAGCGGATCGGCGTAGGGCAGCCTCGCGAGCGCCTTGTAGACGTCAGCGCCGAACTTCGCCCAATGTGCGGTGGAGACCACGAGTACGGGGTTGTCGCCGCCCATCCGTTCGGCGATCTCCCAGGCGACCGCGGTGTGCGGATCCAGCAGGTAGCCCTCGGTCGTCCACACCCGTTCGATCACGTCGAGCGATTCGGCGTTGCTCACCCAGTCGCCGAGGAATACCTCCCGCATCGCGGCGAACGTCGTGCGGTCGATCTGGAAGCGGCCGTCCCGCGCGAGGTCGGCCATCCATCCGCGGACGACGACGGCATCCTGCGTGAGTTCGAACAGCAGCCGCTCGAGGTTGCTCGAGATGAGGATGTCCATGCTCGGTGACGGCGTGGTGACGAAGGCGCGCGAGGAGATGTCGTAGACGCCGGTCGCGATGAAGTCGGTGAGCACGTTGTTCTCGTTGGACGCGCACAGGAGGCGGCCGATGGGCACGCCCATCCTCCGGGCGTAGTAGCCCGCGAGGATGTTGCCGAAGTTGCCGGTCGGCACGGACACGTCCATCTCGTGGCCCGCGATGACACCACCGGCAGAGACCATGTCCGCATAGGCGGATACGTAGTAGACGATCTGCGGCAGGAGCCGGCCCCAGTTGATCGAGTTCGCACTCGAGAGTCGAAGTCCGTGCCGCTCGTGCAGCTCGGACGCGAACGCCTCGTCGGCGAAGGCGGCCTTCACGGCGTTCTGGCAGTCGTCGAAGTTGCCTCGGACGCCGAACACCGCGACGTTGCCACCGCGCTGCGTGATCATCTGCCGCCGCTGGATGTCGGAGACGCCGTCAGCGGGGTAGAACACGGCGATCCGGGTGTGGTCGCGGTCAGTGAAGCCCTCGAGTGCGGCCTTGCCCGTGTCGCCGGACGTCGCGACGAGCACGAGGTAGTCGTCGAGGCGTTCGCCGGCCGCCAGGCGCATCGAGATCGCCTCGGAGAAGAAGAGCGGCATGCACTGCAGGGCCATGTCCTTGAACGCGCTCGTGGGGCCGTGCCACAGCTCGAGTACGTGCATCCCGGCTCGCACCTCGACGACTGGAGCGACCTGGGAGTGGTCGAAGTTGCCGCCGTAGGCGAGTTCCATCAGGTGCTCGACGCGCTCGGGGTGCACGTCGACTCCGAAGAGGCTGTAGATGCGGGCGGCACGCTTCGAGTACGACAGTCCCGCCAGCGACACGATGTCGTCGAGGGAGAGTGAGGGCAGCCGCTCGGGTACGTAGAGGCCGCCTCCGGGCGCGATCCCCTGGACCACGGTGTCCGTGAAGGTGCGCGGCATCTCGTCGAGTCCGCGCGTGTCGCGGTAGAAGATGGTTCCCATGCCGGCATGGTAGCAAATGCGCGAGGACCGGGTGTGCGTTGCCGCGTCGGCGCGCATGCCCGACAATCGGCCGCATCGACACCACTTCAAGGGGCGGATGCATGAAGTACTGCGTGATCATCCTCGACGGCGCATCTGGCTGGCCGCTGCCCGAGCTCGGTGGCCGAACGACGCTCGCGGCAGCGCACACACCGAACCTGGACGCACTCGCGTCCCTGGGGACCGTAGGTCTTGCGCACACCGTGCCGCCCGGTGCGGAGCCGTCCTCGTCGGCCGCCTGCACCTCGATCCTCGGTTACGACCCCGTGGCGGACTTCGTCGGACGCGGCGCCATCGAGGCCGCCAGCATGGGCATCGCCCTGGGCCCGGACGAGGTCGCGCTGCGTATGAACCTGGTCGCGTTGGGCGATGGTGTGATGCAGTCGTACTCATGCGGGCATATCACGACGCCCGAGTCCCGCGAGGTCGTCGCTGATCTGGCCGAAGCGCTGGGCGACGGCACGTTCGCCTTCCATCCCGGCGTCAGCTATCGGCACATCCTGGTGGTCAAGGGGCACCCTGGACTCATCGAGGCGGCGTACACGCCTCCGCACGACATATCCGGCAAGCCGGTCGACGGTACGCTGCCGTCCGGACCAGGAGCGGATCTCCTCCTCGGGCTCATGGAGCGCGCACGGCCGGTCCTTGCCGCCTCCGCTGCCAATCGGCGCAGGCGTTCGGAGGGGCTCGTGGCGGCGACGGACATCTGGCCGTTCTGGCCGGGCGTCGCGCCGGAGGGGCTCGTGCCGTTCGAACGTCGGCGCGGCGTGTCCGCGGTGCTCACCTCCGGCGTCGATCTGCTCAACGGCCTCGCGGTGCTAACGGGCATCGATCGGCTCGACATCACGGGAGTCACCGACGGGCCGGACAACGACTATGCCGCGCAGGCGCTCGGCGGACTCGAAGCCCTGGGGGACCACGATCTCGTCGTCATCCACGTCGAGACGCCCGATGAGGCGGGGCATGCCGGGGACATCGCGGGCAAGATCGCGGGTATCGAGGCGATCGACCGCGAGGTCGTGAGCCGCGCACGGGCGTATGGCGAAGGACTGCGCATCCTGTGCATGCCCGACCATCCGACCCCCATCGCGCTCAAGACGCACGTCGGCGAGCCCGTGCCGTTCGTGTTGGCTGGTCCGGGGGTCGCACACAACGGCGCCGTTCGGTTCGATGAGGCCGCGGCCGGGGCCACGGGACTCGTGATCGACCCGGGGCACGCGGTGATGGACCTGCTACTGGGGTAGCGGAACCGGCGCTGCCCTCTATGCGACCCTCGGGCGGGCGGGGGCGTGCAGGATCCGCCCTCCATCCGGCAGGGGCCGGAGTGCGGGACGGCCGTCGGGACGCATGGCGAGGAGTCGCCCCAGTCTGAGCGCTCGCTCGCGTGTGAGGTCCCATGCTGCTGGCCCCGACCAGCGTCGCGCGACCGACGCGGTCCCCACGACCTCCACGCCGGCGCGGTCCAGTACGCGCCAGACCCCCGCGAGACCATACGGCAAGACGCCGAGGAGGGCGGCGATGCTCAGCAGCGGATGCGCCGAAGAGACGAGCCCCGCGCGCTTCCGAACCGCCGCCGCATCCCGATCGCCCTCTCCGTGGCGGCTGTCGTAGACCCCCGCGAACGAGCCGACGAGTCGTCGCAGGAGCGCTTCGGCGCGAGGGTCGCGCTGGGAGGCGCTCGAGCAGACTCCGACGAGGAGGACCTCCGCACCGGATAGAAGCACCGATGCCTCCTCGATCGCACGATGCCGTCGCGCGCAGCGAGACGTCGGGCGGCAGTCTCCACAGGCCGCACAGCACGAGGTGAAGATCGAGTACAACCGGACCGTGGTGACCTCGACCCCACAACGCCTGGCCTCGGACGCCGCGCACTCCACCGCGCGGGTCACCGGCCCCCCGCCCACAGCGCTCGCGTCCACGACGACCAGTCTCATGTCGGCTATCCCCTCGTCGGGACCCTGGATACTCCTCCGGGGTCGGGAGCCGGCAATCCGCTCCGAACCCGGTCGATGCAGTCGTCGACCCAGTCGATCGCGCTGCGTGCCGCCGCTGCGCCTGCTGACAGCGTCATCCGCCGCAGCTCGGCGTCCCTGATGCGACCCGTCTGTCGGGCCCACTTGTCGAGCTCCTCGCGAGCAGGTCCTCGAAGGTGCTCGAGTCGCCGCTGGTACTCCTCGCGCGCACCGGAGAGCAGCGAGGTGATCTCATCGTCGGGGAGGTCGGGAGACAGGAAGAGGTGCAGGAGGAAGGGGTCGCGCACCTGCGAGGGAGGCTCCGGCTCGCGGAGCCACGCTGAGAGGGCCGTACGGCCCCGTTCGGTGATCGAGTAGAGGCGACGGTCGGGTCTGCCGCGTTGTGGCACGAGACGCGATCTGACGAGCCCGCGCGTGGAGAGCTTCTCGAGGGTGCGGTAGATCTGGGCCTGGTCGGCCGTCCACAGATGACCCGCCGCATCGTCGAAACAGCGGGTCTTGAGGTCGTAGCCGGTCATCGCCTCACGGCTCAGGAACCCCAATATGGCGAACTCGAGCGCCATCAGTCATCCCCCAGGGGCATATACGACACAACGAGTATAGGACAAGTCCTATAAAAAACAACATGAAGCTCGACTTGAGGGTTGGAGGAGAAACCGCAGGTAGGAATGGGTGCCGAAACTATCGACCAGGACTTGATGCCGAAATCCGGGCGACAGGGCGCTCGAACGGCCCCGATCCTGCCCCCGAGACGACCCCCGCGGTCGACTAGCTCTCGAACTGGGCCCGGTGAAGCCGCGCGAACGGACCGGCGGCGGCGAGGAGCTCGGTGTAGGTGCCGCTCTCGACGATGCGACCGTCCTGTACGACGACGATGCGGTCGGCGTCACGCACGGTCGAGAGGCGGTGCGCGATCACCAGTGCGGTCCGTCCCTTCAGGATGGTGCGCAGCGCGCCTTGGATGAGCGCTTCGGTGCGGGTGTCGACCGACGAGGTCGCTTCATCGAGGATCAGGACGGCCGGGTCCGCGAGGACGGCCCGGGCGAACGCCACGAGTTGCCGCTGACCGGTCGAGAGCAGCGCCCCGCGTTCGCCGACATCGGTGCGCATGCCGTCCGGCAACCGTTCGATGAACTCGCTGGCCCTGGCAAGCGTGGCGGCACGAAGGACGTCGTCGTCGGATGCCGCGAGGCGCCCGTAGCGGATGTTGTCCTCGATCGTCCCGCCGAACAGGAACGGCTCCTGCAGAACGATGCCGAGACGGCCACGCAGCGAGTCCATGGTGATCGTGCGCAGGTCGTGGCCGTCCAGGCTCACCACGCCACCGGTCGGGTCGTAGAAGCGGGCAACGAGGTTCACGAGCGTGGATTTCCCTGCACCCGTCGGCCCCACGATGGCCAGCGTCGTGCCCGGCTCCACCTGCAGATCGACGCCGTGGAGGACTTCGGACCCCGTCGCGTAGGCGAAGCGCACGTCGCGGAAGTCGACCCTCCCCGCGACGTCTTCGAGCGCGATCGCTCCGGGGGCGTCGACCACGTCGGGAGCCGTGTCGAGCAGCGCGAACACCCGCTCGCCTCCTGCCAGCGCGGTCTGGGTGTCCGCGTAGAGCGCTGAGAGCTGGCTGACGCCACTGAAGAAGTTGCGGGCGTAGGCGAAGAAGGCGACGACGACACCGATGGTGACCACGCCGCTGGCCGAGAGCCACCCACCGAGCAGCGCGACGGTGACCACGGACAGCGTGGAGATCACAGCCAAGGCCGGGGAGAACGCGGCGGAGACGGCGGACGCAGTGATGTTCGCGTCGCGGTTCGCGGCGTTGCGGCCCGAGAAGGAGTCGCGGTTCACCCCGGTCCGCGCGAACGCCTGAGCGACGCGGACGCCGGCGAGTTCCTCTGCCAGGCTCGAGGAGACATCGCCGATGGACTCGCGGGTCTGCCGGTAGGCGCGGCGTGCGATCGCCGAGAAGCCCTTCGTGGTGAGCCACAGCACCGGCACGACCAGAACGGTGGCAAAGGCGAGTCGCCAGTCGACCCAGAACATGCCTGCGAGTGTCGCAAGTACGCCCAGCGCGGCACCGAACACGCGCCGGAACGTGGCCGACAGGAAGGAGTTGAGCGTTTCCACGTCGTTCACGAGCCGGCTCATCAAGTCGCCGGACTCGGTCCGCTCGAAGAAGGAGACCGACAGGTCGAGGATCTTGGCGAACACATCGGCCCGCACGGCGAGGAGCGCGCGCTGCCCCACGCCGCCCAGCGTGAGGATCTGCTGGCGCTGGGCTACCCAGCCGACCATGTAGGCGCCGACGAGGGCGAGCATCGGGACGGTGAGAATGCTGCTGTCGCCGTGCGCGCCGAGAGCGGCGTCGACCACGCGTCCGGTGAGCGCCGGGGCGGCGGCGTTGGCCGTCGACGTCACGACGACCCATGCCATGGCCATGGCTATCTCGCGGCGGAACGGGGTGAGGTAGCCGAGCAAGCGCCTCACGGACGCCGCGGTGTCTGCCGGGTGCTCCTCGCTCGCGCGGACGAGCGAGCGCAGCGTACGTGGACCCGCCCCGCCGCGACCAGACGGGACCGTCCGGGGCGGCGACGTGGGGCGCGGCTCCGGGGACGCCGGGCTGTTCACGACGGCACCTCCCCGGCGTCAGGCATCGGGCAGCTCTCCGGCACGGTGAGCGTCTCGCCGCCGGCCAGCTGACTCGCGGCGATCTCCGCGTACAGACAGTTCTCCGCGAGGAGCTCGTCATGTGTGCCGGAGGCGACCAGCGCGCCGTCTTCGATGAGCAGGATGAGGTCCGCCCGACGGACAGTGGACAGACGGCTTGCGACGACGAACGTCGTCCGACCCGCCATGAGTCCCTCGAGGGCGGCCCGCAGCGATGACTCGGTCTCCGTATCCACCGAGGACGTGGAGTCGTCCATGATCAGGATGCGCGGATCGACGAGCAGTGCCCGCGCGATGGCGATGCGCTGTCGCTGCCCACCCGAGAGCTTCACGCCGCGCTCGCCGACACGGGTCGCATAGCCCTCGGGGAGTCCTGCGATGAAGCCGGCGGCCTGTGCCGCTTCGGCCGCCGCCCGCACCTCGGCGTCCGTGGCGCTCGCCCGACCGTAGGCGATGTTCTCGCGTACCGTGCCGGAGAAGAGCACGGAGTCTTGCATGACGAAGCCGATCTGCGAGCGCAGCGACGAGAGCGTGGTGTCGCGAACGTCGTGTCCGTCGATGCGAACAGCGCCCTCGCGCACGTCGTAGAAGCGGGGGACAAGGCTGACGACGGTCGACTTCCCGGAGCCTGTCGCTCCGACGATCGCCACCGTGGTATCGGGTTCCACGACGAACGAGACGCGCGCGAGCGTGTCATGGTCGTCGCCCGGGTACCGGAACGACACGTCCTGGAACTCCACGCGTCCCCTGATCGGCGGGAGCGTCTCAGCACCGGGCCGCTCGGCCACCTCGCTCACCGCGTCGAGCACCTCGAAGAGCCTCTGCGCGCCCGCACCCGCGCGGGCGATCGCCTGCGCGCCGAAGCCGATGACGAACAGCGGCTGGAGCAGCAGTGCTATGTATGCTGTGAACGCGACGAGTCCGCCGACCGTCAGCGTTCCCCGGGTGATCTGGATCGCCCCGACCCACGTGACCGCGACGATACCCAGTGAGCCTGCCAGCGACATGAGAGGAAACGCGTTCGCGACGGTCCGCCGCTGCTCGAGCCCTTGCTGGAGAAGCGCCTCGGACGCGGTGCGATAGCGTCCGGTCTCGAAATGCTCCCGAGCGAACGCCTTGACCACACGGATGCCGGCGATGTTCTCCTGCAGGACCGAGTTCAGAGCGCTCAGCCGTTCCTGGAACAGTTTCGATTGAGGGCCGAGCCTCCCGACGAACAGGAACAGCACCACGAGAGTGGCCGGGATCGCGGCGATCGCCACGAGCGCCAGCTGCCAGTTCATCCACAGAAGGAGAGCGACCGCACCGACGAGCATGAGTGCCGCCGAGATGGCGTTGACCAGCCCGCCCCCGACGAAGTCGCGGACGAGATCCACATCCGAGGTCACCCGCGTGATGAGGTTCCCGGTCTGAGCGCGATCGTGGTAGCTGAACGACAGCTCCTGGAGTTTGGAGAAGATCTCGTTGCGCATGTCGAAGGCCGCGCCATGGCTCGCCTTCGCGGAGAGGAAGCTCTGGGCGAACTGTGCGATGGCCCCGGCGACCGCGAGGCCCACGAGAAGGCCCGCGCCTCGCCAGACGACCGACAGATCGCCCTTCGCGATGCCGGCGTCGACCACCCAGCGCAGGAGTTGAGGGCCGGCGAGGTCCGCGGCCGCCCCGGCCAGGACCGCAGCCACCGCCGCCACTGCCACGCCTGCGTAGGCGCGCATGAATCGAAGCGAGCGGATCAAGGCCTGGGGCATACGGTTCCTGAGTCTCCGTCTGAGCGTGAGTGGGGTCCACGCTCATGATACCCGCCTCCGGAACGGCGGAACGGCCCGTGCGCGTCAGGGCACACAGGCCGTTCCTGTTCAGTGCGTGAGGGGCTGGGTCCCGGGGCGGGCCCTGCCCCTCGGGTTGGTCTCCGGGAGGGGGCCGGAGACCGCAGGGAGGGGGGAAGGGAGATGGCTGGTTACGCTGGGGTGGGCGGCATGGCCGCTCCGGTCAGGCTCGCGACGATGCGGGTGTACTGGTCGGCGTCGATCTCGCCGCGAGCGAGCCGTTCGCGGGCGATCTGGATGGCCGGGTCGGAGGACTGTGCCGGAGCGGTGGGCGCCGTGCGGTGACGACCGGCTGCGCTCATGAGAAGAAGGATCACGATCGCGACGAAGCCGGCGAAGAGAAGGAAGCCGAAGAGCGCTCCGATGCCGCCGAAGCCCATGAGGCCGGGGCCGAATGCGCGATGACCGTATGCGAGACCCATCATTGCTGTCGTCTCCTTGCGAGTATGTCCTGGTCGTTCGTGCGGCGGTCGCGTGTCGGCCACCGAGGACCACTATGGACACCGCGGGTGACGGCACTGTGAACGGGGTGTGGAGAAGTGGTGGAGGCTTCGGCGAGCTCAGCGGGCCGGTCTGGTCGGCGCGGACGTCGTGAGGGCGACGCCGGCGACGATGATCACCATACCGGCGAGCGTCCAGAGGTCGAGGCGTTCGCTCAGCACCGCCCAACCGAGGAACGCGGCGATGACCGGGTTCACATACGCATAGGTCATCACCTTCGAGGCCGGCGCGTTGCGCAGGGCCCAGACGAACGCTGTGAACGCCATGACCGATCCGAACAGGATCAGGTAGGCGAGCGCCCAGGCGCCGCCGGCGCTGAACTGCACGCGTCCCCAGTCGCCGGCCACTGTCGCGATGCCGCACAGCACAAGCCCCGCGATCAGCATCTCGTAGCCCGTGGCCACCATCGCGTCGGCGCGGATCGGTCGCTTCTTGCTCAAGACCGAGCCGGTGGTCCACAGCCACGTACCGGCCAGCAGGACAAGGATGCCCCTCAGCTGGGCGGTCGAGCCCGTCATGCCCGCGAGGCGCGGGTACATCAGGACGCCGAGACCGGACAGTCCGATGAGGAGTCCCACCACGCCGAGCGCCGAGGGGCGCTCCATCCCGGGGAGTGCCGACTCGGCGAGCGCGATCCACAGCGGGAGCGCGGCGACAAGCAGCGCCGCCAGCCCCGAGGGCACCGACGTCTCGGCCAGGAACATCGTGAACATGCCACCGACCAGCAGGAAGCAGCCCACGACCGCGCAGGTGACGAAGTCCCGGCGGCGGATACGGAGCGGGATGCCGCGCATCTTCGCCAGAAGAAGCAGGATCAACCCGGCGGGCACGAGCCGCATGCCCGCGAACGCCGCCGGGGGGAGACCCGCGTTCAGCCCGATCTTGATCGCGAGATACGTCGAACCCCATACCACGTAGAGCGTCCCGAAGGCGGCGACCATCTTGGAGCGACGCGACCAGCGCAGCGGGTTGAGTGACGCCATGGGTGACCTTTCAGGGGCGGGAAGTCCGTACACCTTACGCCAATGCGTGCGTGCGCTACACTCTTGTGACCATGCCGGACTACGAGTTCCCACGCCCAGCGCTGACCGTCGACGTCGCCGTCTTCCGCGGCGAGGCCGGCGCGCGCGAAGTGCTCCTCGTCAAGCGGGGAAGCGAGCCGTTCGCGGGCATGTGGGCGCTGCCCGGCGGCTTCGTGGAAGAGGGAGAGTCCCTCGAGCCCGCGGCGCGTCGTGAGCTGCTCGAAGAGACTGGCCTTGACCCTCTTGGCGACCTCGATCAGGTGGGCGCGTACGGTGATCCCGGACGCGATCCCCGGGGCTGGAACGTCTCGGTCGTGTTCCAGACGACGCTGGCCTACGACGAGTCCGGCATGGTCGCCGGCGGTTCCGACGCCGATGAGGCCGCCTGGCACCCAGTGGGTTCTCTGCCGCGTCTCGCGTTCGACCACGATCGGCTCGTGGCGGATGCTCTCGGGCACGCCGCCTTCGGTATGTAGCTCCGCTCCTCTCGCGCATCGGTTGGTTTGACACCCCCTTCGCGACGCACGTATCCTGTGCGGCAACCTCATAGCACGATGCCGATGACGGGGATGAGTACGCGGGACCGAAGTAGGTCCACCAGAGAGCCGGGGTAGCTGAGAACCGGCGACCGAAAGACCGCAGAACATGGCCCCACCAGGCTTCCGGAGGAAACGCGCTCTTACGTGCGCGGAGTAATGCCGGACGGATGCCCCCGATACCACGGGCTACAGAGCATCGGACCTCCCCCGACACGGCCCGCCGTCGATCAGGGGAAGACCACCACCGGTCCCGTGCTTGATGAGGCCGCACACCGCCGAGAAGGGCGGACGCGGCGAAGTCGGGTGGTACCACGAGATGAGACCTCACCGAGGGCCTCTCGTCCTGACAAACAGGGCGGGAGGTCTTTGTCGTTTTGTGGCTGAAGGAGTTGGGTCGCATGGCCAAGAGCTGGGAAGAGATCAACGCGCGGATCGCGCGCGGCGAGGCGGTGGTCGTGACCGCTGAGGAGTTCGCCGAGATCGCGAAGGCGGATGGCGTCAAGGCTGCCGCACGTAAGGTCGACGTCGTCACGACCGGGACGTTCGGACCGATGTGCTCAAGCGGCGTGTTTCTCAACTTCGGACACTCCGACCCGCCGATCAAGATGGGCACGATAACGCTCAACGACGTGCCGGCATCCGGCGGCCTCGCGGCCGTGGACACATACCTCGGCGTCACCGAGCCTTCGCTGACGAAGGGCATCGAGTACGGTGGCGCTCACGTCATCGAGGACCTGCTGTCCGGCAAGGCCGTTCGCCTCAAGGCGACGGGGCCCGGCACCGACTGCTATCCCCGGACCGAGATCGACACATGGGTGACGCTCGAGGAACTCAACCAGGCCTACTTCTTCAACCCTCGCAACGCGTATCAGAACTACGCCGTGGCGGTGAACTCGTCCGACCGGGCGGTGTACACGTACCTTGGCCCGCTGCTGCCCCGTCTCGGCAACGCGACGTTCTGCTCCGCCGGGGCGCTCTCGCCGCTGCTCAACGACCCGACCTATCGCACGATCGGCGTGGGCACGCGGTGCTTCGTGGCCGGGGCGCCCGGCTACGTGGCGTGGGAGGGGACCCAGCACAACCCGAATCAGACGCGCGACGAGCATGACGTGCCGGTGGCGCCCTCGGGCACCATCGCGGTGATCGCGGACCTGAAGGCCGCCAGCCCGGAGTTCTTCTCGGCGGCGACCTTCACCGGCTATGGCGTGTCGAGCTTCGTCGGGATCGGCGTGCCCATCCCCGTCCTGGACGAGGAGATCGCGGAGACACTCGCACTCACCGACGCCGACATCCAGGCGACCATCATCGACTACGGAGTGGCGACGCGAAGCAGGCCGTCGTTCGGCCGGGTGACGTACGCCCAGCTCCGTAGCGGGGAGATCACCATCGAAGGCAGGAAGGTCCCGACCGGGCCGATCAGTTCACTCCCGAAGGCGCGCCGGATCGCGACCGTGCTCAAGGAATGGGTGGGAGAGCGTCGCTGGACACTGGCGCCGCCGCTCCAGCCGCTCCCGCAGCCCGGTTCGCAGGCTTTCAAGCCGCTCGAGATACGTAACGAGGAGGCGGTCTAGATGGCGCGCAGAAGGCTCGATCTCACATTCCCGCCGCGGCAGGCGACCAAGGCGATCGCGTACCACCTCGTGAAGGACTACGACCTCGTCCCCAACTTCTTGCGTGCGCAGATCCAGCCCGGCCAGCAGGGGCGGATGCTCGTGGAGGTCTCGGGGAAGAAGGAGAGTATAGACGCGGCCATCACGTTCCTAGGGCACGAGGGCATCACGGTCGCCGAGGCGGCGTCCGACCTCAACCTCGACGAGGACCGCTGTGTTGCATGCGGCCTGTGCACGGCCGTGTGCAAACCGGGCGCCCTGAGTCTCGCGACGGGCGACTATGCGCTAGTGTTCGACAAGGACAAGTGTGTGTACTGCGAAGCCTGCGTCGTCGCGTGCCCGAGGCGCGCGGTCACGCTGACGTTCTAGCGGGAAGGGACCTTTCGCGATGCCTGACATCCTCATGAGGCTCGGCCGGGAGGTCCTCGTCGTCGATGGGGCCATGGGTACGATGCTGCAGCGCGAGGGCATCCCGCCCGAGCAGAACAACGAGCAGCTCAACCTCACGAATCCCGAGGTCATCACCCGAGTCCACCACGACTACGTGCTGGCAGGCGCGCACTGCGTGAGCACCAACAGCTTCGGAGGGAGCCGTCCGAAGCTGGCCGAATACGGACTTGGCGACCAGGTCGAGGAGCTCAATCGCGCCGCAGTGCGCATCGCGAAGGAGTCCGGCGCGCAGCATGTCCTCGCGGACGTGGGTCCTACGGGACTGGTGCTGGAGCCGCTCGGCCCGGCGACCTTCGACGAGGTCTTCGCACACTTCGCCGAACAGGCACGGGCGCTCGCGGCCGAGGCACCCGACGCCTTCCTCCTCGAGACGTTCACCGACATCGCCGAGGTGCGCTGCGCGCTGCTTGCGATCCGCTCAGTGAGCGACTTGCCGGTGATCGCGTCGGTGACGTTCGGCGGCTCCGGCCGCATGGATCTCTCCGGTACCGACCCCGAGACCGCCGCAGTCGTCCTGGAGGCGTGCGGCGCCTCCGCGGTCGGTATGAACTGCGGTCTCGGTCCCGAGCAGATGCTGCCGCTCGTGGAGCGCATGGCCGCGGCCACGTCGCTGCCGCTCATCGTCCAGCCGAACGCCGGGATCCCACGGGTCGTCGAGGGCGCCACCGTGTTTCCCGGCACCGCCGACGGGATGGGGGAGCACGCCGCGAAGTTCGTCGATCTGGGCGCCGCCCTCGTCGGATCGTGCTGCGGATCGACACCGGCATTCACCGGGGCGATCGCGGACTTCACGGGGCTCAAGCGCGTCGGCGGTGATTCCAGGCGCCCCGCGGGCGTTGCGTTGGCCGGGCCGCGCCGCACGGTGCGCATCGGCGGAGGTAGGCCGCTGGCGATCATAGGTGAACGCATCAACCCGACCGGCAAGAAGGCGCTGTCCGAGTCGTTGCGCTCCGGCTCGATGTCGCTCGTGCGCCAGCTGGCGGAGGAGCAGCAGCAGGCGGGAGCGGACCTGCTCGACGTCAACGTGGGCGCGGCCGGTGTCGATGCGCCGACGGTGCTGCCGGAGGCGGTCAAGGCGCTCGCCGGTCTGACCGATCTGCCGCTCGTGCTCGACACGACCGACCCTGTCGCACTCGAAGCGGCCCTGCGCGTCTACCCGGGCCGGGCGCTCGTGAACTCCGTCAACGGCGGCGAGGAGTCGATGGCGACGGTGCTTCCGCTCGTGAAGCGCTACGGCGCCGCGGTCGTGGTCCTGGCGCTCGACGACGACGGGATCCCGACCGATGCACGAGGGCGGCTCGCGATCGTCGAGCGCGTCCGCCGGGCCGCACGCGAAGTGGGATTGACCGACTCCGACCTCGTGGTCGACTGCCTCGTGATGACCGCGGCAACGGATCCGCGCGCGGCGACGGAGACACTGGAGGCCGTGCGTGTCGTCTCGCAGGAGTGGGGCCTCGCGACGGTGCTCGGGGTGAGCAACGTGAGCCACGGGCTACCCGGGAGGGCGGCGCTCAACGGCGCCTATATGACCCTCGCGCGCGAGCGCGGACTGTCCGCCGCGATCTTCAATGCAGCGGAGCTCGGCGCGCCGAGCGACCCTGCCGCCGTCGACGTGCTTCTCGGCACCGACCCGCGTGCGCGACGCTGGATCTCCCGCGTCCTGCCGGTCGCTCCCGCCGAACCCGATCCGGCGCCCGCCGGTGAGCCGACAGCGGCCGACCGCCTTGCCGACGCGGTCTCACGCGGCGACGCCGACGCCGCACCGGATCTGGTCGAGGACCTCCTCGCCTCCGGTATGCCCGCAGAACAAGTTGTCGGCTCCGTGCTCACGCCGGCGCTCCAGAAGCTCGGCGACGGGTTCGGCCGAGGCGAGATCTTCCTTCCACAGATGATGGTGGCCGCCGAGGCGATGAAGGCGGCCGTCGCGCGCGTGAAGTCGCATCTGCCCGAGGGCGGAGCCTCCGCCGGCAGAGTCGCCTTCGCGACGGTGCGCGGCGACGTTCACTCGATAGGCAAGGACATCTGCGTCTCGCTGCTCGAGAGCCAGGATTTCGCCGTGAGCGATCTCGGTGTCGACGTCGCCGTCGAGGCCGTCGTCGAGGCCGCCAGGAAGGTCGACGCGGTGTGCTTGTCGGCGCTCATGACGACCACGCTTCCGGCGATGGAGGCCATCGTCGCGGCGCTTCGCGAAGCCATGCCCGCGCTACCGGTCTTGGTCGGTGGCGCCGTGGTCACCCGCGAATGGGCATCGTCCCTTGGCGCCGGCTACGCCGCCGATGCGCCCGGTTGCGTCGAGGCGGTCCGCGAGGCCCTCGCCGGTACAGGAGAGCGCCCGTGATCATCACCCGGCCACGCGACTGGGAGCGGATCCGCGAGCAGCTCGCGGCCGTCTCGGCGAGCCGCGTCTTCATCGTGGGCTGCGGGCAGTGCGCGACGGTCGCGAACACCGGTGGCGAGCCCGAAGTCCTGGCCGCGAAGGAACGGCTGGTGGGCGAGGGCTTCGAGGTCACCGGCTGGTCGGTGGGGGAGGTCGCCTGTCACACGAGCGGTCAGCGCCTCGAGAGCAGGAAGCACAGTGGCGAGATCGACGCGGCCGACGCCGTGCTGGTGCTCGCGTGCGGCGCAGGCGTGCAGACGATGGCCGACGCGGTCGAGGGCAAGCCGGTCCTGCCGGGCCTCGAGTCGGTCTTCCTGGGCAACGTCGTTCGCCACGGCGTGTTCGAGGAGCGCTGTCAGATGTGCGGGGACTGCGTGCTCGATCGCACCGGAGGCATCTGCCCCGTCACGACCTGCCCGAAGGGGCTGCTCAACGGTCCGTGCGGCGGTATGTGGAACGGCATGTGCGAGGTGCTGACAGATCGCGAATGTGCACACGTGCGCATCCGGCAGCGTCTCATCGAACAGGGCCGCTCCCGCGGGGCCGAGCCGCTGCCGCCGAAGGACTACAGCAAGAAACTCAAGCCCGGGCGGGTCGACCTGCGCGCCGAGCGCCACGGCGGTGACGCGTCGTGAGCCGCCTCCGCGATCTCCTCGACGCCGGGACCTTCGTCGTCACGGGCGAGATAGCCCCGCCGCGCGGCACCGACTACGGTCCGATGCTGCGCTCCGCCGAGCTCATGCGGCCGGTCTGCCATGCGCTCAACGTGACCGACAACCAGGGCGCGTCGCTTCACTTGTCCAGCCTCGCGGCCTCACGCGTGGTTGCCGATGCCGGCATCGAGCCGATCTTCCAGCAGACGTGCCGCGACCGGAACCGGCTGGCGCTCCAGTCCGACCTGCTCGCGGCGTGGACGCTGGGGCTCGAGAACCTGCTTGTCGTCACGGGCGACGACCCGCGCGGCGGGGACCACCCGCAGGCGAAGGGGGTCTTCGACCTCGATTCCACGCAGCTGCTGCAGGTCGCCTCCGCGATGAACGCGGGCACGGACATGCTCGGACGCCCGCTCAAGGGTGGGACGGACTTCTATCTCGGCGCCGCCATGTTCCCGGAGGCCGAGCCCTGGGACGTCCAGAAGGCGCGGATCGAGGAGAAGGTGGCGGCGGGCGCGCGGTTCTTCCAGACGCAGGCCGTGTTCGATCTGGACAAGCTTGCGCGGGCCACCGACGCCGCCCACGCCGCGGGAGCGAAGGTCATCGCGGGAGTCCTGTTGCTGAGGAGTCCGAAGGCGATCGACTTCATCAACGAGCGACTGGCGGGACTGATGGTCCCTGACACGATCGCGGACCGTATCCGAGGCGCCGCGGATCCGGTGGAGGCGGCCGTGCTGCTCGGCATCGAGCAGGCGCGAGCGATCCGCGGGATCGCCGACGGGGTGCACATCATGCCGCTCGGGCTCGACGATGCGGTCGCGCGGATCGTGCGCGAGGCGGGCATCGTCTAGGGCGATAGCGGGCCGACTGTTCTGGGGAAGGGGTCGTCGTGACGACGAAGCCGATGTTCTCGCTCGCGCTCGGCAGTGGGGGCGCCCGCGGGTTCGCTCACGTGGGAGTGCTCGATGTCCTTCTTCGCATGGGCTACCGTCCCTCGGCGATCGCCGGCACGATCATGGGCGCTCTGGTCGGTGCTCTGTACGCCGCCGGCATCGCACCGGCCGGAATGGCCGAGGCGATCGGACTCCTCGACTTCAAGAGCGCGGTCTCCTTCACGGCCCTCAATCTCGGACCCGAGTCGGTGCTCACGGCGGACGCCTTCGAAGGGCGTCTGCGAGAGGTGCTTCCTGCGACGTTCGCCGGCCTCCAGATCCCCTTCGTGTGCGTCACCGCAGACATCATCACGGGTGAGCGGGTCGTGATGTCCGCGGGCGACCTGCCGCTGGCGGTCAGGGCCAGCATGTCGATCCCCGTGCTCTACGATCCGGTCCGGACGGACGGCCGTCTGCTCGTGGACGGCGGTCTGGTCGACCCGGTGCCGGTGGGTGCTGCGCGAGCGCTCGGCGGCGATCCAGTCGTCGCCGTGGACGTCGGCGCTCTGCTGGCGGTTCCCGCGACCGCCGAGGAGGGCGTGGACATCAGAGGCAGCAAGCCGCTGCTCACGCCCGACGGGCGGACGACAGCGATCCAGATCGGGACGCGCTCCTTCGACATCGCCAGCCACTGGCTTGGCGCCGCACAGCTCGCGACCGCCGCGGTCGTGATCACGCCCGACGTCGGCGGCTACTCGATCGCGGACTTCGTGGACGTGCCAGCGATCATCGGTGCCGGCACCGCGGCGGCGGAGAGGGCGCTTCCCGACCTACGCGCCGCGCTCGTCCCGCCGGCCGAGCCCGAGCGCGGACTGTTCTCGCGGCTGCGTCGGGCGTTGCGCGGCCGCGGGTAGCGCGCTCAGCGGCGCGCGCAGGCCGACTGTTACATCCGTGCGCGTGCGGCGTATAGTCCGCGTATACGGGCTTGGGGCATTTCCGAGCCCTCTTCGGGGGAGGTGCCGCATGGTGCGCATCCGCAGGCGGTCGATGTCGCTGCTGGTCCTCGCATTCACGCTGGTGGTGGTCGTCGGGATGCTCGTCGCGCCGGTGATCGCGTTGGCGGCGGGCACGATCAGGGGGTCGGTCCAGGACTCGTCGGCGAAACCCATCGAGGGCATCTCGGTGGTCGTGTACTCCACGCCCGGGCCGGGCTATGCCGGCAACACGACGACGCTGGCCGACGGCAAGTTCGACTTTCCAGACCTGCCCAACGGCAACTACTGGATCTCGTTCAGCGACAATGTGCAGAACCGATACTCCTATGTCTGGTACAACGGAGCGCTGCAGAGCTACCTCGCCCCATATCCCGCCACCATCCCCGTGACCGACTCCTCTGTCTTCAACGACGACATCACGCTGTACCGCGGCGTGACGGTGAAGGTCCATGTCGATCGGCCGAGCGGGGATCCGGTCGAGAACGTGACCGTCCAGGCATGGCGTTCGATGACGCCTGAGGCGGACTGGAGCCCCTGGACCGGGACCACCGATGCCAGCGGAGAGTGCACGCTGACGAACATGCCGAGGGGTGACTACTACGTTCGGGCTCAGGACGTGCACCCGAACACCTGGTTCAAGTGGTACACGCCGGGTCGGACTCCTGCATCGACCTACATCACGCTCTCTGAAGGGGCGACGGGCGAGTGGTACGTCAAGACGCCGATGCTTCCGCAGGCGACTGTGAACGTGGTGGGGGGCGCGGGCTGGCGACGATCACTCACGGGTGTCGTCGAGCTCGAGCCCAACCTCGACAGCGACTACGCTACCTCGGTGCTCTACTACTGGGTCGACGATCTGCCGACCTTCCCGCTCCCATGGGATGGCTCGTCGCACCCGACGGTCACTCTCATAGAGGGTGCGCACCACGTCGATACGTACGGTGTCGTGGGTGACACGAGTCTGCTCCCCATCGGCGAGGACGGCGACGGCCCATACGCGACCTACGAGATCGGCATCGACAACACACCACCACACACCACCGCGAACGTCGGAACAGTCAGCCAGTCGACACTGGTGCTGACGCATGACGACGACGGACTGTCTCCGATCACCCCCTGGTATGCCATAGATGGCGGCGCCCCGACTGAATACGTCAAGCCGGTACCGCTTTCGCGCGGGGTGCATTCGGTCAACTGGTATTCGCAAGACGGCGCAGGCAACATCGAGACCGCGCACTCCGGCACGATCATCAGCGGCCCACAGGCCAATGTGCGCAGGCCCGTCAGCCGGTCCTCGATGACGCACGGACGATATCTGTCCGTCTCCGGCACGCTCTCGCGGGCCCGCAACCACTCGCGGCTGACGGTGCTCGCGTACCGCTGGAACGGTGTGACGTGGGTGCTCTCGCGGACCAAGCCCGTCCGCATCCACACACCGCGGCGTGGGCTGAGCCGCTATAGCGGCTCGATCAGGCTGTCGACGAGGGGTTCGTGGAAGATCGTGTCGCGCTACGAGGGCGACGGCTCCTGGGTGCAGTCCTACTCGCCGCCGAGGTACGTCAAGGTGAAGTAGCGCGTGTCCGCGCATGCGGGTGCGCCCGCGTACGCGCGCGCTACGGCTCGACCATGCCCAGAAGGATGCGCACCACCGCGTGCGCCTCGTGCGCTGCCGCGATCATCACCCGGGATGCTGCCAGCGGTAGTCCGGTAGAGACGTCGCTCGTGAGGTCGCCCACGACCCAGAGCCGCTCGGTCAGCGCAGTCGTCACGACCGTGTTCGCCGAGCCGAGGCCGGCCAGACCCGACGCTGCGACACAGGGCAGGTCCGGCAGGTGCTGGGCGGCGGCGTTCATGACGAGCGCCTTCGTGTCGGCGCAGTCCGTCGCCTCCACGAGCACATCGACGCGTCGTCCGATCGCAACGATCTCGGCCTCGCCGACGCGCGTTGCGATGAGATCGAGTTCGACGTCCGGGTCGATGCGACGCAGGGTATCCGCCAGCGCCTCGGTCTTGAGCCGCCCGATGTCTTCGCGGAAGTAGAGCTGGCGGTTCAGGTTCGACTCGTCGACCACGTCGAAGTCCGCGAGCACGAGATGGAGCACCCCGGTCCGCACCAGCATCGCGGCCACGTTCGATCCGAGCCCGCCGAGGCCGATGATGCCGACGCGCTTGTCGGCGAGGTCCTCACGCAACTCACGCTGGGTGTCCACTTCGCTCACCCGCCCGCCACCGGGGGGAAGATGGCGAGCCGCGACCCGCCCGCGATGGTGGCATCCTCTTTCACGCCGCGGCCATCGATGAAGCACACGCGCGGCTGATCGGGTAGCCCTAGGCGCGCGACGACCTCCCCGACGGTCGTCCCGTCGGGGAGGTCGATCATGCGTGTCCGCCGACCGGAGCCGGGCTCGCTGTCGGGCAGGTACGGTTCCAGACTCGCGAACAGCGCCAACTCGATGCGCATACCGTGGACTCCTCAGGTCGGTCCTTTCGAATGCTAGACGGGCTTGCTGATGCCCATGGCCTTGGCGGTCTCGGGCACGAAGTCGAAGACCGAGTCGAGGTCGGCATCGCTGACCGTGAAGACCGCGTCGTGCGGCGGGAGCTTCTCGGTGAGCATGAAGGAGGGCATCCGGTCGTCCGCGGCCGTGAAGCCAGCGGCTTCGTTGTACAGCCGCTCCATCGTGAGCGCTTGCTTGCCGAGCATCATGAGGTCATCGGCGGTCCAGGTGTCACCCGTGTGAGCGGACGCCATCTCGTAGATCGCTTCGAACGCGGCAGGGTTGTCGAGGACGGCGAAGGCGACGAAGATGCACAGCCCGAACGAGTCGAGCATGCCCGTCGCGATCTGCAGGCCCTGCGACAGAGCGGCCTGGCCCTCGGGCTTGAGAGGATCGACCGTTCCGCCGACGCCGAGAACGTTCGATGTGATGCTGTAGCCTGCCGTGTGGTCGGCGCCCTGAGTGCTTGTCGCGTACGTGACGCCGATGCCCTGGATCGGACGCGGGTCGTACGCAGGCATCGCCTGGTGCTTGACCGTGGGGATGCGCGTCACGCCGAACGCCTTACCGGTGGCCTCCGCACCGTCGCGGAGGACCTTGCCGTCCGCGCTGCCCGTCACGATGCCGTCGAGCGCAGCGAGCGCGCCTTTCCAGTCACCCCAGGCAAGCTTGCCGGCCTCCATGTAGACACCGAGTGTGGCGCCCATCTCGATCGTGTCGAGTCCGAGGTCGCTGCACTTGCGGTCGAGTGCTGCGATGCCGTCCATGTCGTCGATGCCGCAGTCGGCGCCCAGCGCCCAGGCTCCCTCGTACTCCACGCCCTTCGTGACGTACTTTCCGTCCTTGTCCACGTAGTAGCGCGAGCACTGGATCACGCAGCCGGTGTGACACCCATGCTTCACATCGCCGCCACGGGCGACCGTGATCTCACGCATGGTCTCGCCGGAGACGTTCTCGACACCCGCGAAACGGCCGTCGCTGAAGTTGCGGGTCGGGTAGCCGCCCGCCTCGTTGATGATGTTGGCAAGCACGTTCGTACCGTAGGTCGGCAGCCCCTGTCCGGTAACAGGGTGTTCTTTCAGTGCGGTCGAGAACTTGCGGACCGCTGCGATGAAGGCGTCCTTGTCGGCGTGCTCGAGCCCGGCTCCCGTGGCTGCGACCGCGATGCCCTTGAGCCCCTTGCTGCCCATGACCGCGCCCAGCCCGCCGCGGCCGGCCCAGCGGTTCTGGTACTCCTTGGGATCCGAGAAGGCGATGCCAGCGGCCTTGGCGCCCAACTCGCCGGCGGGGCCGATGGTGACGAGCGCGACCTTCGCGTCGCCCTTGAACTCACGCATCTTGGCCGCGGTCTCGTAGGTCTGAAGTCCCGCGAGCTCGTCGGCGCGCATGAGCGAGCCGTTGCCCGCACCGTCGATGTCGAGGACGTAGCGCGCTGCCGGGTCGGCAGCCTTGCCCTCGATGACGACAGCCGCGAGCCCGAGCTTGGCGAGCGCGTGGGCCACCTGGCCACCGGCGTTCGACTCCTTGAGGCCGCCGGTCAGCGGGCTCTTCGCCCCGACCGAGATGCGCCCGCCGTTGGGGGCCGTGGTTCCACCGAACAGGCCCGGCGCGAACACGAGCTTGTTCTGCGCGCCCAGTGGGTCGGACTTCGGCGGCACCTCGTTGAAGATGATCGCGTCGGTCAGGGCGCGTCCGACGAACTTCGCATACTTCGCCGCGAGCGGTTCCTTCTTCACGGACAGGTCGGACATGTTGACGCGCATGATGTCAGCCATCGTCACTCCTTGCCTCACGTGGGCACACGAACACATCCGCGTAAGTAACCTCACGGACTAGTCTGTATGTACCGCAACAGCCGATGAATACACCGCCTGCGCGTACGCTCGCGCGGGCGCGGGTACGCTATCATCGTCCGCACATCGGCGGCGGGGGGCTGCTTCGGCGACGCTCACCGGCACTCATCGGAAGGACGCACCTGTCATGCGCATCCTCGTACTCGGCGGCGGTCCCGGCGGCTACGGCGCCGCATTCGAGGCGGCCCGGCTCGGCGCTTCGGTCACGTTGGTCGAGAAGGAGTTCCTCGGCGGAACGTGTCTGAACTGGGGCTGCGTGCCCACCAAGACGATCCTGCGCTCCGCCCGTATCGCGCTGGATTCCCGCAAGGCTGAGGAGTTCGGGCTGCGGATGGACCCGGCGACGGTCGACATCGAGCGCCTCATGGAGCGCAAGCAATCCATCGTCTCGGAGCTGCGCTCGCAGATCGAGGCGAGCGCCAAGCGTCTCAAGGTCGACGTCGTGTACGGCGAAGGCAGGCTCGTCGGTCCGAAGACCGTGCGCGTCACGGCCGAGGGCAAGGACGCCGACTACGAGGCCGACGCGGTCATCCTGGCAACCGGTTCCGTCGTCTTCAAGTTGCCGAGCATCGACCACACGTTGGAGCGCGTCTGGACGAGCGACGAGGCGGTCTCGCTCATCGGGATCCCGGACCGGGTGCTGGTGGTCGGCGGTGGCGTGATCGGGCTGGAGTTCGCGTGCGCCTACGCGTCGTTCGGCAGCGAGGTCCACGTGGTCGAGCTCACGTCGGCGGTGCTGCCCGGCAACGACAAGCGCGTCCAGAAGGCCGCACAGGCCGCACTGGAGGCGATGGGCGTGCGCTTCTACCTCGGCACGAAGGCCGACACCGTCGAGCAGTTCGGCGACACGATGGTCACCACGCTCGAGGACGGCACGATGATCGAGACCGACATCGTGCTCTCCGCTGTCGGCCGCAAGCCGAACTCCGAGGGACTGGGCTTCCCCGAGGCCGGCATCGAGATGGATCGCGCGGCCGTCAAGGTCGACGCGCACTTCCGTACGAATGTTCCGGGCGTCTACGCGATCGGCGACCTCATCGGCGGGATGATGCTCGCGCACGTGGCCGACGAGGAGGGGCTGTGCGCCGCGCGCAACGCGGTGCGCGAGTTCGAGGCCGCGGCCGCCACGCGATTCCCGGTTCTTGAGGCGATCGACTACGAGGCGATCCCCGCGTGCGTGTACACCTTCCCGGAGATCGGCGTCGTGGGCCGTACCCGTGACGGCGCGAAGGAGAGCGGGCTCAACGCGGTCCAGGCCGTGGCCAAGTACGCCGCGAACGGCAAGGCGCTCGGCGAAGGCGAGGCCGAAGGCTTCGTCCAGCTGGTCGCGGAGATGGGCACCGGTCGCATCCTCGGCGCTCAGATCGTCGGACCGCACGCGGTGGAGACGATCCACGAGGTGGCCCTGGCGATGCGCAACGGACTCACCGTGAAGGCCATCGTCGAGACGGTGCATGCGCACCCGACGGTCTCTGAGGTCATCAAGGCCGCGGCCATGGATGCCGCGGGAAAGTGCGGCGTCTGAGCGGGCCCCGTCGCGGCGGTGCTATCATCGCCGGCGTGCCCTACGAACACGGACAGACCGACGGCGCGCGACGCATGCCCTCCTGGATGCGCCGTCCGGTCGCCACACCCGGGCGCGCGGGCGAGGTCGCCGAGATCCTCGACTCGCTGCACCTCAACACCGTGTGCCGCTCCGCGAAGTGCCCGAACCGTGGCGAGTGTTACGCGTCCGGCACCGCGACCTTCCTGATCATGGGCGCGTACTGCACGCGCGGTTGCCGCTTCTGCGCCGTGGAGGACGCCACTCCGCTCCCACTCGACGCCGACGAGCCGAGGCGCGTTGCCGAGGCGGCGGCACGCATCGGCCTTCGCCACGTCGTGGTCACGACCGTGACGCGCGACGACCTTGCCGACGGCGGCGCGGCGCACTTCGTCGAGGTCATCGAACGGCTGCGCGCGGCTGTGCCTTCGGTGCGGATCGAGGTGCTGACGAGCGACTTCGCGGGGCAGCTGGCGGATGTCGACACCGTCGCGTCGGCGCGTCCCGACGTCTTCAACCACAACGTCGAGACGGTGCCGCGGCTCTATCCGGACGTCCGTCCCGCAGCGGACTACGCTCGCTCGCTCGCCGTGCTTGCCCGCGTGCGTGAGACCGCCGCGGACATCCCGACCAAGTCGGGGCTCATGGTGGGGCTGGGGGAGTCGTTCGACGAGGTGGCTGCGGTCTTGCATGACCTGCGCCGGTCCGGGGTCGCGATCGTCACCATCGGCCAGTATCTGCGCCCCAGCTCCGCGCACCTGCCCGTCACGCGCTTCGTGGAGCCTGCCGAGTTCGACCGCTACGCCGGGGTCGCCCGCTCGCTCGGCTTCGCCGGGGTGGCGTCCGCACCGTTCGTGCGCAGCAGCTACCACGCGTCCGAGGTGGCGGACGCTGCAGCCGACTCCGCGGAGACTGTGGCGACCTAGAGTTCGCGCATCAGCAGGATCGGATCGGATGCCCGGTCCCGGCCCGCCCGCTTGGCCGCGTAGAGCCCCTGATCGGCGCACGCCAGCAGCTCGTCGGACCTGCGCGGCTCCGAGTCCGCGGGATCGAGCATCACGGTGAGTCCGATGCTCGCGGTGGTGTGTATCCGGGTCCCGTCATCGGCGACGATCTCCGCAGCGCGTATCGCTTCGAGTACGCGCTCCGTGAGTCTGCGCGCGTCGTCCGGTCCGGTCTCGGGGGCGA
>JAUSBS010000009.1 GCA_030651905.1 Coriobacteriia bacterium
CCCCGAACGGCAGCGACCCCCGACGTCAGCCGGGGGTCGCTGCTCTCGCGTTCGATGGCGGAGGCGCGTGCGAATCGAACACACCCAGGAGGCTCTTCACCCCCCACGACGGTTTTGAAGACCGCGGAGCCCACCAGGACCCATTCGCCTCCAAGCGGCTATGGTGGCGAGGTCGGCGTGTGGTGTCAAACGCCGCTCGTCGCCGGGAGGCGCCGCGAGCGCCGCCCGGTCGGGTAGACACAAGATGTAGGCACCGGACAAGGGGGAGTCTTGGCGACTGAATCGGATGTGGCGAGCACCGGAACCGGAACGTCCAAACCGGCGAGTCGATGGACCCGCCGACGCGTCCTGACGATCGCGCTCGTGGCAGCCCTCGTTCTAGTCCCGGTCATGATCGGCACGATGGTCTACACAGAGCGACCGCAGTTCTGCCCCGTGTGCCACGAGATGGGCCCCTACTACGACGCGTGGGCAGTCGGCCCGCACGCCGATACCTCATGCGTGGACTGCCATGTCGATCCCGGCGTGGTGAATCACGGCCTGCACAAGTTCGTCGCGCTGAAGGAGCTCTGGAACCACTTCACGCGCGTGAACCTGTTCCCGAACTACGCGGTCGAGCTTCCGAACGCGCGCTGCGTGGCCTGCCACGAGAAGGTCAAGGACACGCTGGGCGCCAAGTTCTCGCACGCCGTCCACGCGGACAAAGCCCCGTGCAAGGACTGCCATGCGACCGTCGGTCACGAGGTCTCACTCGCGGCGCTCGACAAGGCGGGCATCCTGAAGCCTGCGGCGACGGGACCGCCGGTCCCTGGCGGCGTGACGCCGTCGGCGGCCGCAGGACACATCAAGGTCGCATGCCAGCGCTGCCATGATCAGGCGAAGATGAAGTGCTCGCTGTGCCACAAGGCGACGCACGAAGTGAAGCCCGGCGACTGTTCGGACTGCCACACCACCGGCACCAAGTTCCTCTTCAAACACCCGGACGGTGCGAACTGTTCGAAGTGTCACAAGACCCCGGCGAACCACTTCGCCGGCGACTGCACCACATGTCACAAGAGTGGTGGCAAGACATGGACGTTCACGCATCCCGCATCCACGGCCTGTGCTTCGTGCCACAAGCCTCCGGCGAAGCACTTCGGCAACGCATGCGCCACATGTCACCGCGTGAGCATCCCGTTCAGCAAGACGGTGTTCCGGCACACCGGCAACACCGGCGAGCACAGCTACCGCAGCTTCGCCTGCGTGAAGTGCCATCCGAAGAGCTACACGTCAGCCAGTTGCACCTGTCACGGCGGCAAGATACCCAGGGACGACTGACCGCCGCTTCGCCATAAGACTTGTCTCACTCCGTTCTCACGCGAGGTTTATGAACGTTGCGCAAGATTAGCGACGTTCACCGAACCCCTACACGAGGCGGACGCACACCGTGAGACTGAAGACGAAGATCCTCGCCAACCCGGTCATGACGCTGGTGCTTCTGCTCGCATTCGTCGGCGTCGCGGCGGCCGCTGTGCCTGCATTCCAGGCGACCGAGACGCCGCGTTTCTGTACGAACTGTCACGAGATGGGTCCGTACTACGACTCGTGGGCTGCAGGCGCGCACAAAGGAGTGAGCTGCGTCGATTGTCACGTCGATGCCGGCACGGTCAATCACGTCGAGCACAAGATCGTGGCGACCAAGGAGCTGTGGGTCCACCTCACCGGTGACCCGCGGTTCCCTCAGGGCACGGCCGAGGTTCCGAACAAGCGATGCCTCACCTGCCACGCCGGCATCCTCGACAAGACCGGTCCGCGCTTCTCACACAAGCAGCATGCGGGCGCGGGCCCGTGCGTCGAATGCCACTCCGAGGTCGGTCACCGAGTGACCAACGCGGCACTCGCCAAGGTCGGAGTGCTGCAGCCGGGTCTTGAGGGCTCTGCGAGCGTCATTCCTGTGAGTCCTCGCGGCGGCGCGATCGGCGCCTCGAAGCACATCACGATGTCATGCACCAAGTGTCACGACGTGGAGAAGGTCGCGTGCTCGAAGTGCCATGAGCCGACACACGTCGCTCGCGGCGAGTGCACGACGTGCCATCTTCCGGGTCCGCGCTGGGCCTTCTCTCACCCCGCATCCAAGGACTGCGCATCGTGCCACGCCGCTCCGACCAAGCACTTCGGACCGGCCTGCGCTTCGTGCCACACTCTCGACGTCCCCTTCGCCAAGACGGTCTTCAAGCACGTGTCGTCCGACTGCGCTTCGTGCCACGTCGCCCCGGCCAAGCACAGCGCCGGTGCCTGCGCCGAATGCCATCGCAAGCCCGGTGTCTCGTGGGTGTTCTCACACCCCGCGTCGACCGCCTGCGGCTCGTGCCACAACGCCCCCGCCAAGCACTTCGGTGCGTCGTGCGTGACGTGCCACAAGCCCGGCGTGGCGTTCAACCGGGCCGTTTTCCGCCACACGTCATCGGCGTGCGCGTCGTGCCACAAAGCCCCAGCCGGCCACAACCGTGCGGTCTCGTGCGCCACCTGTCACAAGAAGCCCGGCACCTCCTGGGCAGCGACACACCCCGCCTCCAGTGCCTGTGCTTCGTGCCACAAGGCCCCCGCCAACCACTTCGGCTCGTCGTGCGCCTCGTGCCACAAGCCGCTCGTGGCATGGTCCCGGGCGACGTTCCGTCATCCCTCGACCGGCGGCGAGCACACCTATCGCAGCTTCGCGTGCGTGAAGTGCCACCCGAGTGGATACACTTCACACACGTGCACCGCATGCCACGGCGCCAAGGGGGGCGACGACTGAAGCGGATCGTCTCGCCGCGGGGGTGAGCGTTCTCTCACTCCCCCCTCACCAGCCTCTCATCTACAACACCGATGCTTCTGGGCGAGGGCCCAACGCCCTCGAGACATGGAAAGAGGAGGGACCAATGCAGAAGCTCGCAGCACTACTGAAGACCCGCGCTCTGCTCGTCGGCCTGCTTGCCGTGATCGCGCTCGTCTCGACGGTCGCCATCGCGTCCGCGGCCGCTCCGGCGATCTCCGCCGACGCTACAGCGCCGGGAACGTCACACTATGGCGCCACCTGCTTCTCGGATGCGTGTCACTCGCTCAAGCCCGTGACGCCTCCGCCGGTCACGCCCCCGTCGGGTGAGACCAGCCCCGTCGTTCCGCCGGTCGTCCCGGACGGCACCGACTGCTCGGATGACTGCACGGACACCGCAGGCATCGATGACTGCACCGACGTTCCCGGGACCGACGACTGCGCCGATGACGCCATCGAGGACGCCGGCAAGGTCGACGACGACAAGGACGAGATCAGCGGCTCCGACGATTGCGCTGACGATGCCGCCGAGGACGCAGCACGTGAGACGGTCGGCGCGAAGGTGAGCGAGCATAAGTCCAGCGAGGCATCGAAGAGCCACGGTAACGGCGCCAAGAGCCGCTCCGGGGACGATTCCTCAGACGATGACTCCGATACGGACGACTGACGCGCTACACTGTGCCGAGGGAGGTACTTCGGCACCACGATGACTAACGAGACAGTAGCGAACATAGCAGTCACGGTGACGGCGGCCATGCTGGCGACAGCAGCGGTCGCCTTCACCGTGTCCGGGAACGCCCCGGTCGATCCACGCGCTGCCGATCTTCCGGTCGTCTCTATCGGAGCCACCACCGCTCACGCGGCCGCGTCAGGGACCGCGACGTCGGCTGCGCCTTCTCCGGGCGTCGCGCTCTCTGGTTCCGGATCGACCCTGAAGCCACACGCTCCTACCAGTGCCTCGAAGCCGGGTGTGAGCTCGGGCGTTGCGGTATCGAGCGGCGCCGCGAGCGCCGTCAAGGGCACGGGCACTTCCTCGACCAAGCCCGGTGGCAGACCGCTGCATGATCCGGACGAGGAGGAGGAGGAGGACGATCACGAGGTCGTCGTCCCGAAGGTCCACGAAAGCGACGAGGACTAGACGAGACTCGGCACCGCGGCGGGGGCCACCCGTGCCGTGATCCGTGGCGGTTGGAGGAGCGCGTGAGGATCCTGCTGGTCGAGGACGAGGATCGTATCGCCTCGTTCGTCGTGAAAGGCCTGTCCGCCGAGGGGCACGCTGTCGAGCGCGCCATCGGCGTGGGCGAGGCCTCCGAGATGGCGATCAGCCGTGACTACGACCTCGTCTTGCTCGATCTCCTCCTGCCCGACGGCCACGGTCGCGAAGTACTCGCCCGTGTGCGTGCCTCGAAGCCGGAGTTGCCGGTGATCGTGCTCTCCGCGCTCGGCGAGGTGGACGACAAGGTCGACTTGCTCGACCTGGGCGCGGACGACTACCTGACGAAACCGTTCTCGATGCGCGAACTGTCCGCGCGCATCCGTGCGAGCGTGCGCCATGGGGCGGCCGCGAGCCATATCGTCTCGGTCGGCGACCTGATCTTGGACACCCGGACGCGCGTGGCCACACGTGGCGAGCGCGCCGCCGACCTGCCGTCCCGCGAGTTCGCCCTGCTGGAGTATCTGATGCGCCATGCCGGGCAGGTCGTCACTCGCCAGCAACTGCTCGACGCGGTGTGGGGCTTCGACTTCGACACCGGCAGCAACGTCGTGGACGTCTACGTGGGGTACCTGCGACGCAAGCTGGACGGCCCAGGGCAGGCTTCGGTCATCGAGACCGTCCGTGGGGCCGGCTACCGTGTCCCGTCGTGACCGGCTGACCACAAGCGCGCGGGTCGCCCTGACCGTGACGTTCGTGCTCGCGCTCGGCGTCACCGCGCTGTCGTCCATCTCCTACTTCAGCGTGCGACAGCGGCTCAACGTCGACCTCGACCGCGCCCTGCTGCGTGAGACCGAGGCGTTCGCGACAGCCATGGGGAGCGCCGCCGAACGCGATCCCGCGTTCGACCTCCGCGCAGCCGCGCGCACCTATCTCGAGACGCGCTCCGCCGCCGCATCGGTCTCTCGTCCCGTACTCCTGCTCCGCCTCCCGACGGGAAGGGTCATCTCCAACTCCGACGTCCTGCTCGAGCAGGCCTCAGCCAACCGCGGCGCGCTCGACACCACGAGCGCGGTGCGGGCATACGTCGATTTCATGTATGGAAGCGAGATGTATCGCGCGGCCGTCGTGCCCATCAAGGGCGCCACCGGGACCAACATCGGGGTCTTCGAGGCCGCACTTCCCCTCGGGCCGTCAAGAGAACTCACGTCCCAGCTGCTGCGCATCCTGGCGGTAGCGAGCACTCTGGTGGTCCTGCTCGGCGCCCTGCTCTCGGCGATGGCGGCCCGTACCAGCCTCGCACCGCTTCGGCATGTGGCGGGTACCGCCGGGAGGATCACGCAGGCGCGACTGGCCGAGCGCATCGCCTACGACGGTCCGGCTGATGAGGTCGGCAGCCTCGTCGACGCCGTGAACGACATGCTCGACAGGCTCGAGGCCGCGTTTCGCGAGCAGCGCAGGTTCCTCGCCGACGCGTCGCACGAACTGCGCACACCGCTCGCGATCGTGTCCGGCCACATCGAGATCGTGACCCGAGAGGACCTCTCGCCGGCCGAGCGCGCGGACGAACTCGCGCTAGTCGCGGACGAGGTGGCACGCATGGGCAGGCTCGTCGACGACATGCTGGCTCTGGCGAGACTCGAGGTCGAGGCGGCGCGCCCGTTCCAGCTGCTCGAGGTGGAAACGCTGCTTCAGGAAGCGGCAGGGCGCGGGCGCGTGCTTGGAGAGCGTCGCTACCGGGTCGAGTCTGAGCCGGCGCTGTGGATCTACGGCGAACCGGACCAACTCATGCAGACCCTGCTCAACCTCATCAACAACGCCGTGCCGCATACACCCGAGGGCTCCGAGATAACGCTGTCGGCGACCGGAACGAGAGAGACAGTCACCATCTCCATCGCCGACGAGGGTCGGGGGATCCGGCCGGAGGACCTCGAACGGGTCTTCGACCGCTTCTTCCGAGCG
This sequence comes from Coriobacteriia bacterium, assembly GCA_030651905.1. Taxonomy (GTDB): domain Bacteria; phylum Actinomycetota; class Coriobacteriia; order Anaerosomatales; family PALSA-660; genus JANYAK01. The sequence continues at coordinate 5,910 of JAUSBS010000009.1, forward strand.
TCAGGGCCGCGAGGGGTAGGCGGCGGCAGCGGTCTGGGGCTCGCGATCGTCAGGCGCCTGGTCGAGATGCATGGCGGCCGCGTCGAAGCCGCGAATCGGCCCGAGGGCGGAGCGGTCTTCACGATCACGCTGGCGCGGGCACCGAAGCCCACGGACTAGCCTCCGACGGACCCGCGCAAGGTCCTCACGTCCCCCTCTCGCTTCGTCACTCCCCGGGAGTCGAAGTACTCTAGCAGCGGCACGATGTACTTGCGGGACGTTCCGGTCACGTCGCGGGCATCCTTGGCCAGCATGGTCCCGTTCGCCTCAAGGAACTCAACGACGCGGCGTCGCGCCTCCTCGACCGCACTGGCGGCGAAGTGCAGGTCCGAGCCGAGTCGCACGACCTGCCCAGCCGACACGAGCTTGCCGAGCGACTTCCGTGTGACGCCGGGGTCGATGCCCGCTTTCGCTGCCAGTTCCGCGACGGTACCGGTGGAGAGCCCCTGCTCCTCGAGGATGGGTACGAGCCGCGCAAGAGCCGCATCCTCTTCCGCCTGCGCCGCCGCAGCGGCCTTCGGATGGCTCACCGCGCCCGCACTCGCACGCGCGAGTCCGCGGGTGCACGCGAGCTCGAGCACGGCGTCGAAGACCTTCGGCTGGAGGCGACGATCGACCGCGTCACGCAAGGCGCCGCCCGCCATCCCTGTCGCCAGCGGGTTCGCCTCGTGGAAGCGCAGCAGAGCCGCCTCGATACCCTCCACGAGGCGCTCGAGTCCTTCGCCTGTGATGAAGTACGTGTCGGCGCCGACCTTCAATCTCGCGAGGTCGGCGCGGTTCAGTTCGTCGGCGACACCGGCGCGCGGAACGCCCAGCGCGGCTGAGACCTCGGCCGACGTCATCGGGACACCGCGCGAGGCGAGCAGGTCGAGTGAAGCGGTGGAGAGGTCATGCCGAAGCAGAGCGTCGAGCAGCCCGCGCTCGGAGTCTCTGAGCATCGTGCGCCGCAGCGGGAGCGCGTCGAGTACGACCCCGCCGCCGATGGTGAAGACGGGCGAGTAGGAGCGCACGATGAAGCGGTCGTCGTAGCGCGGCGCGAGCGGCTCCTCGAGCCGCACCTGCACGAAGGTGCTCTCCCCCGGCCTGAGCTCCCCGCGGTCGTCCATCAGGAGTACGCGTCCGAGAACCTCACGCGTACCGTGGTGGACGTGCACGCGCGTTCCTGTCTCGAACGGCTTCTCATTGCCCGGGAGGTAGGTGAATCGCCCGTCGAACCGGTCGGTCACCGCGAGTGTTCCGGGTGCCGCCACGATATCTCCGCGTGCGATCTCGTCGCGGTCGAGCCCGGCGATGTTGAGTGCGACGCGCTGGCCGGCTGTCGCTTCGTCCACAGCGAGTGAGTGGACCTGGACGCCGCGGATGCGGCCCGTTCGACCCGACGGGAGGACCTCCACGGGATCGTCCCTACGCGCCGTGCCGGACCACATGGTGCCGGTCACGACCGTCCCGGCTCCCGCGATGGTGAAGACCCGATCGACCGGGAGCCGCATCGCCAGCGACGCCTGACGTGCCGGAGTCGCTTTCGACGCGTCATCGAGCGTTGCGAGAAGCTCCGGCAGCCCTCGGCCGGTGCGAGCGGAGACGGGCACGATCACAGCGCCCTCGATGCTCGTGCCTTCGAGCAGGCGCTCGATGTCGTCGGCCACGAGCGCGATCCAATCGTCATCCGCGAGATCGGCCTTCGAGATCGCCACGACGCCCCTCGGGATGCCGAGCAGATCGATGATGGCGAGATGCTCACGCGTCTGCGGCATGATCCCGTCGTCCGCGGCCACCACCAGCAGCACGACGTCGATCCCCGTTGCGCCGGCCACCATCTGGCGAACGAAGCGTTCGTGTCCGGGGACGTCGACGACACCCATGGAGCGACCGGAGGGCATTTCGAGCCGGGCGAAGCCGAGCTCGATGGTGACCCCGCGCTCCTTCTCCTCCGGGAGACGGTCCGGATCTGTGCCGGTGAGCGCCTTGACCAGCGCGGACTTGCCGTGGTCGATGTGCCCGGCAGTGCCCAGGACGAGCGAAGGTGCCGTCACGGCGCGCTACCCGTCGACGCCTGCTGCGCGGGCGAGCGCCTCGACGATCTCGCCCTCCTCGGCCGCAGTCAGGGTGCGCGGGTCGACCAGCACGCGCCCGTCCTTGATGCGGGTGACGACGCACGGTTCGCCGAGCCGGAGACGCTCCTCGAGTTCGTTCGCGCTCATTGTGCGCGGCTCGAGCGTCACGACCGTCGTGGGGATATCGGCCATCGGGAGTGCGCCGCCGCCGGCGCGGGCGATGTCGGGCATCGCGACGACGACATACGCGCCGTCGCACCGCACCGAGATCCGCGCGGCGAGCGCGTGGGCCCGCGAGCGAACGGTGTCGGCCGGCGCCGTGAGCATCCCGAGCGTCGGGATCTCCACCAGCGCACGGGCGGGGTCGAGGTAGAGCCGCAGCGTCGCCTCGAGCGCCGCGAGCGTCATCTTGTCGAGCCGCAGGGCACGGGCGAGCGGATGCTTCTTGAGCCGATCGATGATGTCACGGCGTCCGCACAGGATGCCGGCCTGTGGTCCGCCGAGCAGCTTGTCGCCGCTCACGCTGACCAGGTCCGCGCCGGCCTCGATACTGCTGCGCACGGTCGGCTCGTCGGGCAACCCGAACGGACGAAGGTCGATGAGCACACCCGAACCCTGATCCTCGTAGACCGGCACGCCGCTCGAACGACCCAGTGCGGAAAGCTCCTCGAGCGGTACCTCCTCGGTGAACCCCACCATCCGGTAGTTGCTCGAGTGGACCTTGAGCATGAGTCCCGTCTTCGGGGTGATGGCCTGCTCGTAGTCGCGCAGATGCGTCTTGTTGGTCGCGCCGACCTCGACCATCTTCGCGCCGGACTGCCGCATGACGTCGGGGATGCGGAATGACCCGCCGATCTCCACGAGCTGGCCCCGCGAGACGATGGCCTCCTTGCGTGCCGCAAGCCCCGCGATGGCGAGCAGGACGGCGGCCGCGTTGTTGTTGACCGCCATGGCCGCCTCGGCGCCGGTGACGTCGCAGATGAGGCGCTCGGCGTGGACGTGGCGGCTGCCTCGCTCGCCGCTTTCCACGTCGTACTCGAGCGTCGAGTAGTTGCCGCCCACCTGAAGCGCCGCGCGCAAGGCCGAATCGGAGAGCACGCTGCGCCCGAGGTTCGTATGCACGATGATCCCGGTGGCGTTGACCACGCGGCGAAGGGAGGGCCGCATGCGCTCGGCGACGAGTCGGGCGACCTCGGTCGCCAGGTCGTCCTCGTCCACCGGCGTCGGGTCGCCCGCCAAGATGCGCGCGCGGACCGTCTCGACCGCGTCGCGCACAGCGTCGACCACCACCGGCCGCGGCTGTTGGGTCGCGAGCACAGAGAGGTCCTCGCGCTTGAGGAGTTCGTCGGTCTTGGGTAGCGCCCGGAGCAGGGCCTTCGTATCCATGGTCGCCATTCTAGCGCACCGCGGGCGCCCGGCCCCGCGCGGGAGCACACCGGGAACGACCGGAAGCTACGCCACGGTCACGACCTCACTGTCGCCGGCGAGTACGCCTGCCGAACCGGCCATGTCGCCGATCTCCCCCACAGCGAGCGCGTCTTTGAGCCCGAGGTAGTCGAGGCAGGTCCCGCACACCTTCACCACGACACCGCCCTCGGCCAGCAACCGGACATCGTCGAGCGAATCCGAGCCCTCGCACGCCAGGCGCACGCCACCGTTCATGAGCATCACGCGCGCGGGCTTCGCATCGGCCCGCGCGAGCGAGTACAGGAAGTTGCGCATGAGCACCCGGCCGAGCTCCTCGTCGCCCGAACCGAGTCGGTCCGTCACGATCCAGAACGTCTTCGCCATGGTCCACGGTCCTTTCGCACGGCGTGGCACTCGTTGGGCCCGCCGCTACTCGACGGTGATCGTGCCTGCCGCGCCTTCGACGATGCGGCCGATCAGCGCGGGTGTGACTCCCCGTTCGCGCAGTGCTGCAAGCAGGACGTCCACCTTGTCGCCGTCGACGGACATGAGCAGCCCGCCGCTGGTCTGTGGGTCGCACAGCACGCGCCAGCGAGTCAGGTCCTCCACCGGAGCGTCCGGGCCTTCAGGCGCCGGATGGTCGGTCCACGAGGTGAAGTGGCGCACGTGCTCGATCACGTCGTTGGTGCGGCCCGGGACCACGCCTGACGCCGCATACCGCTCCACGCCGTCGAAGATCGGCAGGCAGTCGTAGTGGAGCACAGCGGCGACACCGCTGCCCTCGGCCATCTCGTGGAGGTGTCCGAGTATCCCGAAACCGGTCACGTCCGTCCCGGCGTTCACGCCGATCTCCACCATAGCCTCCGCCGCGGCGCGATTGAGCGAGGCCATCGACTCGATCACGGCGCGCGCGCTCTCCTCGGTCTCGAGCTCCCGCTTGAGTGCGGTCCCGATGACCCCGGTGCCGAGCGGCTTGGTCAGCACGAGCGCATCCCCCGGTCGCGCGCCGATGTTGCGCACGACTTTCGACGGATGCACGACACCCATCACCGAGAGGCCGAACTTCGGCTCCTTGTCGTCGATGGTGTGTCCGCCGACGACCACCGCCCCGGCCTGGCGGCATACGTCGGCGCCCCCCCGCATGACCTCGGCGACCACGTCGGGGCCGAGCGAGCACGGGAACGCGACGAGGTTCATCGCGGTGAGCGGACGCCCGCCCATCGCGTAGATGTCCGAGAGTGCGTTGGCCGCAGTGATCCGACCGAAGTCGTACGGGTCGTCGACGATGGGCGTGAAGAAGTCGACCGTCAGCAGCAGCGCGGTCTCGTCGTCGAGCACGTAGACAGCGGCGTCGTCAGCGGTCTCGAACCCGACCATGAGCTGATCGGACTCACCGGGGACGAGCTTGTCGAGTATGGCCTGCAGGTCCGCCGGACCGTACTTGGCGGCTCAACCGGCCTTGCTCGAAAGGCTTGTGAGGCGAACTGGCTCCATGCGTGTCTCCGTCTCCGGGACCGGACGTGCCTCTGCGGCGCTCGCACGGCGCCGAGCAGCACGCATAAGACTACATGATAGGAGTATCAGATGACACGGGGTCGTGGCCGCGAACGCCGCCCGAGGCTACGCGCCGGTGATCTGGGCGAGCACCCGTCGAACGAACTCCAATCGGTGCTCGCGGCGCGCGGCCATGTCGAGGAAGCGGCCGATAACGGCGCGCACGGCGACGTCGGCTGTGAGGCTATAGCGGATGGTCCCCGCTTCGTCGGACTCGACAAGGACTCCCGTGCGGACGAGCCGACGCACCGCGGGCATAAGGTCGGTCTCCTGCCGCGCAAGCACCGCCGCCAGCCCCGCCAAGGGCTCGCACGTATCGGGGTTCCTGTTGAGGTAGATGACGAGATCCCAGGCAGCGAACGAGACGATGTTGGCGTCGACGAATGCGTCGACGTCCGGATCCCCCACATCCCAGCGGCCGTCTACCTCCATTGGAGACATCCTCGCCCGCGCGAACCCGTCCCGCCACGGAGGCGGGCCCTCATTGCCCTGCCGGCTACGCCGGAGGCATCACGTCGGCGTCGTCCGGGAAGGGCGGCACCGGCCTCGTGAACAGGAACCCCTGGCCGTAGCCCACACCCAGCTCGAGCAGGGTGGCCAGCTCCGCCTTCGTCTCTATCCCTTCGGCGATGAGCCGCACCCCCATGCGGCTGGCGAACGTCACCATGCTCGCCATGAGCTGTCGCCGGACCTCGTCGGTGTCGATGCCACGGACGAGTGAGATGTCGATCTTGAGCCATTCGGGCTTGACCTCGGCCAGCACCTGGAGCGAACCGTAGCCGGCGCCGGCGTCGTCGACAGCTACCGAGAACCCGAGTGCTCGCAGGTACTCCAGCGTCGAGCGGAACGACGGGAAGTCGATGATGGCGGTGCGCTCGGTGATCTCCAGCACGATGCGGTCGGGCGTGATCGCCGCGTCCACGAGCAACGCGGTGAACATGACATCACGCAGCTCCGGATCGCCGATCGCCTCGGGCTCGATGTTCATGAACAGGATCCGGCCCGCGGGCAGGTCCGCGGCGGCGCGTATGGCCTGCCTGCGACACAGTCGCTCGAGCCGCAGCACGAGATCCGCATCGTAGGCGACCTTGAACAGCTTGTCCGGACGCTCGAACTCCCCGCCTTCGGGACCTCGAGACAGCGCCTCGTACCCGATGACAGTGAGGTCGTCGAGCTTGAGCACCGGGTGGACGAGCGTGCGCACCTCACCCTTCTCGATGATCTCGGTGAGGCGTTCCTTGCGCTCGGTGGCGTCGACGGCCTCACGAGTCGAGCTCTCGTCGAGGGCGTGCTGAAGGCCCTCGTGCACGAGGCGCTCGAGCCGCATGTTCGCGTCGGCCTTGATGGTCGCCGACCCGACATAGCAGCCGAACTTGCGGAACAGCGAGGCGGGCATCGCCGTCTCGAGGTCCTCTCGGACGCGGCTCTCCACACGTCGGGTGAGGTCGGCAAGCACCCCGGGTTCGACGTGCAGGGTGTTGCGCGGCGGCGAGAGGACGATCACGAACGAGTTACCGGAGATCATGAGCTCCGCGATGATGTCGGAATCGCGCAGGTAGGCGCCGGTGATGTTCTCGAGCGCCTGCGAGACCTGACGCATGACCTCGTCGAAGACCTTCCACCCGTAGATCTCCTCGATCTTGCTGTAGCGCACGACGTTGAGACACAGCAAGGAGACCTCGCCGCGGTCGGCGAGCAGGGCGCGGATGCGCGGGAAGAGGAGCGGCGTCGTGGGCAGGCCCGTCACCGCATCGAAAAGCAGCTTGCGCAGTTCGGGGTGGGCATCGATGGCCTCATTGAGCTCGAGCCAAGACTCGAGCAGGTACTCGCGGGTCGCATCGCGGCCTGCGTCCATCAGCACCCCCGGTTTCGACTGCCCGTCCGTCTTGCTCCGCAGCGCCCCCGAGAGGGCGGCCTTCGGAGCCGTGACACGCTATGGTTGTGTCCTTCCCAATACTATCACCGGGGATGCAGCCGTAACGTGACGGTCGTCGCTCTTACGACCAGACGACCCGCAGCGATGCCGCGCCGTTGGGCCCGAGCGGCACGCCGAAGGCCGGGCTCCCCACGCTCGTCGGCTGGCCCCCGCGGACGTCGGCGATGGAGGCGATGAGGCGCTCCGCAGTGACGGTCGCGGTCAACGTCTCTGGCGAATGGTTGAGTAGCAGGACGATGTCGTCCTGCTCGCCGTTGAAGAGCGCGATCTCGACTTCCGGCGTATCGCACGCCAAGGGGAGCGCGGCGCCCGCGGCTCGAGACAGTGCCCCGTAGACGGTGCGCAGCATCGCGCGCACGGCTGGTGGGGCCGCCCATGTGTCGCCCTGCGCCAACGCGCGCTCGACCGGCGCGGCGAGGTAGACCGCGCGACCGGACCCGTACGAATGCTGCATGAGCAGCGGACTCCCCTTCGCATCCGTCGCGATCACCGTGGCGCCGCCGCCGCCGAGGAGAGCGAAGTGCGGCACGGCCAGCTTCGCGTCGAACGAGACGAGCGGGCCGAGTGCGTCGGGCTGAGCGACCCTGCAGCGAAGCGTCGCCCGGGACCCGTGGTCCCCAAGGAACTCGACACCGAAGAGCTCGCGCACGGCCGGGTCGGCATCCCCGCCGCCATACGAGGCGAAGAGCACTCCTCCCGCCTGCACGAACTCGGTCAGCTCGCGCCACGTCCCCTGGAGCAGCCGCCCGACGCTGGGTATGAGCAGCACGCTGAAGCCGCCGAGCTCGTCGCCCTCGCGGACGATATCGACCGGCAGATGCGCTTCCTTCGCGGAGATGTACGCCTGCAGGCACGACCGCGGATCGTAGAGGCCGGCCAGGGAGGGCAGCGGCTCGTAGCGCTCGGCCGGGATGAGCACGGCGACACGCTCCGGCTGTGGTGTGTAGCGACGAAGATCGAGCCGGGCCGCCACACGGGCGAAGCGGTCGACCTCGGCGAGCGCGGGCTTCGGCGTCCCGTCGATGGCCTTCACGCCGACGAGCACCTCGAAGGGGTCGCGGAAGTACGGCTCGCGCCGCTCGGTCTCCACGTCACGCCAGCGGCGGAGCAAGACTCCGGCCCCGCGATTCATGAGCGAGCCGTACAGGACCGTGCGGAGGTAGCCCGCCTCCTGGGCCGCGCTGTAGTCGAGGGAGTGCACACCGGCCCCGTCGACGAGGACGGGCAGATCACGCCTGGCACTTCGGAGCAGGAACGAGTCGAGGTACGTGGCGGGCCCGGAGATGACCGGCCCCTCCGCGGCGTATGCCTGATACGGCGCGGTCACGTGACTGATCGCGAACTCGCATTCGTCGATGGCGTTGCGCGCGTCCACCCCGCTGACTCGCAGGAGCGTCTCCGGATCGGCACCGAGCAGGATCGGCCGCTCGGGATCGACCTCACGCACGGCCTCCCGCAGTGTCCGCACCCAGGTCCCGAGGTCCTTCGCACTCTTGAAGCCTGTACAGAACGCCTCGTTCGCCAGATCCCAGGCGAACACCGCCTTCTCCGCGCGATACAGCGACACGATGCGCTGGATGAGCGACACCTGGCGCTGGATGAGATACGGGTCGGTCCGGGGATCGCGACGCTTCCCCCACGTCACGTCGCAGAGCTCGGCGAGTCGGTCGTCGGCGAAGAAGCACACGATGAGCTGCAGGCCATTGTCGCGGGCGGCAGCCACGAGCCGCTCGAGACGCTGGGATGCCTCCTCGTCGTAGTTGCCGACCTGCTGCTCGAAGTACTTCCACGAGATGAAGATGCGCACGAGTGTCAGCCTGGCCTCGGCGAACGCGGCGAAGTCGGCCTCGATGTCTCCCGCGTACCACTCCGTGAACGAGGCGATCTCGTCGTCCATCGGCCAGTAGTCGATGCCCAGCGGGAACGTCGCGGAACGGCGCGGAGCGACCGTCTTCGTCGCGGCCGGCGACTCTGTCTCGAGCGCGACTGACTGGTCGGCTTCCTTCGCCGCTTTCGCCGCTTTGTCGACCGCGCCGGTGTTGCGCCGGCTCCGCCTGCGTTCCGCTGACATGGAGCTACCCCTCGCCTCCCCCTACGTAGGTGTCGTAGAGGTTCCAGAACAGATGCTGACGCTTGGTGTCGTAGTACGCCGCGCGTCGGACCTCCCAGTCCGCTTCCGCGTGACGCCCCTCCGTGAGCAGGGCCGCGGCCAGTCCGAAGCGCGCGCGGACGCACGCGGGGTCGAGCGCGACGGCAGAGCGGTACGACCGCATCGCCTCCGAGTACCGCTGGAGTCCCATGCGGGACTCGGCCAGCAGGACGTGCGGCATCGGATGGCGCGGCGCCAGGCGCGTGAGCGCCGTGAACACGCGCGTGGCATGGCGGCTGAGTCCGGGAAGCCTCGCATAGGCCACGCCTAGGACGTACACGGCTGTCGCAGACTCCCTGTCGATCATCAGCGCGCGCAGGGCCACCGCCGTCGCTTCGTTGACCGCCTCCTGCTTGAGGTACATGTATCCGGCCAGCGCGAGTGCCTCAGCGTCAGCGGGCTGCGCATCCAGGATCGCGCCGATGAGGTCCTGAGCGGCGAAGAAGTCCTCCGCCCGGGCCAGCGACCCGGCGGCCTTGAGCAAGGCGTCCCGGTCGTCCGGCACCTGATCGGGGTCGGGCAGCGTGTCGGGCAAGGGGCCTATCTTCGCGAGGGCGAAGAACAGCTCGTCCTGACTCGGGTCGAGTTCGCCGGCTTTGCGAAAGCCGGGCAGCGCGGTCGGCACGCCCTCGCGCTTGAGCGCGGCTACCGCGAGGTTGTACATCGCTCGCGGATGCTTCGGATCGAGCTGGAGGGCCTTGCGCCACGCGTCGAT
>JAUSBS010000011.1 GCA_030651905.1 Coriobacteriia bacterium
CCGGCGCGGGCCGGCGACCTCATCGTCTCGGCCGACTACAGCCAGATCGAGCTGCGCATCCTCGCGCACCTGTCCGAGGACGAGGGCCTCATCGAGGCGTTCACGAGCGGCGAGGACTTCCACACGGAGACTGCCGCGCGCGTCTTCGCCGTCCCGCACGACGAACTCACGCCCGAGCATCGCCGCCGCGCCAAAGCGGTCAACTTCGGCATCGTGTACGGCATCTCCTCGCACGGGCTGTCCGAGTCGCTCAAGATCCCGCGGGCCGAGGCGCAGGCGATGATCGATCGCTACTTCGCCGCGTATCCGAAGGTGCGCGAGTACTTGGACCGGACCGTCTCCGAGGCGCACCACAACGGTTACGCCGTCACGCTGTTCGGTCGCCGTCGCTGGATCCCGGAACTCCGCAGCTCGAACTTCAACCTGCGCTCGTTCGGCGAGCGCACCGCGATGAACCACCCGATGCAGGGCAGCGCCGCCGACATCATGAAGCTGGCGATGATCGCGGTCGACGACGCGCTTCGCGCGGAGGGATTCAAGGCGAGCATGGTGCTCCAGGTCCACGACGAACTGGTCTTCGAGTCCCCGGCCGACGAGGTCGATCGCCTGGCCGATATGGTGCACGCCGCGATGGAGGGCGTGGTCGCGCTGTCGGTGCCTATCGACGCGCACGTGTCGTGGGGGAGCGACTGGGCCAGCGCGAAGTGACCTGTGTCTACCCCCAGGGCGTCACGGGTCGAAGCGCGCGGGCCACGGCGGTGAGCAGATCCTCGGTGGCGACGGGCTTCACGATGTAGCCCACGACCCCGAGCGTGTAGCCGTACTGCTGGTTGGACGCCTCATCCGAGCCGGTGAGCATGATCACCTTGATGTTGGATGTCTCGGGACGTCGGTTCATGAACTGCAGGACCTCGAACCCGTCGAGCCCCGGCATCATCAGGTCGAGCAGCATTAGGTCCGGCTGCTCGTCGATGGCCTTCTGGAGCGCGTCCGGGCCGTCGACGGCCTCGACCGTGGCGTAGCCGGCGGACTCCAGCGCCCCCCGGACCAGCATGCGCACGTGTGTGCTGTCGTCCGCGATCAGGATCTTCTCGCCCGACATCTTTCTCCCCCGATGCGTGCCGCCGACCCGGGAACTCCCCCAGCATGCTCTTCGACGCCCCGAGCGGCGCTCCTGCTTCGCCCGCCGTGTCGATGTCGGCCCGCCCCCCGGGCGTGCAAGCCGCTTCGCGCGCGTGTATAGTGTCTCCTCGGCGCGACAGGCAGAAGGCCTGTGGCGCTCGTATTGTCCGAACCCCGACACCGCATGAGCCCAGGACAGCCGCCGACCGAGTGTACGCGTGACCCGGAAGCCAGCGACCGAGACCATGTGCATCGGGGCCCCTAGCGACAAGAGAGAAGGGGCCGAAGCACAGATGAGCGACGAGCAGGAACTGACCACACCCGAAGCGAGCGTGGTCGACGACAAGATCTACACCGATGAGGAGATGCATGCCCTCATCGACGGCACCATCACGGACTTCGACGACGGCGACCTGGTCACCGGAACCGTCGTGTCCATCGCGCGGGACGAGGTCCTGCTCGACATCGGCTACAAGTCCGAAGGCGTCATCCCCGCGCGCGAGCTCTCCATCCGCAAGGACGCCGACCCCAACGAGATAGTCGCCGTCGGCGACGTCATCGAGGCCCTCGTTCTCCAGAAGGAGGACAAGGACGGCCGTCTGATCCTGTCCAAGAAGCGCGCCGAGTACGAGCGCGCCTGGGTCAAGGTCGAAGAGCAGTTCGCCTCGGGCGAGAACGTCGAGGGCGAGGTCATCGAGGTCGTCAAGGGCGGTCTCATCCTGGACATCGGCCTGCGCGGCTTCCTTCCCGCCTCGCTCGTCGATCTTCGCCGCGTGAAGGACCTTGCCACGTTCATCAACACCCGCCTCGAGTGCCGCGTCATCGAGATGGACCGCAATCGCAACAACGTGGTCCTCTCCCGCCGCGTCGTCCTTGAAGAGGGCCGCAAGCACGAGCGTCAGGACATCCTGGCGAAGCTGGTCAAGGGCCAGATCCTGCCGGGCGCCGTCTCGTCCATCGTGGACTTCGGTGCGTTCGTCGATCTCGGCGGCATCGACGGCCTCGTCCACATCTCGGAGCTCTCCTGGAGCCACGTCAACCACCCGTCCGAGGTCGTGCAGGTCGGCGACAAGGTCGAGGTCATGGTGCTCGACGTCGACATGAGCCGCGAGCGCATCTCGCTCGGCCTCAAGCAGACCCAGGACGATCCGTGGAAGCAGCTCGTCAAGCAGTTCCCCGTCGGTACGATCCTCGACGGCAAGGTCACCAAGCTCGTTCCGTTCGGCTCCTTCGTGGAGATCGGCGACGGCATCGAGGGACTCGTGCACATCTCGGAGATGGCCAAGGGCCACGTCGAGAAGCCCGAGGACGTCGTGTCGGTCGGTCTGGCCGTGCATGTGAAGGTCATGGATGTCGATCTGGATCGCCGCCGCATCTCGCTGTCCATCCGTGCCGCGAACCAGGACCTTGGTCTGCCGGACGCGATGGAGGGCAAGGAAGGCGCCGAGGACGAGGAAGGCGCTGACGACGCCGTCACCGAAGCCGTCGATGAGGCCGCAGCCGCGGTCGACGTCGCGGTGGAAGAGGCGGTCGAGGCCGAGGTCGCCGCTGAGGTCGCCGAAGAGGCGATCGCCGAGGCTGTCGTCGCTGAGATCGTCGCGGAGGCCGCCGAGGAGGCTGCCGTCGAGAGCGCTGACGCGGATGTCGTCGAGGCCGCCATCGAGGCCGAGGTCGAAGCCGAAGAGGCTGTAGCCGTCGCCGAAGAGGCGATCGCCGAGGCCGTCGAAGCCGAGGTCGAAGCGCAGGAAGCTGCCGAGGAGGCCGCTGAGGCCGTCGTCGAGGCCGTCGAAGCGGTCGAAGAGGCTGTCGTCGAGGCCGAGGTGGCCGAAGAGGTCGCAGCCAAGCCCGTCAAGAAGTCCAAGAAGAAGTCCGAGTAGCTTCGGGCATACGTCCGGTCCGCTAGTCCGGGCCGGCACGAAGTAACCACCCGGGGCCGGGGTCGCGCGCATGTGAGCGCGGCTCCGGCCCCGAGCATCGATGCGAGGGAGTGGCCCGATGTACGTACTCGCGGTGACCGGCGGGATCGGCTCAGGCAAGTCGACAGCGGCGCGGCTCTTCGGTGAGCGCGGGGCGGTCGTGATCGACCTCGATGATATGGCGAAGGCCCTCATCGGGCCGGGCGGCCCGCTTGCTGAACCCGTCGCGACCGCGTTCGGCCGCGACCTACTGGCCGATGAGGGCGGCATCGACAATGCGCGGCTTGCCGCCATCGCGTTCGCCAGCCCCGAGAGCGCGCGCAAGCTCGACGCGATCGTCCACCCGGGCGTGCTCGCCGCCACGCAAGGTGCGCTCGACATGCTCGATGCGCAGGAATCTCCGCCGGCTGTGGTCGTCATCGACATCCCCCTGCTGGTCGAGGCGCCGGGATTCTTCGAAGTGGTGGATTCCGTGCTCGCGATCTCCGCGGACGAGGACATGCGTCTTGCTCGTCTGGCTGCCCGCGGCATGGGCGAAGACGATGCGCGGGCGCGCATGGATGCACAGGCCACCGACGCCGAGCGGCGGGAGATCGCCGACTGGGTCCTCGACAACGACGGTTCGCTCGAGTCGTTCCGGCATACGCTGTCGCTGTTCTGGGAGCGGGAGGTCGCCCCGCGTGTCGCGTGAGCACCCGCTGGCTCTGCACCGGGTCGTCCCGGTGCTCGTCGTCGTGGCGCTCGCGGCCGCGGCGCTGCTGGCGGTGCAGGGACCGACGTGGTATCGGAGGCTCGATCATCCGCTGCGCTACGCGCCGGCCATCGCGCAGAGCGCGAGTGCCGACGGGCTGGATCCACATCTCGTCGCGGCTGTCGTGAACGTCGAGTCCGGCTTCGATCCCGCCAGCGTGTCCCCGAAGGGTGCGGTCGGTCTCATGCAGGTGATGCCGGCGACCGCGCGACAGGTCGGCCGTGAACTCGGGATCCGCGAGAAGGTGACCATCGAGACGCTCAAGGTGCCCGAATCGAACCTCCGGATCGGTACCCGTCACCTGCGCACCCTGACTCGCCACTACGGCGAGGACGATGTCGCACTGGCGGCGTACAATGCGGGCTCGGTGGCGGTGGATCGCTGGCTCGCTGAATCGCGGCACACGGGCACGCCGTTCCGTGACGTCGTTGACTTCCCGGCGACGCGCCACTATATCGAGGAGGTCCTCGCCCAGCGCGAGGTCTACTCGGTCCTGTATCCGGATGCGTTCACGGAGGCGAAGTGAGCCAAGAGAAGCGCATCGTGCACGGCCCCGGGCGGGCGGCCGAAGTCAGGCCGCTGAAGGTCGTCTCGCCCTACGAGCCGGCCGGTGACCAGCCAGCCGCCATCTCGGCGCTCGCGAAGGGCGTGGAGGCCGGTGCGCGGTACCAGACCCTGCTCGGAGTCACCGGCTCGGGCAAGACCTTCACCATGGCGAAGGTCATCGAGTCGGTGCAGAAGCCGACGCTCATCATGGCGCCCAACAAGACGCTCGCAGCGCAACTCGCATCGGAGCTGCGCGACCTCATGCCCGACAACGCGGTCGTCTACTTCGTCAGCTACTACGACTACTACCAGCCGGAGGCGTACGTCCCGTCCACCGACACGTTCATCGAGAAGGACTCCTCGATCAACGAGGAGGTCGAGAAGCTGCGCCACGCGGCCACCGCCGCGCTGCTGTCGCGCCGCGACGTCGTCGTGGTCGCATCGGTGAGCTGCATCTACGGCATCGGCTCGCCCGACGACTATGCCGGGGTGGCGGTCTTCCTCAAGGCGGGCGCCGAGACCGGTCGCGACGCGCTGATCCGCAGCCTCATCGACATCCAGTACGACCGCAACGACTTCGACCTCTCCCGGGGGACGTTCCGCGTGCGCGGCGATGTGCTCGACATCTTCCCGCCGTATGCGGACCGGCCGTTGCGCGTGGACTTCTTCGGCGACACGATCGAGGAGATCGCCGAGTTCGATCCCGTCACCGGCGAGGTCGTAGCGCACCTGGAGTCGGTACCGGTCTGGCCCGCCACGCACTACGTGACCGTGCCCGAGAGGCTCCAGCTCGCCTTGGAGACGATCCGGGCCGAACTGGCCGAGCGGTTGGCCTACTTCCGCGCGGAGGGCAAGCTGCTCGAGGCCCAGCGGCTCGAGATGCGGACCAACTACGATCTCGAGATGCTCGAGAACGTCGGCTTCTGCTCCGGGATCGAGAACTACTCGCGTCACCTGGATGGCCGCGCCGCGGGCGAGCCTGGCCATTGCCTCATCGACTACTTCGGCGACGACTTCCTCATGGTCATCGACGAGAGCCATGTCACGGTCCCGCAGGTACGCGGCATGTACGAGGGCGACCGCAGTCGCAAGCTCACGCTCGTCGAGCACGGGTTCCGGCTGCCAAGCGCGCTCGACAACCGTCCGCTGCGCTTCGACGAGTTCGAGCAGCGCGTCAAGCAGTTCGTCTACGTGTCGGCCACCCCCGGCGACTACGAGCTGTCGGTGTCGCGCGGAGGCGTCGTCGAACAGATCATCCGCCCCACGGGTCTGGTGGACCCACAGATCGAAGTCCGCTCCACGAAGGGTCAGATCGACGACCTCGTGGCGGAGGTGCGGGAGCACGCGGAGCGTGATGAGCGAGTGCTCGTCACCACGCTCACCAAGAAGATGGCGGAGGACCTTACCGACTACATGTTCGAGCAGGGACTCCGCGTCCGCTACCTGCACGCCGACGTACCCACGCTCGAGCGCATCGAGATCCTGCGCGATCTGCGCGCGGGCGTGTTCGATTGTCTCGTGGGGATCAACCTGCTGCGCGAGGGGCTCGATCTGCCCGAGGTCTCGCTGGTCGCGATCCTCGACGCGGACAAGGAAGGGTTCCTGCGCAACTTCCGCTCGCTGATCCAGACCACCGGGCGGGCGGCACGCAACGTGTCGGGCACCGTCATCATGTATGCCGACAAGGTGACCGACTCGATGCGCAACGCCATCGACGAGACGAACCGGCGTCGTGCGATCCAGGTCGCCTACAACACGGAGCACGGCATCGAGCCGCAGACCATCCGCAAGGCGATCCACGCGATCGTGGACTATGCCCGGCGCGCCGACGGCGACGAGTCCGCGGCGGCGGAGGTGGCGCGCGAACTGTCCGGTCTGCCGCGCGACGAGGTCATGCGCCTCATCGCGACGCTCGAGGAGGACATGACCTTCTCGGCCGAGGCGCTGGACTTCGAGTCGGCAGCCCGTCTTCGCGACCAGGTCGTCCGCCTGCGCTCACAGATCGAGTCGACGCCGGAGGACGAGGTGCTCGAGCGGCTGAAGCGAGGCGCGCGCAAGGGCTCCGCCCATGGCGTGAAGAAGCGCCGGCGCTAGCTACCCTGCGATGGCGACCATCTTGATGTTCGTGATGACACCGCTCTTGACCGTGATCTCCCACATGTCGGAGCTGGCGTCCGGGATGATGCTCGGGTCGGTCACCCACTGCTGAAGCAGCCCGCCGTCGATGGGTTCGGGTGTCATCGCCTCGACCCCGCCGGTGTAGGCGGTGATCTCGGCTGTGTCAGCGAGCGGATACGAGAACGTCTTCTTCGACTCGTCCACGATCAGGATGCCGTTGGACGGGACCGTCTTGCCGTGCGCCTTCGCATACTTGGTCGCCGCCGCTCCGGTGTAGACCAGGAACGGATCGACATGGACGGTGAATGTCTCGCCGAGCGGACCGGTCATCTTGCGGATGTGGACGTAGGACTTCACGTCCTTGCCCGACGCAGTGGTGGCGACAGGCTCCTCCGGTCCGGAGGTCTGCGGTTTGGCCTTCGCCCAGGCGGCGTTCGCGGCGGCGACAGCAGCCGAGGCTTCCGAGGACAGTGATTCGATCTTGGCCGACAGCTCCTTTGCGCGGTGCTGTTCGAAGAGCACCGTGGCGTCGAGCTCCGTGGACGGCGAACTCGCGAGCGTCCAGGTCAGCGCGCCGGTCATCACGATCGCAACGGCAACAGCGAGCACGACTATCCAGACCTTCACCTTCGGCATGGCCATCGTCGTTCCCCTTCGTCATTCAGGTGGTCATGCCTAGGGCAGGTAGATCTGCTCGACCTTCGTCACGGTGCCGCCGGTGATGGTGATGTAGTAGGGCGAACTGCGCCATGGGTCCTGCGGGTTCGTCCCACCGGGCATGACGTCCATGAACTGTCCCACCGTGATCGTCTTGGGAGCCGTGGAGTCGGCCCCCGCCCAGCCGAGGACTGTGATCTTGGCCGTCTTGGACAGCGGGAACACACGCAGCTTCTTGTTGTCGTTGACGATGTAGTAGTCGTTCGGCGGCGGCGATTCGTCGCCGTGCGCCGTGGCCGCAGCCGCGGCGGCGGAGCCCGTGAGCATCTGCGCGTAGTCGGCGCTCAGTTGGTAGCCCTTCGAAGAACTCCACGTGACCTTGGTGATGAACGTGAACTGCTTCTCGGTCTTGGTCGTCGTGCTCGCACCGGTGGTTGCCGGTGTGGTCGCGGCCGCTGCCGCCGCGGCTGCCGCAGCGGCCGAGGCCTCGGCGGACTTGAGCTGAGCATCGAGTTCGTTGACGCGGCTCTCGAGTGCTGTGTTGGCGGCCTGGAGGCTTGCGATCTCGTCGCTGAGCTTCGCGTTCGCCCCTCCGGCGACGAGGTAGACGGCCGTGCCGGTGACGAGTATCGCCGCGAGCACCAGGGCTATGAGCACCCATAGCGGCGCGCCGCCCGGTGCGGCGCTGTGCGAACCGCCCCGGCCGGGAGTCGACGGGGGAGCGCCTCCGGCCACCTGTGGCATGACGCTCGTCGTTGCGGGACCCTGCTCCCAGTCGCTCATGACGTCCCTCCTGTCGCACGGACGCGCTCACGATGCGAGACGATGATACCCCGCGGGACCGGCCGTGTACGCACTCCGGCCGTGCGCTCGCGCTCGGTGCGTCCGCTCGCGCTCGGTGCATACTGATGGGAACCGCGCACGGTGGCGGATGACGCGTCGACGGACACCCGGACCGGGGAGAGATCATGGTGCAGCACCGCACGTTCATGGAGTTCGTGCTGGACGACGCGGGCCTACACACGCCCGATGGCGTTCTTTCGCTCGGCTCGATCACGAGAGCCGACATCCGCAGGAACCGCTCGCGCGAGTACGGCGAGGGGGCGACGGAGACCTCCGGGGCCGGCGTGGTCGGCGGCGCGCTGCTCGGCGGCGCGATCCTCGGCCCGGTCGGAGCTCTCGCCGGAGGCCTCCTCGGCTCGTCCGTCAAGCGCAAGAGCGACGACGTCATCGTCCCCCGCACCGTCTCCGCCACGGTCACCTTCGAATCGTCGGAACTGGCTTACTCCAGCCTGATACCACGGGATCGGATCGAGGAGGGCGAGGAGTTCGTCGCCGCGGTGAAGGGCGCCGCCGGATTGTGACGGCGTACGACGTCGCCCCCTTGACACTCCTCCCGGTCGGTACTATACGTAGTGGTGTATTACACGATGCGTAGTACCGAACGCGGACCGGGACCCGGCCGCGGCGGGGGAGCAAGGAAGGGGAGCCGACGGCCATGGCCACCGACGATGTCATGCGTTTCTTCTCACTGTGGATGCTCACGCACGAGGTCGCTGACGAGGGCCTCAAAGCCGCCGTCGCCCGTGGCGAGGATGGCGGC
>JAUSBS010000012.1 GCA_030651905.1 Coriobacteriia bacterium
CTGCGGTACAACCGCGGTCCGGGGCCGCTGCACTTCATCAAGACCGCGTGCGACGCACCGGGCGACTGAGAAGCGCACACGGCGGGAAGGAAAGCGGCGTGTCCCACGGACGATCGAGGGAGATCGTGATGCGAATACCGATCCGTATGATGCTGGTCTTGGTGGCGCTGGCGACAGCGACGGTCGCGGCGGGATGCGCGCCGATCGTGACGCAGGTCGAGAACCCGCTCGTACCGGCGAACACCGCGCGCGACACCGTCGACAAGGCGAACGATGCGGTCAACGGGCTGCAGGATCAGGTCGACGACGCCACCGCCCCGTAGGAGTGCATGCGATGCTATCTCCAGCACCCACGGACAGGGGACCTCGCTCAGGCACACACTAACCGCCTGATAATCTATCTTACGTTAAGTCGCGATTGACTGCCCCGTCCCCCATGCCTAGCGGGTTCGGCCGCCCTAGACCTCAGCCGGGAAGTAGCGCTCCTCGAACTGGGCGATGGTAAGGCCCGCGAGGTCTTCCTCGGCGGCCGACAACGCTTCGTGCGCGTCGCTGGAGTCGTCGAACACACCGAGGGTCGTCACGTTCTCGTCGTCGTCCACGACGACTGCCTCCACCCGCCACAGCTCGCGTTCGCCTGGGACGTCGGTCGGCGGACGACGCCACAGGATGTCGTCCCGCCACTGCAGATCAGGGGAGTCGCTGTCGTCCATCCGCGTCACACGCAGACGGTAGAAGTCAGACGCCGCGCCGAACGCCTTGCGAGCCATATCTGTGCGCCTCTCCCTACTTCTGCTCGACGGCGACGAAAGACGTGTCGGACGTGACCCAGCCCATGTGGCCTGTCGCGTCCTTGATGCGATACCAGCCCTCGCGCTTCGCCAGTACCTCGAAGCTCGCGTCCTTGCGAAGATCGGACAGCACCGTGCCGTCCGCCTCCGGCACCTCGCGGACGTGCACGCCGTCCACCTTCGCCACACCGGTCATCCCGGTCACCGGCGTCGAGGACGCCTCGACCGTGGAGGTCGCAGTTCCCGCGGCTCCCGCCGGCTCGCTCGCCTTCAGAGCGCGGAAGTCGGTCGTGGCGCCCCAGACGACGTAGAGCAATGCCGCCAGCGCTATCCACGGCACGGTCCACCGGACGAACCTCACTCCCGGGTTCGCCATCAGCCTCGCTCGGGCCTCGCGTTCCATCGTCCCCCCACGTCAAGAGCGGCCGCCAGGCCGCGTTCGCTTCAGATGTACAGTCCCCCGCCGTAGACCGCCGGGTCACCGATGTCACGCGCAGCGAGTTGGACGTCGATCTCCTCGTTGGCCGGCAGCAGTGCGGCGCTTATCGCGGCCACATCGACCTCACCGAGAGCGTCGAGCACCCCTTCGGGACCGATCGCCTCCCCTACCCTGCCCGTTTCGACCGCGAGCACGCCGGCAGCCGTACCGAGCAGATCGGCGGCATTCCACAGTCGTTTCGGCAAAGCCAGCTCGACAAGCTCCTCGGACTGGATGCGCATACGCGCATGAAGCTCTTCGAGCGCCCTGCGCTGCACGCTGGTCGCGTCCGTCGCGAACGCCGCGAGTTCATCAGCGTCGGCGGCGGCGAGAGACGTGAACACGCTCTCAAGCCCCCGGTACGCCGCCATCACCGCCTCGCGACGTCCGACGAGCGCGATGATCGAGCGCCGAACCTGCCGACGCCATAGCATCACAGACGCGACGACGATACCCGCCACGAGCAGGATCGCCACGACGGCGACGATGATGTAGAGCCACAGCGGGTCCACGCGCGTTCCTCGATCCTTCGCTCGGTCCCTTTGAGACGGCCCGGACGGAACCGCCGCGTGCCCCCGAAGAGAGGCATACCCGGCCTCCAAGGCACCCCTCCGCGCCGCGGTGACCTACTCCATCGTGCGCCGGTCGTCGACGTGTCTGGCCTTGCCGACGCTGCGCTCGATCGTGCCGGGCTCGACGAGCGTGACTTTCGCGCTCAGCCCCAGCACCGAGTCCAGTCTATCCGAAACACGGCCGGTGAAGGCCACCATGTCGGCCATGATGTCGGAGAATATCTGCTCCGCCACCTCTATCTTTATCTCCAGTCGGTCCATGCCTGATGCACGCTCCACGACCATCAGATAGTGCGGCTCGATCCCCTCGATCTTGAGCAGCACGTCCTCGACCTGGCTCGGGTACACGTTCACTCCCCGGATGATGAGCATGTCGTCGGTCCGGTGACGCACCTTGCGCATGCGCGTGAGCGTGCGCCCGCACGCGCAGGGCTCCGTATCGAGCACCGTCAGGTCGTGCGTGCGGTACCGGAGGACCGGGAACGCCTCCTTCGTGATGGTGGTGACCACGAGCTCGCCCTCCTGCCCGGGAGGCAGCACCTCTCCACTGACGGGGTCCACGATCTCGCAGATGAAGTGGTCCTCGGCGACATGAAGGCCGCACTGGCATTCGCACTCCCCGCTCACGCCCGGGCCCATCACCTCGGAGAGTCCGTAGTTGTCCGTCGCTCGGATGCCGAGCCGTCGCTCGATCTCCGCGCGCATGCTCTCCCCGCTCGGCTCACCTCCGAACAGTCCCACGCGTAGCGGGAGCGTCGAGAAGTCCACGCCCATCTTCTCCCCCACCTCGGCGAGGTAGAGCGCGTAACTGGGAGTACTTACCAGTGCCGTCGTGCCGAAGTCCTGCATCATCATCAGGTGACGCTCGGTATTGCCGCTTCCCGCCGGGATGACGGTCGCGCCGATGCGTTCGATGCCGTAGTGCATCCCCCACCCGCCCGTGAACATGCCATAGAGGAACGCCATCTGCACGCGGTCAGTGCTCGTGATCCCCGCAGCAGCGGCCACGCGGGCGGTGCACTCGGTCCACGTACTCAGGTCGCCCTTCGTGTAGCCGACCACGATGGGCTTGCCTGTCGTACCGGATGACGAGTGGATGCGCACGACACTGTCGAGCTCGACGGCGAACATCCCGAACGGATACGTGTCGCGCAGCGCCGTCTTGTCCGTGAACGGGAGTCGCCTCAGGTCGTCCAGAGTGCGGATGTCGCGTGGTCGCAGCCCGGCCACGTCCAGTCGGTCGCGGTAGTACGGCACGCGCTCATACACCCACGCGACCGTCGTCTGAAGGCGGCGCAGCTGCAGCGCCAGGAGCGCCTCCCGGTCCATGCACTCGTACTCGGGGTTCCAGATCATGGCGTGACGCTCCCTGTCCGTGCCTGCGGTGGATTCGACGACGCCGACGTGTCATCCCACGCGCCGAGGTAGATGTGGCGCACGTGGTCGTCAGCGAGAAGGTCCTTGGCGCTACCTGAATGCGCGATCGCACCGGTGCGCATGACGTAGCCGCGATCAGCATGTCGCAGCGCGATCTTCACGTCCTGCTCGACGAGCAGGACCGTCAGACCATCGGTCCGCAGCCGATCGAGGGTGCCGAAGATCTCAGCGATCACCTTCGGGGCCAGCCCGAGCGATGGCTCGTCGAGCAGGAGCAGTCGCGGACGGGACATGAGCGCGCGCCCGATCGCCAGCATCTGCTGCTCTCCGCCCGACAGCGTGGAGGCCGTCTGACCGAGGCGCTCCCGCAGGACCGGGAAGAGGACGAAGACCCTCTCGAAGTCCTCGGGGTCGGGTGCACCGCGCCGCGCGAAAGCGCCCAGCCTCAGGTTCTCCTCGACCGTGAGCGGTCCGAACAACATGCGCCCTTCGGGGACCAGCGCCAGCCCGGCTCGCACGGCCCGCTCCGGGAGCGTTCGTGTGGCATCCTGTCCGTCGTAGACAACCCTGCCGCGCGTGGCATGGACGAGACCGACGATCGTCTTGAGCAACGTCGACTTGCCCGCCCCGTTCGCGCCGACGAGTGTGACGATCTCGCCGGCTGAGACGTGAAGGTCGACACCACGCAGAACGGGAACGTGTCCGTAGCCCGCGTGCAGCCCCTCGACGACGAGCAGCGGGGCGGAGCCCGTCGAAACCTCAGTCGTCATCGCTGGCCTCCTCTCCGAGATACGCCTCGATGACCGCCGGGTCCTTCTGGATGAGCATCGGCGGCCCTTCGGCGATCTTGCGGCCGCGGTCGAGCACGACGATCGAGTCCGAGACCTCCATCACCAGTCCCATATCGTGCTCGACGACCACGATCGTCGCTCCGGAATCGCGCACGCGATACAGCAGCGACGCGAGCTCGCGCGTCTCGGCCGAGTCGAGCCCGGCGGCAGGCTCATCGAGCAGCATGACGCGCGGTCTGGTGGCCAGCGCCCGGGCTATCTCGAGCAGGCGGCGCAGGCCGTGAGGCAGGTCGGCCGCGGGCGTCGACGCGAACTCCTCGAGGCCGACCATGCGCAAGAGCCGCTGCGCCTCCTCGGTCGCGAGGCGCTGCTCGCGCAACGCGTGAGGGAGGCGCAACGCCGCGGAGACCATGCCGGCCCGCGTGACGGGAAACATCCCGACGAGCACGTTGTCGAGCACCGTGAGTTCCTCGAAGAGCTGCGTGTTCTGGAACGTGCGCGCGATGCCCGCGCGCACCAGCGCGTGCGGACGGACACCCGTGATGTCACGCCCTTGGTAGGCCACCGATCCGCCGGTGGGTCGGTCGAACCCGCTCACGATGTTGAACAGCGTCGACTTCCCCGCCCCGTTCGGCCCTATGACTGAGAAGATCTCACCCTCATGCACGTCGAAGGAGACACCGTCGAGGGCCGTGAGCCCCCCGAAGGTCCTCGTCACCTGACGTATCGCCAGCACGCTCATGAGGATCCACCGAGCCGTGTCCGCACCGTGCGGGCGACGCCGGCGATCCCCGCGGGCGCGAAGAGCATGACCGCCACGATGACGACTCCGTAGATATCACCCTTCCAGTCCTGCAGGAACGCCACGGCCTCCTTCGAGAGCCCCGGCAGGATCGCATCGACGTAGGTCAACAGCGTGAGCAGGACGGCCGCCAGGACCGGACCCGCCAGCGAGCGCGTCCCGCCGAGCACGACCATTGCGAGCAGGATGATGGATGTCTCGAGCGCGAACGACGTGGGCGAGACGAACCCGACAGTGAGCGCGTACAGAGCCCCTGAGAGGCCCGCGAGCGCCGCTGAGAGCGTGAATGCCGTGACCTTCACGCGGATCGGATCGATACCGCACGCCTGAGCGCCCATCTCGGAACCGTGCAGGGCCGTCATGGCCCGCCCCGGCCGACCACGGACGATGCCCGAGGCGAGCAGCAGCACCAGCACCGCGGTGCCCCATACGAGGAGGTAGCTCGCGGTGGCGGGATCGAGGTCCAGCGCCCCGAACGCGGGCAACGGGATGCCCGACAGACCGTCGTTGCCCCCGGTGATGGCCTTCGCCTCCACGAACGCGATCCCCAGGATCATGCTGAACCCCAGGGTCGCCATCCCAAGGTAGTGTCCACGCAGCCGCAGCGTGGGCAGAGCGAGCGCCAGCCCGCCCGCGGCCGCGATCGCCACGGCAGCCACCACGGCGGCCGGCCATGGCCACCCAGCCCTGGCGGTGAGGAAGCCGCACGCGTACGCGCCGATGCCGACGAAGGCCGCGTGACCGAGCGAGACCTGGCCCGCGAGGCCGAACAGCACGGCGAGACCGGCGA
Organism: Coriobacteriia bacterium; assembly: GCA_030651905.1. GTDB lineage: Bacteria > Actinomycetota > Coriobacteriia > Anaerosomatales > PALSA-660 > JANYAK01. The sequence continues at coordinate 5,602 of JAUSBS010000012.1, forward strand.
CGGTGATGACGTTGAGTCCGACGAACATGAAGACCTTCAGCAGATAGCGATCGCTCACCGCCAGCGGCAAGGCGAGCACAACCACGGCCAGCGCCGCGGACACGATGGCCGGCAGATGACGCCGCCATGCTCCCCCCATCGTCACACCTTCTCTCGCGAGGAACGGCCGAACAGTCCGCTCGGCTTGAGGAACAGCACCGCGAGGAGCAGCACGAGCGCGATCGCGTCCTTGTACGTGGATGAGATGAAGGCGACCGAGAGGCTTTCGACGAGGCCGAGCACCAGTCCGCCGACCACGGCGGCCACCGGTCCCCCGAGGCCGCCGAGGATGGCCGCCGCGAAGCCCTTGAGCCCGATGCGCGCCCCGACGTCGTACGCGGTCTGCGTGAGCGGAGCGACCGCCACGCCGGCGAGCGCCCCGAGGGCGGCTGCCAACGCGAAGACCACCATGACGACACGCGCCGTATCGACCCCTACGAGGCGCGACGCGTCATGGCTCACCGCCGTGGCCCGCATGGCGAGACCGAGCTTCGTACGCGTGTAGATGAGCCACAGCACGATGAGCGCGACGGCGGTCAATCCCCACACCCACAGCGTCTGCCGCTCGATCGCGGCTCCCAGCACGACCACCGACGGTCCAGGCGTGAACGCGGGAAGCGCGAGCTCGTCGGGACCGAACAGGTGGCGTGCCAGCGACTGCAGGACCATCGAGACGCCGATGGTGATGATGATGAGCACGAGTGGCGGTTCGAATCGCCGGGGGCGCAGCGCGAGCCGCTCCACCAACGCACCCACCGCGACCGTCACCACGACCGCGGCAGGTACCGCAGCCAACAGAGGCAGCCCCAGTGAGCGCATCGCCCACACGGCGACCATGCCGCCGAGCATGTAGAACTCACCCTGGGCGAAGTTGATGACGCCCGTCGCCGAGTAGACGAGGGAGAATCCCAGCGCTATGAGCGCGTAGATCGCCCCGTTCTTCAGGCCCGATACGACGAACTGCAGCAGCTCCGGGACACCCACGTGCTACTCGACGACCTTCCAGGCGCCGCTCTCGATCCGGTAGATCACGAGGTCTCGCTCGGTCAGTCCGTTGTGGTCGGTGGCGGAGTAGGTGAACGTGCCCCCTACCCCGATCAGGCCCTTCGTCTCCTCGATCGCGGCACGCAGCTTGGGCCCGGTCGGGTCCGCCCCCGAGCGCGCAAGCGCGTCGGCCACGATGGTGATCGCATCGAACGCGTGTCCGGCGAAGATGTCGGGCGCCTTGTTGAACTGCTTCGTGTAGCGGTCGATGAAGTCCTTGGCCACGACGTAGGGCTTGCTGCCCGCGCCGTAGGACTCCGGGGCCAGGATGCGCCCGGCGGCGAACGTGAAGCCCTCGGCCGCCACGCCGGCGCCCTCGATGAACTCCTTGCGGCCGTTCCCGGGCGTACCGAAGAGGCGTGCAGCCTCGTTGCCCGCCGGCCCCCACACGTTCCCGAGGGCCGCCGCGTTCTTGACGATGACAGCCCCCTCCTTGCCCGCCGCCCACATCCAGACCGCCTGCGGCGCCTTCGCCTTGATCTTGGTCAGCTGGGTCGACATATCGGTGTCGCCCGCGTTGAACGTCTCGTCAGCCACGATGGCGATCCCGTACTTCGCCACTTCGTCGAGAACGACCTGTCGACCGTCCTTGCCGTAGCCGCCGGAGTCGGACAACAGCGCGATCTTCGTGATGCCCTGCGCCTTCATATACGAGAGCGTGAAGGGCACGACGACCCGGTTCGGCCACGGGGTCTGGAACACGAGTGGATCGAACTGAGCGGTGATCGCGTTGCCGCCCGCCATGGACACCTGCGGGATGCCGGCGCGGTCGATGTCGCCTCGCATACCCATCGTCTGACCGGTGCCCGTCGCACCGATGATCGCGATGACCTTCTCCTGCTCGATGAGCCGCGTCGTTGCCGCCTGGGCTTTCGCAGGATCGGTCGCGTCGTCCTCGTAGAAGACCTCCAGCTGACGTCCGCCGATACCGCCGGCGGCGTTGATGCGCGCGACTTCCATCTCGATGGCGCTCTTCTCGGGCACCCCGAGTCCGGCGTACGTGCCGGTGAGCGAGACCACGGCGCCGATCCTGATGGGCTCCTTGGAGGTGCTCTCTCCTGTGTCGCCGGTGGAGGCCGGCGATGCACAGCCGGCTGTCGCCAGCAGCACGGATGCGACGAGGCACGCCGCCGCCATCGAACGCTTGGACATCAAGACTCCACCCTTCGCCGCCGTCGGTGCGCTCATGGCTGCGCGCCCGCCCGTCACTTGAGGACCGTCCACTCGCCGCCCGTGACCTCATAGGTCACGAGGTCGGTCGCCTTCATGCCGTTGTGGTCCGTGGGCGAGAAGGTGAACGTGCCGCCCACACCCACGAAGCCCTTCGTCTGCTCGATGGCGTCACGCAGCTTCGACGGCGTCACCTCGTCGACCGTGCCGAGCGCGTTGGCGATGATGTGGATGGCGTCATAGGCGTGGCCCGCGAACGTGTCGGGCGCACTCCCGTACTGCTTCGTGTAGCGGTCGATGAAGTCCGTCGCGACCTTGTACTCGGGCGACCCGGTGCCGTACTGGTCGGGCGAGAGCACCTTGCCCGCGGCGAAGGTGAAGCCCTCGGCGGCCGGACCGGCGCCGGTGATGAACTCCCTGCGCGCGTTACCGTGGCTGCCGACGAGCGGGACGGTCATACCGAGCTGCTTCATGTTCGAAGCGACGATCGCCGCCTCCTTGCCCGCCGTCCACATGACGACGGCCTGGGCTCCGGAGCCCTTGATCTTCGTGAGCTGGCTCGTCATGTCCGTGTCGCCGGCGTTGAAGAGCTGCTCGGAGGAGACCGTGATGCCGTAGTCGGGTGCGAGCTTCTTGATGACGTCGATGCCGTCCTTGCCGAAGCCGCCCGAGTCTGCGATGAGCGCGATCTTGGCGACGCCGTCCTTCTTGAGGCGCTCCAGCGTGAACGGTACGACGAGGCTGTTCGACCACGGTGTCTGGAAGACGAGCGGATCGAACTGGGCGGTGATGACCGTTCCGCCGGCCACCGAGACCTGCGGTACGCCCGCGCGATCCACGTCGCCGCGCATGCCCATCGTCTGGCCGGTGCCGGTGGCGCCGATGAGCGCGACGACCCCGTACTGTTCGATCAGCTTGACGGCGGCCGCCTGGGCCTTCGCCGGATCGGTCGCGTCGTCCTCGATGAAGAGCTCGATCTGTCGTCCGTTGACGCCGCCGGCCGCGTTGATGGCCGCGACCTCCATGAGCAGCGTGTTCTTCTCGGGCGCGCCGAGTCCCGCGTACGAGCCGGTCAGTGACAGCACCGCGCCGATCTTCACGGGCTCCTTCGGCGGAGCGGCTCCACCGCCGCTCGTGTCCCCGGCCGGAGTCGCGCAGCCCGCGATCGACAGCGCGGCGACGAGAACCAGGATGATCGTGCCGAGGATCCTCCCGCCCGTTCTTTTCGTCGTTGCCATGCCCCTCACCCTCTCCCCTTGCGCCGTGCCTCGTCGAGGCAGCGGCATCCGTCATACGGCCGTGATCTCCTCTTGTGAGATCAGGCGAACGGGTCGTCCTCTGAGCAGCGCCATGGCACGGTCGACGTCCGCCACGTTGAGCACGACGTAGGTGCCGATGAGCGAATAGACGTACTCGATGTTCACGCCGGCCTCGGAGACGATCCGCAGGACTCCTGCGAGGCCTCCTGGGACGTCCGGCAGGTCGATGCAGATGACGTCGAGCTCCTTGACGGTGAAACCCGCCTCCTTGAGCAGGACGTAGGACTCATCGGGCTTGTCGACGATGAGACGCAGGATGCCGTAGTCCGCCGTGTCCGAGACCGAGAATCCCCGGATGTTGATGTCGGCGTCGCCCAGCAGGCCCGTGACCTCGCTGACACGCCCCGACTCGTTGGCTATGAAGACCGACAGCTGGCGCACATTGCTCACAGCTCGCACGCTCCCCTCTCACACGCACGACGGCCCAGTTCGAACGCCGCCAGGTTCGCCTCCACGCTCTTCGGTGGAACGCGACCGGCGAGCACCTCCCGCCACAGCTCGACCGGGAAGGGCAACCCCACGGACATCGCTCCGAGGAGCACCACGTTCGCCGAGCGTGACGAGCCGGCCTCGCAGGCGAGCTCCTCGGCGTCGATGAACACGGCGCCCTCGTAGTCCAGCGCGGCCTCGATCCCGGTCGACGGCTGGCAGTCGCCGATGAGTACCGGCAACGGTGCGATCGTCCGGCTGTTCGTGACGAGACGGCCCGAAGGCTTCAGGAAGTGCAGCCAGCGAGCGGCCTCGGTCAACTCGAACGCGATGAGATGGTCGGCGCTGCCGGGATCGACGACCGGAGAGAAGACCTGCGTGCCGAAGCGAACGACCGTGTCCACCGATCCGCCGCGCTGAGACATCCCGTGGACCTCCGCCAGCTTGACGTCGAGCCCGGCGGCGGCGGCGACCTTGGCGAGCACGTCCGAGGCGAGGATGGTCCCTTGGCCACCGACGCCGACGAGCATGACCGTGGTGACCGCCTGAACAGCGGCGTCGTCCGTCGTGATCGTCATCAGCGGGACCCTCCTATGTCGCAGGCGGCCCCGGTCCGCTGGATAGCGCCGTACTTGCAGACCTGCACGCACTGGCGGCAACCGACACACAGGGTGATGTCGATGACGGCCCGCGCGGTACCGTCACGGCTGAGCGCAGGGCAGCCGAGACGGATGCACTCACCGCACGCTGTGCATGCCTCCTCGTCGACCGCGAACGGGTCCGGACGCTCCTTCGTGAGCAGCGCGCACGGCGCCTTGGCGATCACGACGCTCGGCCCGGGGTGCACGAGTGCCGCCTCGATGGCGGTCCTCGTCGGCTTGAGAAGGTTCGGGTCCACGGTGCGCACATCTGCGACGCCCAGCGCCCGGCACACGGCCTCGATGTCGATCTCGGGGGCGGACCCACCTTGCAGTGTCCTGCCGGTGAACGGGTTGTCCTGATGCCCCGTCATCGCGGTGATGCGGTTGTCGAGCACGATCACCGTGGAGACGCCGCCGTTGTAGACGACATCCAGCAGACCGGTGAGACCCGAGTGCGCGAACGTCGAGTCCCCGAGCACGGCCACGACCGGCCGCCCCTCGGCGCCGCCCGAGAGTCCCAAACCGTGCGCCATACCGATGCTCGCGCCCATGCATACGCACGAGTCCATGGCCGACAGGGGCGGCAGAGCCGCCAGGGTGTAGCAGCCGATGTCGCCCATCACGACCGCGTCCATGGCGCGTAGCGCGGCGAAGACGCCCCTGTGCGGGCAGCCCGGGCACAGCATCGGCGGACGCGCAGGCAGGTCCTCCATGGGATCGCGCGTCTCGGGTGCCGCGGCGCCGAACGCCGCCGCCACCACCCCTGGCGTGAGCTCGCCGATGTGCGCGAGTCCGGCATCGTCGACGATCAGACCCATCGCCAGAAGGTTCGACATCAAGTATGGGTCGAGCTCTTCCACGACCACCAGACGCTCGACCTTCGCTGCAAAGTCACGGATCCGCTGCTCGGGCAACGGGTACGTCATGCCGATCTTGAGCACCGACGCCTCCGGAAGGGCCTCCCGGACGAGTTGATAGGCGACGCCCGAGGTCACGACCCCTATGGCGCTGCCGCGCGCCTCCTCGAACGTGAACGGTGAGTCCTCGGACAGGGCCCGCGCACGGCTCAGCCTCTGCTCGAGGTCGATGCGACGCTTCCGAGCCATGCCGGGCATCATCACGTACTTGCCGAGCAGCTTGGCGTACGGACGTCCGGGTACCTCGACACGCTCGCCGGGCTCGACGAGCGTCTTGCCATGCGAGAGACGCGTCGTGGAACGCACGAGCACCGGAAGATCGAGCTCCTCCGACAGTCCGAACGCCGCCTTCGTCATGGCCAGCGCCTCGGCGCTGTCGGTCGGCTCCAGCATTGGGACGCGGGCGAACGCCGCGTAGTTGCGGGTGTCCTGCTCGTTCTGGGACGAGTGCATGCCGGGGTCGTCGGCCACGACCAGCACGAGTCCGGCGCCGACACCGGTGTACACAGCCGTGAAGAGAGGGTCTGCAGCCACGTTGAGGCCGACATGCTTCATGGTCACCAGCGATCGCGCACCGCCGACGCTGGCGCCGATCCCGACCTCGAGGGCGACCTTCTCGTTAGGCGCCCACTCCGCGCGTACACCGTCCATGCGAGCGAGGTTCTCGAGGATCTCGGTCGAAGGGGTTCCAGGGTAGGCCGCCGCGACAGACACGCCGGCCTCCCACGCACCCCGTGCGATCGCTTCATTGCCGGATAGCAGCGAGTGCGCCACGGGCTTCCTTCCGGATCGACGCATACACGACGAACGACGCATACGGCGCGGGTGGTCAGCGCGTGCACGGATGATACCACGGCCCCAAGGCCGCGCGCGCGAGGCGGAAACGCCCTCGTCAGACCGTGCGACGATGGGTCGGTGCGAGGCCTGCCTCATGCAGCCGGCGACTGGCCACGACGAGCGCAGCGGCCTGGACGTCCCCGAGGCTGCAGACGCGCGTGTCGACCCATCCGTGAGCGACGACGCGGGCCCAGGCGGCACCTACCGCACCGACCTGCGCGTCCGCCGCGGGGTCCACGAGTACGCCGGTCACGTCGGTGACGGCCGCGAGCACCAGCTCTCGCGCCGCGACGAGATCGGCGTCGGCAGGCACGGCGAGCGACACCTCGAACCTGCGCACGGGCGCGGTGGTGACGTTGGTGACCGTCGCGCCGAACATCGTCATGTTCGGGATGTGGACGAAACGGCCGTCCCCGATGCGCAACGTCGTCGAACGCGCGGTGACGTCGATGACGGTGCCTTCGATCCCCTCGACGATGATCGTGTCGCCGACTTTGAAGGGCCCTTGCAGGAGCAGCATCACACCGGAGACGTAGTTCGCCAGTACGTCCTTGAGCGCGAGGCTGATCGTGAGGCCGACGAGGCCGAGGCTCGCGACGAGCGCGGCGAGATTCACACCCACGACACTGAGCGCGACGACGGCGCCGACGGCGATGACCGCAGCACTCGCGAACCGGGCGACCAGCAGATCGACGTGTCCGGCGGTGGACGTGCGCGCCAGCACCTTGCGCGTCACGGAGAACGTCACCTGGCCGAGCCACCACGAGACGAGCATCACCACGACGGCGGCGACGAACAACGGAAGCCGCCCGCCGAATCCGGACACCAACCCGTCCAAGGAAGCCAGCAGGCTACGTACCACGTTGGTCCCGACGTCGCTCATCTAGGTCGACTCCTTCTCGGCTCGAACGGATCCCGAAGACGTACGCGACCGTCCTTGAGAGGACCGGTCACGTCAGGGGCGCACGGCCCCGACGTAGTCGCCCCGGCTCGTGATGCGGTCCTGGAGCGATGACACCTTCACGCGATCGCCCGTGGCGGGTGCGTGAACGAAGTTCCCGTTGCCGACGTACATGCCGACATGGTGGACCCTCTCGGGATCGCCATCGTAGCCGAAGAACACGAGGTCGCCAGGCAGGAGTGTGGCGGTGCGATCGACCGGTATGAACGCCCCGACGTGGTACTGCTGGGAGCTGGTGCGCGGCAGCAGGATCCCGATCTGGCGATACGAGTACTGCACGAGGCCCGAACAGTCGAACCCCGAGGGTGACGAACCGCCCCAGACGTAGGGTACGCCGAGATAGCGCAGCGCGACATCGACCGCCTCGGGATGCCCGGCTCCCGGGGTACCGCTCGCGGCCCGGGGAGCGGCCTTGCGTGCGGCGGCCTCGGCAGCCGCACGGCGTGCGAGTTCCTCCGCGATCCGGCGCTGGCGCTCCTCCTCCTGACGGATGAGCGTCGCGACCTCGGCGTTGAGGTTGCTGACGAAGCTGCGCTGCTTCTGGAGTGCGGCCTCCACAAGAAGCTTCTTCCTCTCGGCCTCCTGGCGGAGCGCGACCTGCTCGACCTCGCGGTTCTCCAGCGCGTTCTGACTGGCAGCCACCGTGTCCCGGAAGCCCGAGACCTCGAGGACGAGGGACGCGTCAGACGTGCTGATGCGGTTCAGGAGCTCGAGCCGCGTGAGGAAGTCGTCGAACGACGTCGTACCGATGAGGACGGCGACCATGTCGACCTCACCGCCGGTGTACATCGCGCGAGCGCGTATCGCGAGACGGTCCTGCGCCTCGGCAAGACGTGCCGACGCGGCCTCGAGTTCGACGCGGGTGCGCACGATGTCCGCGCGCGTCTTCTCGAGCGCGTCGGCCACCGAGTTGTACTCCTCGACCTTCATCTCGAAGTCGTCTCCGAGGTCGGCGAGTGCTTTCGACGCGGCGGCGGCCTCGGCCTTCTTCGCCTGGATCCCGGGCGTGGTCGGCGCCGCGTACGCGCGCACGGGCGCGGCCGCGGGCGTGAGGAGGAGTGCGCACGCGACCGCGAGCGCTGATGATGACGTGAGGATTCGGGCGGATCTGCCCGGGAGCCGTCGCACTATCGCCTCCACCTGCGTCAACGAACTGCTGCGAAAAGAGGTCTGCGCGGTCTTGCTTCGGCCATCCCGCCGTGGCGGGCGGTCCTACGTGCATAGTCTAGCACGGACGTGCCTCCGACAGCCGATGCTATGCTTCTCACGCGGCGACTGGTTCGCTCGATACCGGATCGGAGAGGTGATGGGGCCGCGGCGTAGGATCGGCACCGCCTTGACCGCGATCGTACTCGCGGCGTCGTTGCTCGCCTCCCCCGCCCCCGTCGCAGCGCTCATCGTGCTGCCGCCGCCGACTCCGGCGCCCGTCTACGACGCGACGCTCGACGATCCCACGCGGCGCGCGCTGGAACTCGAGCAGACGATCGTCGATCTGAGCGCCGAGAAGACCGCCATCGACACGCGCATCCAGGTGACGAGCCAGCGCATCGTCGAGCAGAGCGCCGCTCTGGAACGAGCGAAGAAGGAGCTCGCCGCCGCGCAGACGACGTTCAACGAGCGCGCCGTGGCGATGTACAAGTTCACCGGCTACGACGAGCTGGCCATCCTGCTCTCCGCCGATTCATGGCAAGACCTCGTCACGCGAACCGCTGTCATCTCCCACATCCTCGACGTCGATCGACGCGCGCTCGAGGAGGCCGCCGTGGTCGCCGCACAGGCGCAGTTCCAGGCCAGCGCCCTCGACGACCTGCGTGCACAGGACGCCTCGCTCCGCCAACTCCAGGAGCAGCGAACGAGGCTCGTCGACATCGCCATCCTCGAGCAGAGGGATATCGTCGCCGGCCTCCTCCCCGCCTCACAGCTGGTCGTCGCGGCCCGCCAGGCCGAGCAGGCACGGCTCACCGAGCAATGGAGATACAGTTCCGTGCCGCTGGGGACACAGATCCGCGCGGTCAGCGGCACAGTCTCGCCCCGCGTCGAACCGTACCTGGTGTCCGAACTCCATACGCGTGCGTTCCGCGCCACGGGGATCTCGTACAGCGCGGTCTGCTCGTGGTACGGGCCCGGCTTCAACGGCAAGCCCACTGCATCGGGGCAGCTCTACAACCAGGACGACTTCACCTGCGCATCGAGGACCCTGGCCTTCGGTACCTGGCTGGCGCTCTCGCGCGCAGGGAGGCGGGTCGTCGTGGTGGTCACCGACCGAGGACCCTACGTCGCAGGCCGGGACATCGATCTGTCGAGCGCGGCGGCCACGGCCCTTGGCGTCTCCGGCGTGGAGTCCGTGCAGATCGAGGTCGTCACGCCTCAATAGCCTTTGGGCGGCGGACCCTTATGCCACGTGGATGAGCGAGACGATCCGCTGGTCCCCGAGCTTGTCGCGGCCATTGAGGAAGTCGAGCTCTATGAGGAAGGCGTAGCCGGCAACGACCGCGCCTGACCCGGTCACGAGCTCGGCCTTCGCGGCTGCAGTGCCGCCGGTGGCCAGCACGTCGTCGATGATGAGGACGGTGTCACCGGGGCCCACGGCGCCCGTGTGCATCTCGAGCGTGTCCACGCCGTACTCCAGGGAGTACTGAGCGCTGGTGGTCTCCGCAGGGAGCTTGCCCGGCTTGCGGGCGGGAACGAAGCCCGCGCCGAGCGCATAGGCTATGGCCCCTCCCAGGATGAAGCCGCGTGCCTCCGCACCGAGGACCTTGGTGATACCGCTATCGCGGTATGCCTCGGCGATGGTGTCGATGCAGGCGCGGAGTCCCTCGGGAGCCGCGAGCAGCGGCGTGATGTCCTTGAAGATGATGCCCGGCTTGGGGAAGTCGGGGATGTCGCGGATGTAGGACTCCAGGTTCACTCATGGCCTCCTGTTTGATGGCCCCGACAGCGGGGCCGTGCGGCAACTGGCAGAGGATATCACAGCCCCGGGGAGCGACAGTCCTGTGGTGAGCGGCACGCCTTCCCCGCCAGCAGCGCCAGCTGGTCCTCGGTGCCGATAGCCACGAGCCGATCACCGGCCTCCAGAACGAAATCGGGTGCGGGGTTCGTGTTCACGTCGCCGCCGACACGATGCACCGCCAGGATGTAGGCGCCGGTCTCGGCACGGATCCGCGAGTCACCGATCGAGCGGCCGGTGTAGGGATCGCTCTCCCCAAGCAGGATCTCCTCGAGCTTGAACTGCAAGGCTTCGCCCCGTGTGACGACATCGAGATACTCCGAGACGACCGGCTGCAGGACCATCGCGGCCATGCGGCGTCCGCCGATCTCGGTCGGCGTGATGACTCGATCGGCACCGGCCCGCAGCAGCTTCGGTTCGGCGGTCTCAGCGGTGGAACGCGCCACGATGAAGAGGGCCGGGTTCATGCCCCGGGCCGTCAACGTCACGAACAGATTGTCAGCGTCGGTGTCGAGCGCGGTGACGAGACTCCGTGCTCGCATGATGCCGGCCGCGAGCAGTATCGCTTCCGCAGAGGCGTCGCCGCTGACGAACGCCCATCCTCGCTCGCGAGCGCGGGTCAGAGCCTCGTCGTTGAGATCTAGGACGACGAACTGCACACCGCGCGCGGCGTACTCCTCCGCGACCGTCGAACCGACGCGCCCCAGTCCGGCCACAACGTGGTGGCCGCTCATGCCCGCGATCCGCTTGTCCATCCGCCTGCCCTCCAGAAGCCCGCTGAAATGTCCCTCGACCATGAAGTCGATGATCGTGCCGAGCGCGAACACGATACCGCCGAAGCCGACGATGATGAGACCCATCGTGAACGCGCGGCCGGCCGCGCTCAGAGTGTGGACTTCGGAGAACCCGACGGTGCCCACGGTTATGACGGTCATGTAGACCGCGTCGGCGAAGCTCCAGCCCTCGATGGCCATGTATCCGACGGTGCCCACGACGAGGATCGCACCCAGGACCGCGAAGGCGTAGCCGAGACGACGCAGCATCCCGATCAGTCCATCACGGCGTCGGGCAATGTGGCGATGTAGCGCAGATTGCGGTGAAGCCCGTGCAGATCGAGCCCGTAGCCCACCACGAACCGGTCGGGCATGTGGAAGCCGCGGTACGCGATGGGCAGATCGACGATACGACGCACGTCGCGATCGAGCAGGACAGCGACCTCGACACTGGCCGGACCGCGCGAACGCAGTATGCCGAGGAGGTAGTTGAGCGTCATCCCCGTGTCGATGATGTCCTCCACGACGAGCACGGACTTTCCCTCGAGGTCCTCATCGAGGTCCTTCGTGATGCGCACAGCACCGGTGTGGGCCTCGTTCGTGTAGCTCGAGATCGCCATGAAGTCGAGCCGGAGCGGCAAGTCGATGTGCCGACACAGGTCCGCGAGGAAGAAGACTCCGCCGCGAAGTACCGTGACGAGCACGAGATCCCTTCCGGCATAGTCCGTGGTGATACGGCGACCGAGCTCCGCTACACGCGCCTGGATCTCAGCCTCCGTATGCAGCACGCCGTCAGCCGGATGCGGCGCGTCGGGAGGCAGCGGCGCGCTCACTCGCCGCTCCCGGCGGTGCCCTCGACACGGCCGGACGGGATGCCGAACTTGAACAGCAGCCGGCGGAAGTCCTTCTGGTAGAAGATCTTCACGTTCACGTCGGGATAGAGCTCCTTCAGACGGCGGACCTTGCGGTTCTTCTTCGTGACGAGCTTCTGGCTCATCGTCGTGAGCTCGATGTAGAGATCGAAGTCTGGCAGGTAGAAGTCGGGCGTGAAGGACGCGAGAACCGCCCCGTGGCGGTCCCATTCGATCGGGAAGGTGGTCGGCTCGTACGCCCAGCGGATCCGGTAGAAGTCGAGGATCGTCGCTGCGACTCGTTCGCTCGGGTGGGCGAACTCGGTCGCGGAGACCTGCTCGGAGACCGGTAGCCCCTCGTCGCGGATGGCGTACGTGTCGCTCATCGCGCCGTCACACCACATCCTCGAACGTGTCGGCGAGCGCACGCTTGAGCAGCGGACGTCGAAGCTCCTCGGTCAGCTTGGAGAGCTCGCCTATCGACTCGACGAGCTTCTGACGCGTCTCCGGGGTGCGGTGCCGCAACGTGGGCACGAGGATCTGGCTGAAGAGCGCCGCCTCGCGCTCGGCCGCCGTGACATACATGCGCAGGTGTCGCGGCTCGACGCCGAACTTGCGAAGGTCCCACGCCGCGTGGGCCACCTCGATGTCGGCCCGGCGCAACTCCTCGCCGTGCTCGCCCTTCACGATGCGCACCAAACTGAACTCCGCGAGCTCCCGGATGAAGGTGGTCGCGAGTCCCATGGTCGACTGGATCTGCTCGAGCGGGACCGCCTCCACCTCGTCGAACGGGAGAGCCACCGCCTCCGGACGCGTCACCATGGGGCGGAGCTCCTCGGAGATGCGGCCCTTGTCGAGGTCCTTGAGCTTCTCTCGGATAACCGCGAGCGGAAGGAAGTGCTCCTTCTGCAGGCGAAGGACCAGATCGACGCGCGCCGCGTCGTGGCTCGAGAACTTGCGGTAGCCTCCGGCCGTGCGCTCCGGAGTCACGAGCCCCTCGTCTTCGAGGAAGCGGATCTTCGAGATGGTCAGGTCGGGGTGTGCGGGCTGCAGCCCCTCCACCAACTCACCGATCGTCATGTAGTCACGTGAACGGGCCATGATGTCGCGCCTCACACTCCGCCGCCCGATAGGAAGACCATCTGGAACCGGCCGATCTGAACGGCGTCGCCGGTGCGCAGGAGCGCGCGGTCCACGGTGACACCGTTGACGTACGTGCCGTTGAGCGAGCCTGCGTCCGAGACCGACACTTCCTCGCCCACGCGCTCAAGGCTGGCGTGGTGCCTGGACACGGTGATGTCGTTGAGGAAGATGTCGCTGCCGGGATCGCGACCGATCGTCAGCGTGGCCCGGTCGATGTAGAAACGCTCGCCGACCTCGGGGCCCTTGCGAACCACGAGGAGTGGACCTTCGGAGGGTATGGTCTCGGCGCCTGTCTCACCCTCGCCGACCGGCGGGAACGACTCGGTGATCTCATCGAGGCAGCGGCCGCACGACGGACAGTCATGGCACCCGCTGACGAGCGTCGCGCCGCATGCGGGACAGTTGTCCATCGCGCTCTCCTCACACCCCTAGTCGGTGAATCCGAATTCCTTGCTGGCGAAGGCGGTGCGGATCTCGCTCTCGAGCGCGCCGATGACCTTGGGGTTCTCAAGAACGTGCGCGAGTTTCTCGTCGCTGAGCCGGTTCTTGACGTACGGGTCAGCGAGCGCCTCGGCGAGCTTGCGGCCGTTGCGGACCTCTCGGATCACGTACTCGACCACGCGTTCCTCGACAGCGTCCGTCGCGATCTCGTCGAGGAAGCTGCGGATCGAGATGCTGAGCTTCGACTCTGACACCTCTACGCGCCCCCGTCCTCAGCCGGTTCCGGGCGCTTGGGAGCGCGCAGGTCGTGCGCTAGGATCTCGATGAGCTTATCTATGTCCGCCCCGGAGATGATGTCGTCTCCGGCCTCGCGGTCGTCTTTCAGCCTGCGGACGAGCTCGGCGCGCAAGATGTCGATGCGTCCGTGCAGGACCCGCCTGCTGTAGCTGATCGTCTCTTCCTCGGCCCGGAGAGCGGACAGGAGCCCCTTGAGTTCCTCGTTGCTCTTGGCTTCGAGATTCAGCAGTGCCTCGCCCATATCGCGGTCTTCCATGGACCCTCCCGATGCCACTTCGGCGCGCGCTTGTACAGGCCGATTGTACCACCACGAGACGACACGGATGCGTCTCCCGAGCGGTCTCGACGTCGAGTCGAGGGTCACTCAGGTCGAGGGTGAGCGCGACACCCGATGCTCGGACGTCAGCCGCTCGGCGAGCGCCGACTCATCGCAGCTGAGTACACCGAGCTCGAGCGTGATCCCCAGCGTACGCTCGAACGCGGCAGTGACAGCGCTGGAGATCTCGTCGAGCGAAGGTCGCCGACCCAAGGCCCCCTCGAGCGTGGCGGTCGCCGCGCCGAGCTCGTCAGCCGCCTGCGCGGTGAGGCGGAACACCTCGGCCTCGGCCGGCACATCCCGGGAGATGACGAACGAGCCATGCTGCAGCACCGTCTCGCCCATCCACACCTGGGCGCTGCCGGACAGTTTCGCGGCCCCGAGCGAGAGGTCCGCCTGTGTCGTGTGGAGATAGCAGGCGCCGCCTCCCCCGACTCCGCGCTGCCGGGCGGTCACCTCCGCGGGAACGCCGAGTGACCGGTACGCCGCCGCCAATGCGGCGCTCAGGTGCCGGTACGAAGCCGCCGTGCCGCGAGGGACCCCATCCGGGACGCCGGCGACCACGGAGTACGTCAGCTCATCGTCGTGGAGCACTCCCCTGCCACCGGTGGGTCGACGCACCACATCGAATCCGCGCCGGTCGCACGCCTCGAGATCGACCTGTTCGAGAGGCTGGAAGCGGCCGAGCGTCACCGTCGGCACCTGCCACCGGTAGAGGCGAAGCGTCGGAGGGGCGACACCGGATGCCACGGACGCGAGAACGGCCCGGTCGAGCGCCATGTTGCGCGCCCCGTCGACCGGGCCGTCGATCAGAACCCTCCAAGTGCGTCCCGCCATATCGCGTGTGCTCCCGGGCCGCTCGGCTACTGCGTCGGGCGCCAGCGTAGATCGGGCTGCTTCACCGCGCGCGCCTCGTCGAGGCGGCGCACGGGCGTCGTGTAGGGAGCACCGTGCATCAGCTCCGGGTCCGCCGCGGCCTCTCGCGCGATCGCGAGCATGGCGGCCGCGAACCGATCCAGATCCTCGAGACTGTCGGTCTCCGTCGGCTCGATCATGATCGCCTCGTCGACGATGAGCGGGAAGTAGATCGTCGGCGGATGGATGCCGTGGTCCAGCAGGCGCTTCGCGATGTCGAGCGTGCGTACGCCGTTCGCCTTGCGCTGGCGGGCGCCCGAGAGCACGAACTCGTGCATGCACGTGCGGTCGTAGGGCAGGTCGTACGCGCCTTTGAGCTTCTCCTTGAGGTAGTTCGCGGAGAGCACCGCCTGCTCGCTGGCAGCCTTCAGACCGTCGCCCCCGAGCGCGAGTACGTACGCGTACGCGCGCACGAGCACACCGAAGTTGCCGGCGAACGCCTTCACGCGGCCGATCGAGTGCTCGGGGGTCATCCAGGCGAACGCGCCCGTGGCCTCACGCACCGGCAGCGGACCGGGCAGGAACGGCGCCAACGCCTCGGTCACGCAGACCGGGCCGGCACCGGGGCCTCCCCCACCGTGCGGGGTCGCGAAGGTCTTGTGCAGGTTGATGTGCATCGCGTCGAAGCCCATGTCGCCCGGGCGTGTGACGCCCATGATGGCGTTGAGGTTCGCCCCGTCGCAGTATGCGAGCGCACCGACCTCGTGCACGGCGGCGCATACCTCCACGATGTTCGGGTCGAAGAGTCCGAGCGTGTTCGGGTTGGTCAGCATGAGCGCGGCCACATCGGTGTCGAGCGCAGCTCGCAGCGCATCAAGATCGACGCCGCCGTTCGCATCGCTGGCGATCGTCGTGACTTCATAGCCGCACATGGCGACCGTGGCGGGGTTGGTCCCGTGAGCGGCGTCCGGGATGACGACGCGCTTGCGGGCGTCTCCGTTGGCCACGTGATACGCACGGAACACCATGAGTGCCGTGAGCTCACCGTGTGCACCGGCCGCCGGCTGGAGGGTGACTGCACGCAGCCCCGAGATCTCACCGAGCGTGCGAGCGAGTCCGACCATCAGCTCGAGCGCGCCCTGGGCGGTCGCAGGCGGCTGATAGGGGTGCATGCCGGCGAAGCCCTCGAGCCGACACGCGTCCTCGTTCAGTCTCGGGTTGTACTTCATGGTGCAGCTTCCCAGCGGGTAGCTGCCCGAGTCCACGCCGAAGTTCATCGATGCGAGATGCGTGTAGTGGCGGGCGATCTCCGTCTCGCTCACATGCGGCAGGCGTGGTGCGCGAGTGCGCCCCGCACCGCCGAGCATGTCGTCGAGCGAGCCTGCAGGCACGTCGAGCGCCGGCGCCTCGAAGCAGCGCGACTCCGGAGAACCCGTCTCGAAGATGAGCTTGCGCGGGCCGCGTGCAGGCGCAGTGGACGGCGTCTGGGCCAGTTCCTCGGTCACAGCGACGTCACCTCATCCGCCAGCGCATCCATCTCGGCCTTCGTGCGCTTCTCGGTCGCCGCGAAGAGCATCAGGCCGGCGGGCGCGCAGGGATCGAGCTCACGCACTGGCACTCCGGCCAGGAATCCGCGCTCCACGAGCGCGTCGCGCAGCGCGACCGCGTCGCCGTCGAAGCTCAGTGCGAACTCGTTGGCGAACGCCGACTCCCAGGGGGAGGCGAACCGCCCGGTGGACAGCAGTGCCGCACGCAGGTAGTGGGCCTTGGCGACGCAGGACCGACCGACGCTCTCCAGCCCCGCTACGCCGAGCGCCGAGAGGTACACGGTCGCGGCGAGCGCATTGAGGGCGTGGTTGCTGCAGATGTTGCTCGTCGCCTTCTCGCGACGGATGTGCTGCTCGCGGGTCTGCATCGTGAGCACGAACGCCATGCTGCCGTCGACGTCGACCGTGCGACCGACGATGCGACCGGGCATCTGACGCAGATGCGCCTCACGGGCGCCGAAGAAGCCCAGCCCCGGCCCGCCGAAGCTCATGGCGTTGCCGAGCATCTGCCCCTCGCCCACCACGATGTCCGCGCCGAAGGCCGACGGAGGCTCGAGCACGCCGAGCAGGACCGGGTTCGCCGCGACCACGAACAGCGCGCCGGCCGCATGGGCCGCCTCGGCGATCGCGCCGAGGTCTTCGAGCGCACCGAAGAAGTTCGGTGAGGCGATGAGTACGGCGGCGACACTGTCGTCCAGCGCAGCGGCGAGCGCAGCTCCGTCGGTGACGCCGCCGGCTGAGGCGACCTCGCGCACCTCCAGGACACTCGCGTCAGCGTACGTACGCAGGACCTGGCGCCACTCGGGATGGACCGCGGCCGAGACCACGACCGTGTGCCGTTTGGTCACGCGTGCGGCCATGAGCGCCGCTTCGGTCAACGCCGTCGCGCCGTCATACATCGACGCGTTGGCCACGTCCATGCCTGTGAGCTCGCAGATCATGGTCTGGAACTCGTAGATGTTCTGGAGCGTGCCTTGACTCACCTCGGGCTGGTACGGCGTGTACGCCGTGAAGAACTCCGGCTTGCGAAGCACATGGTCGACGATCGACGGGATGTGGTGGTCGTAGCAGCCCGCCCCGGCGAACGACACGAGGCTTGTCGCGGGCGCGTTGGCCCGCGCGAGCGCGCGCAGTCGCGAGTCGGCCTCGAACTCGGTGAGCCCGTCAGGCACGTCGAGCGGGCGAGAGAGCCTCACGGCCGCCGGTACGGAGTCGAACAGGGCGTCCATGTCCGCACAGCCGACAGTGCGCAGCATCGCCTCGCGCTGCTCGCAGGAGATCGAAGTGAAGCGCATAGGGGTTGTTACGCCTCGCTCGCGATGAAGTCCTGATACTCGTCGGAGCTCATGAGACCGTCGAGTTCGCTCGCGTCGGCCAGCTTGACCTCGATCATCCAGCCGGTGCCGTACGCGTCCTCGTTGATCGCCTCGGGGGCGCCGTCGAGATCGTCGTTGACCTTGACGACCTCGCCCGACACCGGCGAGAAGAGCTCGGAGACCGACTTGACCGACTCGACTTCGCCGAACGTCTCCCCTGACGTGACGGTGTCCCCCACAGCGGGCAGGTCGACGTAAACGACCTCGCCGAGCTGGTCTTGCGCGAAGTCGGAGATGCCGATGACCGCTACGTCACCCTCGACGCGGATCCATTCGTGCTCCTTGTCATACCGCAGGTCTGACGGGTAGCTGGTCATCCTAGTCTCCTCTTGCTCTTCTTGGGACAGGCTTTCGCGCGACTACTTGGCCGACAGCGACGTGCCGGTGACGAACGGGGCTTTCACGACTTCGGCGGCGACCGTCTTGCGACGGATCTCGACCGACAGGGCCGTCCCGACCGCAGCGAGCCCGACGGGCACGTACGCGGTCGCGATGCCGCGCTGGAGCGTCGGCGAGAAGCCGCCGCTTGCCACCGTACCCACCAGAACGCCGTCGTGCAAGACGGGGTATCCGTGGCGCGGGACCCCCTCCGAGACGGTCAGCGCCACGAGCTTGCGCTGCGGGCCGTCCGCCTTGATCCGCACCAGCCGGTCCCGCCCGACGAACTCCCCCTTCGCAAGCGAGACGACCCAGCCGAGCCCGGCGGTGAGCGGGTCCGTCTCGGAATCGATGTCGCTGCCGTAGAGTGCGTAGCCCATCTCGAGTCGGAGCGTATCGCGCGCGCCGAGGCCGCAGGGCGTCACCTCGGGGAAGCTCAACAGCAGACGCCAGACGGCGACCGCATGGCTGGAGTGGCACAGGATCTCCACGCCGTCCTCGCCGGTGTATCCGGTGCGAGCCAGGATGACGGGCACGGTCTCGTCGAGCCGGGCCTCCCCCAGGTGGAACCGCGCGGACGGCTCCTCACCGGCGAGGTCCGTGATGATGCGGACCGCCTCCGGCCCCTGGAGTGCGATGAGCGCCGTGCGGTCCGACTCGTCCATGAACTCGACGGTCTCGGGGAGATGCTTGCGTATCCACATCGCATCGGCCTCGCGATTCGAGGCGTTCGCGATGATCAGGTACTCGATGTCGCCGGTGTGGTAGACGATGAGGTCGTCGATGATGGTGCCGTCGGGAGCGCACATGACCGTGTAGACGGCACTTCCGAGCTCGTCGATCTTGTGCAGGTCGTTCGTGACGATGCGCTGGAGCGCATCGAACGCGTCGAACCCGAAGACGCGGAACTCCGCCATGTGGCAGATGTCGAAGATGCCCGCCGAGCGCCGCACCGCCTTGTGCTCGTCGATGATCCCGACATACTGCACGGGCATCTCGAAGCCGGCGAAGGGGACCATGCGCGCGCCGAGCGCCACATGCTCCTCGTAGAGCGGCGTTCGCTGGAGTGGTTCGCTCGTGTGTGTGGTCTCGCTCATCCTGAGGTGTCGCCGGTCCTTTCCGAAGAGTGCGTCACGTGCCGAAGATACCCCTCCAGAGGCGTATGAAGAAGAAACCGACCTGCTGTCCGAAAGTGGGCACGGGAACGTCCTTGGCTGCCACGAGCGGGATCTGAGCGAGGAGGCGCTCGCCCTGGAACACCGTCATGGTGCCGATGCGCTGACCTTTGGCGACCGGCGCGGCGACGTCGGGCTTCAAGTCGATCCTTCGCCGCACCGGGCCGGCGAGGTCCAGGACCGCCGCCGAGGTGGTCTCGGCCGTCTCCGAGGGCACCGTACGCTCAACGTAGTCCGACAC
>JAUSBS010000016.1 GCA_030651905.1 Coriobacteriia bacterium
ACCTCTACCACGGCATGGCCCTGCTGGCCGCGTCGCAGGTGTTCCTCTACGTCGGCGGCGTACTGGTACTCTTCATCTTCGCCATCATGGCGCTGCGCCGCGACCCGGACGGTCGCGCCAGGATCGCCGTGCGCTTCGACCTCGGCGCGGCCGCGGTGTGCGCGGGGCTGTTCGTCCTGCTCGTGGTCTGCCTCGCTCCGCTGGCGCCGTTCGCGGGGCCGGGGACCGGATTCACGCTCGAACAGTCGGGAGCGCTGCTTCTGGGCGACTATCTCGTGCAGTTCGAGATCGTCGGCGTGCTGCTGCTCGTCGCACTCGTCGCCGCGCTGTCGATGACCGGCGGAGGTGAGGACCGGTGAGCGCGATGGTGGTCGCCTGCCTGCTCTTCTGCCTCGGCCTCTACGGCGTCATCACGCGGCGCGAGATCGTCGCGGTCCTCGCATCCGTCGAGGTCATGCTCGGCGGCGCGACGCTGCTGTTCGTGGTGCTCGGCGCCTCGCTGCAGCCCGCTGACGCCGCGCAGGCCGTGCAGGCGATCTCCGTGCTGCTCCTGGCGGTCGTCGCGGCGGAGGCCGCGGTCGGACTGGCGCTGCTCGTAGCACTCGTTCGCAGCGGGCGCAGTGGCACGGACGAGCTGACGGAGGTGCGCGGATGAGCCTGTCGTGGCCGTGGCTCGTCTCCGGCGGCGTGTCCATACCGCTCGAGTTCGGGATCGATCCGCTCGCGGCCGTGATGCTCGCGGTCATCGGCGTCGTCACGCTGTGCGTCGTCGTGTTCTCGATCGGCTACATGAAAGGCGAGCGCGGGCTCGTCCGCTATTTCGGCGTGATCGCGCTGTTCGCACTGGCGATGGTGATGCTCGTGACCGCCAGGAGCCTCGTCGGGCTGTTCGTCGGCTGGGAGCTGGTGGGAGCGTGCAGCTACCTGCTCATCGGCTTCTGGTACGAGAAGCCCTCGGCCGCCGAGGCGGCGCGCAAGGCGTTCATCGTGACCCGCGTGGGCGACGCCGGGCTGCTGCTCGGGATGGCGCTGCTGTGGCGCGAGGCGGGCAGCCTCGACATCGCCACGCTGCTGGGTCGGCCTGAGAGTCTCGGTTCGGGCGTGCTCGTCGCAGCGACGCTGCTGCTCTTCGCCGGGGCCGCCGGCAAGTCCGCGCAGTTCCCGCTCCACACGTGGCTTCCCGACGCCATGGAAGGGCCTACGCCTGTCTCGGCACTCATCCACGCTGCGACCATGGTCGCGGCCGGCGTCTTCCTCGTCGCGCGGATGTGGCCGCTGTTCGCCGCCGCTCCCACGACACTGAGCGTCGTCATCGCGATCGGTGCGTTCACCGCGCTCGCCGCGGCGACCGTCGCGATGGCGCAGTCCGACATCAAGAAGGTGCTGGCGTACTCGACGATCAGTCAGCTCGGCTTCATGTTCGCAGCACTCGGCGCCGGCGCATGGGTCGCGGCGCTGTTCCACCTCGTGACCCACGCGGCGTTCAAAGCGCTGCTGTTCCTTTCGTCCGGCAGCGTCATCCACGGTTCCGGTACGCAGGACCTGCGCGAGATGGGCGGCCTGTCGCGCAAGATGCCGGTCACCACCGTGGTGTGGGTGGTCGGCGGCCTCGCGCTCGCCGGCGTCCCGCCGCTGGCCGGCTTCTTCAGCAAGGACGCCGTCATCGCATCGGTGCTGCACGCGTCCCCGCTCGCAGGCGTCGCGCTCGTGCTCGCGAGCGTGCTCACGGGCGCGTACGTGGCGCGCGCCACGCGGCTCGCGTTCTTCGGTGAGTATCGCGGGACGTCGCATCCGCACGAGTCGCCCGCCGTCATGACCGGTCCGCTCCTCGTGCTCGCGGTCCTTGCGGCAGTCCTGGGGCTGGCGGCCACGGCGTTCGGCACGTTCCTTGGCGCCGAGCACGAGGCCATCTCGATCCCGGTGGCAGTGGTCTCGGTGCTGGCGGCGGGTCTCGGCATCGCGATGGGCTGGATCGTGTGGTCTCGCGACGCGGTGGCCGAGCAGTACTTCGCGCCTGCGCTGCGCCGGGTCTGGGAAGCGGCGCGGACCGGGTACGGCTTGGACACGCTTCTCGATCGCGTGGTGGTTCGTCCCGTCGCGGCCGTGGCGCGTCTCGCATACGGTTTCGTGGACGGCGTCGCGATAGACGGCGTGGTCGAGGGCACGGCATCGGCCGCGAGCGGTCTGGGCGGCCTCCTTGCACGACTCTCGAACGGCGAGATCGGGTGGTACGGGACCCTCATGGGGCTCGGCACCGTGCTCGTGATAGCGGCGACGATATGGCTGGCCCGATGAACGCGATGTCTCAGCCCCTGTGGCTCCTGCTCCTGCTCCCGGCGGTGGGTGCCGTCTGTGCGCTGGCGCTTGGACGCGCACGCCCCGACGCCGCGAAGGTCGTCGCACTGCTGACCGCGCTGCTGCAAGCCGTCGTCACCGCCTACCTCATCGCCCCGGTCTTCTCGGGTTCGGCGGTACGGGTGTGGCAGATCGGTGCCGCCGCAGCGGCCCGGACGCCACTCGTCGTCGAGGGGCTGTCCGGCTCGCTCGTGGCGTTGACCGCGCTGCTCGGGATCGTCGCGGTGCTCGCCTCCTGGAAGGTCGATCTGCGTCCCGGTTCCCACTTCGCACTCCTGCTGCTGCTGCAAGCCGCCGTGACGGCCGTCTTCCTCGCCAACGAGCTCGTGCTCTTCTACGTGGCGTGGGAGGCCGTGCTCATCCCGATGTACTTCCTGATCGGCGTGTGGGGCCACGAGCAGCGCAGGCACGCGGCGATGAAGTTCTTCCTGTTCACCTTCGCGGGGAGCGCGCTCATGCTCGTGGGCATCCTGCTCCTCGTCGCCGTACCGGGCGTCCTGGCGCCCGAAGGTCGCGGAGTGGTCGCCGCGTGGCAGCCGCTCGTGTTCTGGCTGCTGATGGCGGGATTCGCGGTCAAGGTGCCGATATGGCCCCTGCACACGTGGCTTCCGGACGCACATGTCGAGGCGCCGACCGCCGGATCGATCATGCTGGCGGGCGTGCTGCTCAAGATGGGCGGCTACGGCATGCTGCGCTGGGCCTACCCGCTCGCGCCTGAGGCCGCCGCGGCCGCGGGACCGCTCCTGGCGGCGCTGGGCATCATCGGCATCGTCTACGGGGCGCTCATGGCGCTGGCACAGACCGACCTCAAGCGTCTCGTGGCGTACTCGTCCGTCTCGCACATGGGCTTCTTCGTGCTGGCGGTCTCGGTGGGCACGCAGGCCGCCTACACGGCTGCCGTCCTCGTGATGGTCGCCCACGGGCTGACCTCGGCGCTGCTGTTCCTGCTCGTCGGGTCGCTTTACGACCGGACGCATACGCGGGACATGAGCCGCTTCGGCGGTCTCGTACGCACGATCCCGCTGTGGGGCGGCACCTTCGTCTTCGCCTGTCTCGCGAGCCTGGGGCTTCCCGGACTGGCGGGCTTCCCCGGCGAGCTCCTCACGGTGCTCGAAGGGTTCGGACGCTACGGCTGGTGGATGGGGATCGTGGCGGTCGGCGTGGTGCTCGCGGGCGTCTACAACCTGCGCGCCATTCGCCGGGTCGGCCACGGTGCGGTCTCGGCGGAGTGGGCGGACCTGCCCGATCTTGCGCTCCACGAGAAGGTCGCCGTGACGCTTCTGGTGCTATCCATCGTCGCGATGGGCATCTACCCGACGCTCGTGGCCGTGGCCGCTTCCGGATGGGCCGGGCTTCTCGTCCCGGCGGGAGGGTGATCGCAGCGATGACGCTGATGGCGCTCATACCCGCGGGATTCGCAGCCATCGCCGGAGTGCTGGCGCTGCTGTGTGACGCCTGGGACCTGCGGCGCGCCGCGGTGTTCGCCGTGGTCGCGGGCAGCGCGAGTGCGGGCGTCGCGGCAGTGCTCGGTGGCTGGCTGCCGGCCGACTACCGCGGACTGGCGGGCGGGGCCGTGGCGCTGCTCGCGACGGCGAGCCTCGCCGGCGGCAGCGGGCGGATGGAGTCCGAGGCCCACGGCGGACAGACCGCCGCGCTCGGCGCGTTCACGCTGGCCGCGTCACTGCTGGCGATCGCCGCGACGGACCTGCTGACACTCGCGCTGGCGCTCGAAGTGATGGCGTTGGCGGCGTACGGCCTCGTGGCGCTCGCAGGCACGGACCGCGCCCGCGAGGCGGCGACGAAGTACTTCGTGCAGGGTGCCGTGGCGACCGGTCTGCTGGTGCTCGCGCTCGCGGTGCTGTTCGCACTGGGCGGTGGCTCACTCGACTACACGGCCGTGATCTCCGGCGGTGCCGACGGTTTCCCGCGCTCTGCGGCCCTGCTCGGATTCGCCCTGCTCACGTGCGTGCTGGCGTTCAAGGCGGGGGCGTTCCCGTTCCACTCATGGGCTCCCGACGCCTATGAGACGGCCGAGCGCCCCGTGGCGGCACTGCTCGCTTCCACGCCGAAGGTGGCCGTCCTGGCAGCTGCGGTCTACGTGTTCCTGCCCGTGCAGGAGGCCGGAGCGGCACTCACCCCGGCCGTTCCGAGCCTGCTGTTCGCGTTGTTGGCGCTCGCCTCCATCGTCTTCGGCAACCTCGCCGCACTGCGGCAGCGCTCGCTCACGCGGATGCTCGCGTACTCGGGCATCGCGCAGGTGGGCTA
>JAUSBS010000027.1 GCA_030651905.1 Coriobacteriia bacterium
CGGCCTCGAGGACGCACTCCGCGACCTCGGTGAGCCGGCCTGGCGCGTCTCGCAACTCGTGCGCTGGCTCTACCAGCGCGGCGTGGCGTCGTTCGACGAGATGACCGACCTGCCCGCCGCGGTCCGCGAGACGCTCGATGCGTGCCTGTCGCTGTCCGTCCCGGAGGTGGTGGAGCGGCAGGTCTCGACCGATGGCACCCGCAAGTACCTGCTGCGTCTCGCTGACGGCGTGATGGTCGAGGCGGTCGGTCTGCCGACCGAAGGACGCCTCACCGTGTGTTTCTCCACGCAGGCCGGCTGCGCGATGGGCTGCTCGTTTTGCGCCACCGGCCGGGGCGGCCTGGTGCGCAGCCTGTCCGCAGGCGAGATGGTCGACCAGCTCATCGTGGTGGCCCGCGACTTCGGCGAACGCGTGTCCAACGCCGTGGCCATGGGCCAGGGCGAGCCGTTCGCCAACTACGACGCGACGCTGGCCGCGCTACGGTTCATGAACGCGAAGGATGGCATCGGGATCGGCGCGCGACACATCACCGTCTCGACGTGCGGGCTGATCCCCGGCATCCGGAGATTCGCGACGGAGCCGGAGCAGTTCACGCTGGCCGTGTCGCTCCACTCCGCGGTGCAGGCCACCCGCGACCAGCTCATGCCCGGCGTGCGGACGTATCCGCTCCGGCCGCTGCGGGCCGAGTTGGTGGCGTACGCGGAGGCGACCGGACGTCGCCCGACGCTGGAGTTCGCCCTGGTGGGAGGCGTGAACGACACATCCGCCGAGCTGGCCGCGCTCACGCGCTTCTGCGACGGCATGCTCTGCCACGTGAACCTCATCCCGATCAACCCGGTCGAGGGCTCGAAGCTCGCTCGACCCGCGCGCGAGGCGGCCGTTCGCTTCCGTGAGGCGCTCACGCGAGCAGGTGTCGAGGCTTCCGTGCGCATGGAGCGCGGCGCCGACATCGACGCGGCCTGCGGGCAGCTGCGGCAGCGGGCGGAGAGCTAGCCCCCGGCGTCGCGCGCTCACGGGTCGTCGTGTAGCGCCGCAGCAGCACGAAGCCACCCGCGCCAGCACCCGCGGGGATTATGCCCATCCGTCAAGCGAAGTCGGGAATCTCAAGCTTCTTCATTGGAGTGCGGCGCCCCCTCGCGGTGGCCGACTCTTCCGGAGTGCCGTGGCCGTTCCGACTGAGCGCGAAGGGCTCGAGCCCGTCGGCCTTCGCGTGCCAGCTCTTGGCATGCACATGCCTCCGGATTCACCAGATGGAGATGTAGGTGTCTCCCCGCGCATCCAAGCGCCTGCCGTTGATGTACAGAACGCCCCCGCCCCGCCAGACGACATCCGTGTCGTAGGTGATTGCCGCATAGACACGCCGGTATTCTCTGGCGCCGTGCGCCCTTCGGACCTCGACCAAGACGGAGCTGTCGCCCGTCACCCCACCGGGATCGTCCTGATAGACACGTGCTAGCCAGTCCCCGTCAGGGGATGGAACTACCCTGACAAGACGCCCTTGGGGCACCGTGTGGTCGATGAGAGCTTGGAGGACCTGCGCGCGCCAAACCAGCGAGGCGACAGCGATTGTAAGGATCGCGACAGCACAGGCGTGCCAAGCGAACCACCGTCCCAAGCGCCACCGGCGCCCTGCTGAGTCTGTCACTTCACCCACCTGTCCGCATGCGACGCGGTCTTGATCTCGAAACCGAGCGCGCTGAGTGCCCAGTAGCCCGTCGTGATGGCGGGCCCGTCAATGAAGACCTCGTGGGGAAGGCGGTAGCTGTCTCCTCCGTTCGCATACACGCCGCCGAACCGTAGTACGTCCAAGGCGATTCCGGAGGCGCGGCCGACGTATCCGTAGTGTATGTTGCCGAACTGCTCCGGCGAGACTCTGGTTCCGAGTAGCCATGCGGATAGTTTGCCCCGCTGCGAGGATACTACGGCTCGTTTGAGGTCCCACGCGCCACCGCGGCGAACCGACCTGTAGAACCACAGTGCACGGTCCACCGGATTCCTCAACACGATCTGCTTGATGGCGTACCCGGCATTGCGCCGGAGCACCTTGACCAAGTAGTTGCTCGACTGGCTCTTGGACCACCACTTCGCCGGCCACTGGAATCTCATGGCGAACAGCCCGCTCGGATCGCTCTTCCCCACCGGGTCCCCGCCGCAGTACTGATACGCGCTCTCCTCGCCGTCGGCTCTCGCGGGGTCCTTCGAGATGAACGCCGCGACGCTGGGATCATAGTAGCGCTGCGAGCAGTAGTAGAGGCCGGATGCCTCGTCGAGCGTGTAGCTCGCGTAGCGCAGCGGTTGCCGAGACGCGATGAGAGCGGCGGTGGCACTTCCCACGAGCGAGGTGCCGGCACTGGAGGTCCCGATCGGTACGCCATACGGGTCGTAGACGTGGTGGGCGAAGGCGAAGCCGGACGTGTCGATGAGCTCGCGCACGTCGCCGCGGTCGGTCGTGACCATGAGGAAGGGCACAGGCGTGGTCTCGCTGCTCGCATAGATGCCGGCGAAGACGACGCCCCGCTCGTCGTAGAGGTAGTCGAGCGTGTAGGTGGTGGCGTCACTGCGTGCAGCAGACAGACCCAGCAGGCGAAGGCCGTCGTAGGTCCACGTCGTGGTGGTCGTGACCGAGCCGGAGGTGATCACCGAGCGGGTGCGCTGGCCAGATGCGTCGTAGACGAAGCTCGAGACGCCGCCGGGGCCGGTGAGGCCGGTCAGGCGCTCGCCGGACCACGCGTAGGCGGTCTCGGAGGGGTTGGTGGAGGGACCTGCCCAGGTGCGGCGGCCGAGGCTGTCGGAGGCGTAGCGGCGAGGTCCGGCTGCCGTGAGGCGCCCGGAGGCGTCATACGACAGCGTCGTGGTGCTCTCGCCGGGGCGGCGATAGGCGGAAAGCGAGCCGGAGGTGGCATCGTAGGCCCACGTCGTGGCCGCTCCGTTGCGAACGGCGCCGGACAGCCGCGACGAGATGTCGTAGGTGTAGGTGGTGGTCTCGTTTCGGCTCGCGTACTTGAAGCCGAATGCGTCTTGTGTCTTGCGCCCCGTCGTGGGGCTGTAGGAATAGGTGCCAGCGTTGTACGGGTCTGGACTGGAGGGTGGGACCGATGTCACCTCGACCATTCCGCCGTTCGCCCGCGCAGCACGCACCGGCCGACCCGCCTCGTCGTACGCCAGACGCCAGTCGTTCGTGAACGTCGAGGACTGCGCGTTGGTGACCCGCCCCGCGGTGTCGGTCTCCGTGACTGACCAGTCCGCGCTCACGCCAGCGACGCTGGCGTTGACGGAACGGAGCAACCCCGTCCCGTCCACCACGGAGGTCACGGTCCTGCCCCCTGGTCGCGTCTCGACGATCGTGGTCGAGCCGTCCGGTGCGTAGGTGTAGGCGCGCTGCAGCCCCGAGACGCTCTCGAGGGTCGAGGCGACCCTGCCAGACGCGTCCCAGACAGTCGTGGTGCGCCGCGCACTCGCGCCGTTCGTACCGGTCTGGACCTCGAGCGTCGGACGCCCGAAGACATCGGACGTCACCGAGACCGCGGAGCCGTCCGCCGAGTTCGTGCGCGAGACCTCACGGCCGCACGCGTCGAACGCGTGCGTCGTGGTGATGGGGCCCACCGTGTCGAGTGTGACGCGGCCCGCCTTGTCGTAGGTCTTCGTGCGGGCCACGCCGTCCTGGTCGGACTGGGACAGCACCCAGCCCAGCGTGTTGTAGACGACGCTGGAGGAGACCACCCCTCCGATCGAGGTGGACACGAGCCTTCCCGCAAGATCGTAGGTGCTCGTGACCGTCGACCCGTCCGGGTCGGTCGTGGATACCGTCTGGCCGCTCAGGTCGGTGTCATAGCTCGTCGTGGCCACGCCTGTGTCGGTCGGGACCGCTTCGGCGGCCACGTCGCCCGCCTCGTCGTAGTCGTAGGTGGACGACGAGCCGTCCGGTCGCGCTTCGCTATCGACGGTTCCGTCGGGGTTGTAGACGCTCACGGTGGCTGAGGTCTCCGCTCCCGGGTCGAGCCGGGCGGTCTCCTGGCCCTCGGCGTTGACGGTGCTGCGCTGCGACGATTCGGGAAGGGACGTGTTCGCGCCTTCCGTCCACACCTTCGTCGCGTTGCCGGCCGAGTCGTAGTGCGTGACGCTCACACCGGGAACGGCACTGTCATCGCTTGTCAGCTCGCGATCCGATGCGTCGAAGGTGCGCGTGAGCGTCGAGACGGTGATGCCGCTCTCCCCCAGCCGCGTCTCGCGCAGCGTGCGCGATGCGCCGTCGATCGCAAGGGTGCGCCAGTCGACCTTCGTCGTGGTGGACTCATGGCTGCGCCACGACTCGACGGCGCTGCCGAGCACGTCGTAGCGTGTGTGGGTGACCACGCCGGATGCGTCCTCGCTCGCCGTGACGCGCCCGGCGATGTCCACGGTCGCACTCGTCACGCGGGTCCCGAGCGGGTTCGTCTCGCGTGTGAGCGTCCCGAAGGGATCGTAGACGCGCGTGGTCGTGAGGTCGTAGGTCGACCCGCCCGAGACCAGACGCACGCCGCGCTCGGTGGTGACGGTGGGCTCGCCGTTGAGCGCAAAACCGGAGAACTCCGTGAGCGCCCATGTGTCGGTGTCGATCCGGGAGCGCTGCAGGGTCATCGCGCCGGACGGGTCGTTGTACTCGTACTCGGTACGCGAGCGCCGCCCGCTCTCATCGAGCGTCTTCTCCTCGGTGACGAGCTTGCCCGCAGCGTAGGCGCGGGTGGTGACCGCACCGCGAACGTCGGTCTCGCTCACCGCGTCGTCGTTGGCGTCGTAGAGCGTCGTCGAGGTGCGTCCAGCCTCGTCGATACTGGCCACGACGTTGCCGCGGATGTCGGTGAGCTCCCAGGTGGTCGTGCCCATCGGGGTCTTCGTCATCAGCTGTGCGCCGACCACGTTGCGCTCGGTCGTGGTGATCGCCGTGGTCGTGCCCGGTTCGCTGCGGGTCGCGAGCGCCCCGTCGGGATGCCACGTGTAGGCTGTGTCGATCTGCGTGTTCGCCGTCGTGCCCACCGTGCCCCAGCGACTGAGGGTCGCGCCGGATCCGCTTGGGTAGGCGACCTTCGCCTTGCGGTGGCTGTCGCTTCCCCAGCCGGGATAGCGGCACTCGTCGAGCGCTGCGTCCGGCCCCACATACGTGAAGGACCACTCCGCGCCGACACCATCGACGGGATCGAACTCGGGGACGGACAGACCTGTGAGGCGTTTTGCGGCGTCGTACGCGTACAGAAGGGTGATCGCCTCGTTTGAGCCGGGGTAGTACGAAACCGTCCCGGAGTCCTCGGTGGTGGAGTAGCGGATCTCGCGCCCCAAGTACTGCGCGCTCACCGTCTTCCCTCCCGCCAGAGTGACCGCGATGGCCTGGCCGTTCGCCGCGGTGATCGTGAGTGCGTTCGGGTCCACCCAGTCGTAGGTGACCGTCTGACCGTTGCGGTCCCTCTCCGAGCGGATGCGTCCGTCGGTGAGGAAGCGGATCTCATCGCCGCCCTTGAGGGAGAGCAGCCACTCGCCGAACGTGCCGATGTTGGCCGTGAGCGTCGCTGTCACGCTTCTCGGCGCTCGGTAGGTGCCGTCGGGTCGACGGGAGAACCGCATGGTTCGCCCTTCCGTGTCTGTCCAGACCGCCCCGGTCGCATCCGTGGTCACTCGGCTCTCGAAAGAGAAGCGCCAACCGGGCGCGAACGCAGTCGAGGTCGTGACATCCGAGCGATAGGTGCGCGAGAGCGCCGCGGCAGGTCCCCACGACGCGATGGACAGGTCGGTCGTGGACAGCTCGAGCCTCGCCGGGTCGGCGGTGCCCGAGTCGAGCACCGCTGCGGCGGAGTGGCGCGCCATCTCACCGAGGTCGGCTGTCGTGTCGGTTCCCGGCTCGTTGAGGTAGCGGGTGCGCTTCGGCATCTGGACGGAGACCGTCGCGCACTTCGATATGTCGGCCTCGCCGCCGAGGTTGTACGGCACGACTTTCAGCAGATAGCCCGGATACGCGTCGAGCAAGCCTCCCGCCGTCTTGGCGTACAGCGGCGTCGGGTCGTCTCGTAGATCGAGCCCACTGCCGGTCAGATAGGGGTTCGTCGTGGTCTCCGCGGACATCGTCTCGATGTGGCTGTCGGACGGATAGAGCCCGG
>JAUSBS010000042.1 GCA_030651905.1 Coriobacteriia bacterium
CTACGGCCCGAGTTACTCGAGCTGGCGCTACATCACGGCAAGGTAGGACACCTACGTACACTCTGCGGCAGAGAGCCGCCCGCAGGATGCGGGCGGCTCTCTGTGTGGTGTTGGTGGTGCCCCCAAGGGAATTCGAATCCCATGCACTAGGTATTGCCAAGTCTGGCCCTGTCTCAAGCTGTCTCATATTCGGGCTGGTAGAAGGCTCAGCCGGTGTCATGGAGTATCGCCTGGAATCGTGGAGCAAAGCGTCTGTCTGGTTGCTGACTGGTTGTATTGGAATGCGCATCCCTGCAGACGCAAAGACGCCCCGAGGTTGTGAGCCCCGGGACGTCTCGACGTAGCCCGCTAGCGTCGGTCGTGAACGGTCCCCCAATTGCGGAACCCGAACAGAGCGCAGAGGGGCGACACGCATTGCGGAACCAGGTACGCCTGTCCGCCCATGCACTCCACGCAATGAAGGCGAATCGCCTTGGCACGGGTGTACCGGGAACCCGGCGCAACCCTGACCTCACGCCCAAGCCTGAAGCGCCAGAGCGGACACGCGGTCACGTCACACTCGGTTACGTCGCGGTAGGAGTCGCCCGCACACTCGCGGCAGCGATCTCGTATCGCCCTGCTGCGCGTGAGCGAACCCTTCGCGGTCGCGCGGGACCTAGCGGCGATCCGCACATCGTTTGCAGCGGTGATGGTGGTCATGCGGCCTCCATCCCCGTTCCGTCGCAGCTGGGACAGGCATGGCCATCGGTCTGACCCGATCCCCCGCACCAGCGACACGGTGCAACGTTGCCTGCAGCGTTTCCCTTTGCTTTGCTCTGCTCTCCTGTGCTGTCCTGTGAAGGGCACAAGGAAAGGGGAGCGGTATGTACCTTCTCCGGCTTGCTGCGTCCTCGACTCTTCCGGGACCGTTCGGTGCTGTTGTCGCTCGCGTACTGACACCAGCGGAAGGCGACGCGATACGCCCCGTCCTCGCGCTGCGTGAGCAGCTTGCGCTTGATCAGCTCGTCTAGCGCTGCTTGTAGATCGTCGTCGCTGCCCGTCCACACCTCGGCCTTGATGAAGCTCGTGTCCAAGGGCTCGCCTGAAGGACTCATCGTCACGAACCCCGCGAGCCGGTCGTCTGCAGGGCTCTGCGCGGCAAGCGACATGCACGCAAGGAAGACACGCAGCTGGTAGTCATGGAGCTTCCGAAGTGCCGGTGTAGTCATCATGTCGGCGTAGACGCGGAACCACGGCAGGGGTCGCTCGTCCGTGTCCGTGCGCTGCGTCTCCTCGACTCGCGGGGTCATGCCGTCACCTCGCGGTCTTCGACTTCGATCTCGTAGGACAGGTGAATCCGCTCACAGAGAGCGGCCAGGTTGACCTTCTTGTGCGTCCCGTTGCCTCCGACCAGCGGCCAACCTTCGCGGTCCGCGTGCCGGTATGCTGTCGCTTTGGTTACTCCGAAGATGGCTCCGACGTCCTCGATGCTGGCGAACGGCCTGAAGCGCTGTCCGAGGACCAGGAGCGTGCTACTCACCGACCTGCACCTGAACGTCCACCTGCTCGGGCGAGATGCCAAGCGCAGCCGCGAACCGGTCGCGGTAGTAGCCGCTGATTGGCAGCTTCCCCTTGAGTAGCCGATTGATCGTGGCCTCGTTGATTCCCATATCCCGCGCCAGCGCAGCCTTTGAGATTCCGCGCACACGACGCTCACGCTCTGCGTAGAACATGCCTTCGTCTTGCTTGGTTGTGATCACTCAATTTCCTTTCAAACCAACGGATCGGCACTTCATGGTCTGCCCCGACTCCTCTCTGATTGGGCAGTGCTCGTTCGCGGCCTGCACTTGCTCGGCTTGCGCCGATTCGTTTAGGTCGGTGAAACAAAAGGAACCGCCCATCGGGGCGGTTCCAGAATCGGGCCCCGACTGCATGCGCATTACGCCTCTGCCAGTCTTCGCCCGTGTAATTGGGTCCTCTTCGGCCAGTGATTCGCTCGGCCATCTTCGCCCGTGTAATTGGGTCCTCTTCGGCTTGTCGATCTATGAATCTATCAAGGTGCGAGTCGCGACGAAGACCGCTCGCGTACCGCTAACAGCGTAGTTTCTATGGGCTCTGGTGTCAAGGCCCTTTGTGCTGTATGCTGTCGGAGTATTCCTTTGTGGGCACACTAACTGACAACGGCCAACGACCTGCGCGAATGCGTAATTGGGGTGGTTGCAGATGGCCAAGCGCGGAGCACTCAAGATCGGTGAGTCACGCAACAACGTCACGAGAATGGGCGACGACTACTACCGGGTGGCAATACGCGACGGGAAGAAGCCCGACGGCACCCCCAAGCGCGTGTATCGCTACGTTCACGGCACCGAGACGGACGCGGCAGCGTTGCGCGACCAGATGATGGCCGACAGGCTCGGGGGCAAGGCCATTGGCACCGACAAGCAGCCCCTCAGCGAGTACCTCGAAACGTGGCTGCGAGACAAGGCCAAGGGCAACCGCCCCGGCATGAAGATGGCTAAGGTCACGCCGAGGACGTGGGAGCGGTACGCGTCCCTCCTGCGTGGCAGCGTCATTCCCGCCTTGGGGCAGGTCCCGATTGGTGATCTCAAGCCCGAACACCTGAGCGACCTGTACCACCGTTGGGGCACCGAACCGCGTTCTGTGTTCGAACCCAAGGACAAGACCCCGAAGCGGTCACACAAGGGCAAGGACGCGTCCAAGTCAAAGCGCTCGGAGACGCCCTACAGCCCCACGACGATTCACCATCGGCACGTTGCCTTGAAGATGGCTCTAGACGACGCGGTGAAGCGCTACCGGCTCATCCCGACGAACCCCGCCGTCGATGCGATTGCCCCGAGCCCGATGCCCCCCATGCCCGAGCGTGGCGAGGATGCCGACATTCACGTTCTGGACGAGTCACAGCTGGCGACGCTGTACGATGCCGCCGACGCGACCAACCTCGGGCTGCTCGTCTACCTTGCAGGGAACACCGGGGCACGCCTCGGGGAATTGCTGGCCTTGCGCGTTGACGACTTCGACGCAGATCGGGCGATTGTTCGCGTGGAGCGCTCGCTGTACGAGACGTCTCGCAAGTCCCCCGGTGCCGCGTGGTACGGCTTCAAGGCCCCCAAGAGCCGACGCAGCAGACGCCCGATCAGGATTGGCCCAGAGACTGCACGGCGGTTGTCCGAGGCGCTAGCGGCCCAACGCAGGGCCGACGTTACACGCATGGATCGGCTCATCTTCTCGTCACCGACAGGCGAGCCCTTGCGCCCCTCTACCGTCTCGCAGCAATTCGGGAAGATCGCGGACGGATGCGGCTTCAACGGTTTGCGCTTCCACGATCTGCGGCACACGCACGCTAGCCTCTCACTCAAGCGCGGGGACCCAGCGCATGTCGTGTCAACCCGACTCGGGCATGCGAACGTCGGAACCACCCTGCGCTTGTACTCGCACATGCTGCCGGGGCAAGACGAGGACCTTGCGAACGGCTTTGAGGCGATGGTCGAAGCGAAGCGAGCCGCGAAGTAGGACGCAGGGATGTGAGGAGTAACCATGGAGCTTGCCAAGGGCGACGTGCTGACCGCAGAGGACGTAGCCGAGCTAATGCACTTCACCGTCAACTACGTCTACACACTCGCGCGACGTGGGGACATACCCGCGGTGCGGATAGGGCACTACTGGCGGTTCAGTCGGCAGAGTCTTCATGAATGGCTGCTGTCCGGCCTGTGCCCGGCTACCACACACGACGCAGCCGCGCAGTAGAAGGCCTCATCGCGGAAGGGGCCGTTTCGGACCCTGTGTCGGTCGCACCCGAGCAAGCGGGGGGGGTTCTTCGCGGCGCTCGCTACCTCGCCTCCTAGGAACCGATAGGGGGTGCTAGCGCTGTTCTGGCGACACCGACAGTAATGCCGGGAGGAGACGGGCGACCGCTGTCTCGCTGTGTCCGATGTGCGGATCGTCCACACGCTGAGTCCGAGGCTCCGACCCGCGCAGACGTAATTCATACTGCATTGGTAAGAAATGGCAGATAGTTCCACTTTGCTGCGTGGAACAAGTCACGCCGGTTCAGCGCAGGACTCGCCCCCCACATGGCTAGCGCGGGCGGCTACTCTCCCGGAGACGCGTACCGATCCCATGTGTCCATCACGCCGAGGAAATCACTGCGGATCATCACGATGGAGTCGGAGATGTCGATGCGCACGTCGATACTGTCGGATGGGGTGCTATATGGCTGCTTGGGTTGGTCAATCGGCACAGATATCTCCACCTGATTGCCAGCCATCTCGCTTCCGTCCGGGTAGACCGTGATTTGCAGCTGCGTGCCGATTGGGAGATCGGGCACCGAGAGTGACGCCGTTCCCTGTGAGGTGAACCGCGGGCGCCAGGCTTCCTTCCCGCCGGTCTTGATCTCAAGGTAGGTCAGCGGTGCGTCCTTTGTCCCGTCGGTGACAATCACATCGACGGTCTTGCTCGACGCTGCGGGAGTCGGGGCCTGCGACTTGGCGGCTGGCGCAGAGTCCCCCTGCGCCGCGCCTGCGACCAGAATGGCCACGCCGAGCGCAGCTCCGGCGAGGACAGTCACGCCAGCGTAGACAAGTGAGTGAGTGCGCCTTGGACTGACCGGGACCTGCGAACCGCCGCACCGCGGACACACCAACGCATCGGCACGCATGGTCGACTTGCAGGCTGCGCAACGAGCGAATGTGCGGGCACGGTAGTCGGCCACGGCTGCTAGGGCCAATGCGCCCCATAGGAGCGGCTGCAGGAGCGCCGAGACACCGAAGGCGCTGACGTCAAGACCGCTGCTGAAGCCGTAGATGAGTGCCCACGCCGCGAACAGTGCCGCCAGGAGAAACGCGAACACGCGCCATGCGCGCCCGATGGGTGGGGCGGTCGGAGCCTCAGCATCTGCCGCCAGCGGGGACGCCTCTGCGACGGTCCCTGCACCCACATCCTGCACACCGGGCACGGGGTCCTCTTGAATGAAGCCATCCCGCGTGACTTGGCTGGTCCACACGCCTGACTTCATGTAGCGCTGATCGTAGCGCCCGAGTGGGTCAGAATGCCAACCATCAGACGTGCTCGTATCGGCCACGTTCTCCCCCTCCACGGTGCTGCACGGCTGGCTCCGCACCGATCCAGCCTGACTCCCCCCGGTCACGATAGCACGGGGACGCGCCGAGGCAGAATCTCTCAGGACTCCCAGTATCTCCGGGGATGATGTACTACCTGACGGCGGGGGGACCCCAAGAGGGTGCGATACCCCACCCCATGGGTGGTCAACAGGCCTTGTGGCGCTCTGTGGTCGCTGCAATACGAGACGGAACGCAGGGGGGGGTAAACGGGGCCCTGGTTGCTGAATGGTTGTATTTTGCATGAGCCCTCACCGACTACCGGCTCGGCTTGCACGCGTATACACGCAGGTCAGCCCGCCTATTCTGCAATAGCCGGGCTGCTGAATTGTTGGTGCCCCCAAGGGAATTCGAATCCCTGTTGCCGCCTTGAAAGGGCGGAGTCCTTGGCCACTAGACGATGGGGGCGGATCTGTCGCGCGTGGTGGGCCGTGCAGGTTTCGAACCTGCGACCTTGGGATTAAAAGTCCCCTGCTCTGCCAGCTGAGCTAACGGCCCGCGCATGACGCGCGGGTACGGATTATAGCAAGGTTTCCGGCGCGCGAAAGGGCGGGCGCATACTCGCGCCCGCCCCTTGCGTCACGTCGCGCGTGCCCCGGCAGGCTACTTGACGACGCGGAAGTACTTGTAGCTCGACAGCTTCGACTTCATCGTGCCGTCCACGGCCTTCCACGAGTACTTGGCACGCATCCGGTAGCGACCGGTCTTATCCAGCGAGAACGTCGCGCGGAAGAATGTGCGGTGCCTGTAGCGAGCACGGTTGTAGAGGGAGCCCTCGACGGTCTTCGTGATCTCCCAGGACCCACGTGCCGTCCGCGCATAGACGAGGATCTCGACGGTCTTCGAGGTGAAGTCGCTCGTCTTCGGCGCGACGTAGCTCCACGTCTTGATGTCTGCGCCGACCTTGTACTTCTGCCTGGCGGTGTACGGGTGCTGCACGAAGACGCGCTTGCTCTTCTTCGCAGACGCGAGAGCCGGTGCGACAGAGCCGAACACCATCATCGCCACCAGCAGTCCGACGATCCATTTCCGCATGAGTCGTGACCTCCATCCGAGACGCCCGTCGCACGATTGCGCGACCCCCGCCCACCGCACAACGGCGATGAACCTTTGTACCGGCGATGATGCTCGCTTGAGGTTGCGGAGAGCGGAAGGAGACGTTGAGTTTCGGTTGAGGCGCCGGGCTTGAAGCCTAGTGCCGGAAGTGGCGGTGCCCCGTGAAGACCATCGCCACGCCGAGCGCATCGGCCTTCGCAACGACTTCCTCGTCGCGCACCGAGCCACCAGGCTGGATGACCGCCGTCACGCCCGCCGCCGCCACGACTTCGAGCGAGTCCGCGAACGGCATGAACGCGTCGGACGCGCACACGGCGCCCCTCGCCTTCTCGCCGGCTTTCTCGACCGCGATCTTCGCCGAGTCGACGCGGCTCATCTGGCCGGCGCCGACGCCGACGGACGCGAAGTCCTTCGCGAGCAGGATCGCGTTGCTCTTCACGCTCTTCGCCACACGCCATGCGAACAGGAGCTGTTCCATCTCGGCCGCGGTGGGCTGGCGCTTCGTCGGGACCGTGAAGCCCGCCGGAGCCTCGGCCACTGCGTCTGAAGTCTGCACGAGCATGCCGCCCTCGACGGCGCGGGACTCGTAGTGACCGCCCACGGCACGGGCCCCACCCGCGCGAAGCAGGCGGATGTTCTTCTTCTCCTGCAGGAGCGCCAGCGCGTCGGGCTCGAAGTCCGGAGCGATCATGACCTCGACGAACTGCTGGTTCTCCGCGATGTGCTCGGCCACGCCGAGCGGGACGGGCCGGTTGAAGGACATGACGCCACCGAACGCCGAGATGGGGTCGGACGCGAACGCCTTGTCGTAGGCGGCCACGACGTCGGCGGCGATCGCACTGCCGCACGGGTTCATGTGCTTGACGATGACGCACGCCGGCTCGGCGAACTCGCGGACGGCGGTCCACGCGGCGTCGGTGTCGAGGATGTTGTTGTAGGACAGCTCCTTGCCGTGCAGCTGCTGTGCGCGTGCGAGCGTGTGCTCACGCGCGTCCGCGAACCGGTAGAACGCGGCGGCCTGGTGCGGGTTCTCGCCGTAGCGCAGGTCCTGGACCTTCTCGAGGAAGAAGCGCACGTCGGCCGGGAAGGCCTCGGCCTCGCCGCCTTCGCGGGCGAGGTAGGTGAAGATGGCGTTGTCGTAGGCGCTCGTGGTGCGGAAGACCTCGACAGCCATGCGCTTGCGGGTCGCGTAGAGCGTCGCGCCCTCGTTCGCGCGCATCTCGGCCAGGACCGCCTCGTACGTCGCCGGGTCGGTCACCACCGTCACCGACTCGAAGTTCTTCGCGGCACTTCGCAGCATCGAGGGCCCGCCGATGTCGATGTTCTCGACGGCGTCTTCCAGCGTGACGCCCGCCTTCGCGACGGTGGCCTCGAACGCGTAGAGGTTGACCACGACCATGTCGATCATCCCGATGCCGTGCTCCTCGGCGGCCGCCATGTGCTCAGCCACGTCGCGGCGCGCGAGCAGACCTCCGTGAACGCGCGGATGCAGCGTCTTCACGCGGCCGTCCATCATCTCGGGAAAGCCCGTGAGGTCGTCGATGGGGCGAACGGCGACACCGGCGTCGGACAGCGCCTTCGCGGTGCCGCCCGTCGAGACGATCTCCACGCCGAACTCGGAAAGCGAGCGGCAGAAGTCGACCACGCCCGTCTTGTCGGTGACCGATACGAGCGCACGACGGATGGTGACGCGGTCCATGTAGGAGGCTCCTTGCGGTGGCGGGTCGCCAGGCGACGCGATGCGGCCCGGCGCATCGGTGGCGCCATTGTAGCGAAAGGCCGACGCGAGCGAACGCACTTCTCAGATCGAGTGGCGCCACATCTCGTCGAAGATCGATTCGACCGCGCGCAGGAAGAAGCCGCCGCGGTCGCGGATGCCTACGGCGGCGCCGAACGCGTTGGTGAGAAAGGCCTCGTCGGCGGCGAGGAACCGCTCCCACGAGAGCGGCTCGACCTTGATGTGCAGGTGCGTGTCGGGCGCGGCCTGCATCAGGAACGCGCGCGCGACGCCGGCCACGGCCGGCGGCGAGGGCGGAGTGACGATCGTGGCGCCTTCGACGACCCACACCGTCGCGCTACCGCCATCGATGATGAGGCCGTCAGGGCTGACGATGATCGCCTGATGTCCGCCTTCGAAGACGGCGCGGCGCTGCGCCTCGTCCCACCACGAGCGGTCGGCCGGCTTGGCCGCACCCGCGGGAAGTGGAGGCTGATCGACGACGTCGACCCGCACGGCGATGGGGCCTCCGGGGACGTCGAGCGAGGACAGCCGACGACGCGCGTCCACTGCGACCGCCCCGTCGCTCGAGACGGTGAGACTCAAGCGGACGCGGGGCGATCTCGGACCCTCCCACTCCGCAGCGGCCGCCAGCGCCGCCTCCTCGACCTGCTCGAGCACGGCACCCGTGCAGCCGCCGGCCACAAGGCGGGCGCGATGGTACGGCCACAGCGGGATGCGGCCCGCCACGGCCCGGCACGTCTCGCGCAACGCCTGTCGCGGCGCGCCGGGCGCCCGCACCGGGGTGGTCACGCGTCCCCCCTTGGCAGCACGCGCACGCGCCGGCCCTCCACGCGGATACGGTCCTGGGCCAGCAGCTGGATCGCCGCGGGGTAGATGCGGTGCTCGACGCTGTGGATCCTGGCCTCGACCATCGCGACCGTGTCGTCCTCTTCGATGCGAACGACTTCCTGCGCGATGATCGGGCCTTCGTCGAACTTCTCGTCGGCGAAGTGGACGGTGACACCGGTGACCTTCACGCCGGCCTTCCACGCATCCGCGACGCCGGACGCGCCGGGGAAGCTCGGGAGCAGTGCGGGGTGGATGTTGAGCACCCGACTCGGGAACGCCTCGAGCACCTCGCGGCCCAGCAGTCGCATGTAGCCGGCCATGATCACGGCCTCGACCCCGTGCTCGTCCAGCGTCTCGCGCAGCGCATGGTTGTAGTCGATGAGGGTGGCGTAGCCCTTCGGATCGAGGAAGACGGCCGGGACCCCGGCCAGCCGCGCACGTTCGAGCCCGTACGCGTCTCCGCGGTTGCTGATGACGACCGCCACCTGCGCGTCCAGCTCGCCGAGTTCGATGGCGTTGAGGATCGACTGCAGGTTGGTGCCGCCTCCAGAGATGAGGACTCCCAACCGGAGCTTCTTCGCCTCCGCGTGCACGTGTACGTCCCCCTCGGTATCGCCTGTCGCCCGTGGCCTCTACGCGAGGTCGGCTGATTCGAATCGTACCCCAGCCGGGGCGCTGGCGCGCCGCGAGCGCCCCGGCTATAGTCCGTGCGCATGGAGCGCACCACACATACACCGCGAAACCAGTCCGCCGCGCGGCGCGAGCAGGCGCGGCGCGCCCGCCTGCGCGCGCGCAGGCAGCGGGCGGTCCTCATCGCTACGCTGCTGCTGATCGCCGTCGTGGCGTCTGCCTGGACCCTCGCGCCCAGAGCACCCGCCGCACCGGTCTCGCTCAAGGAGCTCGGCGCGAGTGCCGTCTCGCGACCCGCGAAAGCCACACCGCCGCCTGCAGCCGCTGTCGAGCGCTTCGCCGCCTACGCGGTCGAGCTCGCCAAGCCGAAGGAGCCGCCGACCCCGCCGCTCATCCCCGCGCCCGGCATCAAGACGATCCTCGTGGACAAGAGCGACCAGATGGTGACCCTCTACGAAGCCGACGGCACGCCGGTCGATCGCTTCCAGTGCGCGTCCGGTGAGCTCTACCCCCGGGTCGGGACCTACAAGGTGACGTCACGCAAGGCGCAGTCCATGAGCACGTACGACAGCTCGCGCTTCTACCACTTCGTGATCTTCACGAAGGCGGACACGGGAGGGCTCGGCAACATCGGCTTCCACTCGATCCCGATCGACCGCGAAGGCAACGAGGTCGGTGGGCTCGGCAAGCCGATCTCGCACGGCTGCGTCCGGCTCGCACACGAGAAGGCAGACTTCATCTACACGTGGGCGCCGAACGGCACGAAGGTCGTCGTCCAGAAGTAGCGGCCAGCGCGCGGCTACGCGTAGCGGACGGCGCCGCTCCCGGGCTCGATCGAGCCTATCTCGAAGACGGTCTCGCCGGCCTCTCGCAGCGTCACGGCGATGCCGGCCGCGTCTTTCGCCCCCACCACGAGACCGAGTCCGATGCCCATGTTGAAGGTCTTGAGCATCTCGTCCTCGTCGAGGCGGGCAGCCTCGGCGATCAGCCCGAAGATGCGCGCCTGCTTCCACGACCCGCGCGCCACGACGGCGTCCACGCCCTTCGGCAGACAGCGGTTCAGGTTCTCGGTGATGCCGCCGCCGGTGATGTGCGCCATGCCCTTGATGCGCGCGCCGGCGCGCAGCGCGCCGAGCACGGAGCCCACGTAGATGCGCGTCGGCGTGAGGAGCACATCGGCCAGAGACGCACCGCCCAGATCCACACGGGGCAGGTCGAGCTCGCCCTGACGCCCGTCCACGAGCGCGCGACGGATGAGCGAGAAGCCATTGCTGTGCACGCCGCTCGATGCGAGACCGAGGACGACATCGCCCGGCGCGATGGTCTCGCCTGTGATCATCTTTGGCCGGTCCACGACACCCACGCAGAAGCCGGAGAGGTCGTAGTCGTCCGGGTCCATGGTGCCGGGGTGTTCGGCCATCTCGCCACCGACGAGCGCACAGCCGGCCTGGCGACACCCGTCGGCGATACCGCCGACGATGCGGGACATGCGCGAGGAATCGAGCTTGCCCACGGCGACGTAGTCGAGGAAGAAGAGCGGCTCGGCTCCGGTCACGAGGATGTCGTTGACGCACATCGCCACAAGGTCGACACCGACGGTGTCGTGGCGGTCGAGGAGTTGAGCGAGCTTGAGCTTCGTGCCCACGCCGTCGGTGCCGGAGACCATGACAGGATCGGCCATGCCCTTGAATGCGGCGGCCGAGAACATCCCGCCGAAGCCGCCGATGTCACCGATGACCTCGGGCCGATACGTCGAACGCACCGCGTCGCGGATCGACTCCACCGCACGAGCGCCCTCGTCGATATCGACGCCGGCGTCGCGGTAGGAGATGGGCATTTCGTCGTCGCGATCGGGCATGCTCGGCTACTCCCGGGTGGTCTCGGCGGCGCTACGCGTGCATTGTCGCACAGGGTCGCGTCAGGAGGACGCGCTCAGTCCCGCGATCACATCGGCCATGAATCGCGCGACATCGGCCACGATGGCCGGATCCACGAGCTCGGGTTGGTCGTTGAGCGTGTGGGTGATGGTGTGGAACGTCTCCATGAAGTCTTCGGCCGTGAAAGCGATGGCCGGCACCCCGTTGAACGCGAAGAGCGAATGGTCGCCCTGCGGCCACTGCGGCCCCTCGCCGAAGCCCGGGTAGCGATCGAACAGCCCCCGCACGAGCGCGTCCGTCTCAGGCGGGCAGCCGTAGAACGACACGTAGGTGCCGTGACCGACGTGGCCCGAGTCGTCCGCGTTCATACCGAGCACGATCTCGCCGAGCCGGTCGCGATTGTCGCGCATCCAGATGTTCTGGCCGTTCGCGCCGTAGTAGTCCTCGCCGTTGAGCGGGACTATCTCGATCGTATGGGGGCCGACGTGGTGCTCGAGAAGCCCGGCAAGTACGAGCAGGCTCGCGGCACCGGACGCGTTGTCGAGCGCCGCGGGGATGCCCTTGCGCCCGTCGATGTGGGCGAAAACGACGATGCGGCCACTCCCGGTGCCGGGCTTGCGCGCTACGAGGTGGCGCCCGGTTGCCGGGATGCGGCGGGAGTCCACCCGCACGCGCACGGGAGCGCCAGCGAGCGCGAGGAGCGCCGTGGCGGCCTCGGACGTCAGGAACGCGTTAGGGATGTCGAAATCGCCGTCCTCGATGAGCGGGAACGGGTAGACCGCCCCGGCTGCCTCGGGGTTGCGCGTGGTGGCTGCGATGACCGC
>JAUSBS010000048.1 GCA_030651905.1 Coriobacteriia bacterium
CGGAACAAGCGCGAGGCCGAGGAGGCCAAGAAGCGTGCCGCCGAGGAGGCTGCCGCCGCGAAGGCCGAGGCCGAGCGTCGTGCCGCGGAGGATGCGGCACGCAACGCGGAGGAAGAGGCGCGCGCCGCCACGGAGGAGGCCGCTCGCAAGGCCGAGGCCGCGGCCGACAAGGCTCGCAAGGAAGCGGAGAAGCTCGCCGCGAAAGAGGCCGAGAAGACCCACGCCGAGGATGAGGCCCGCCGCAAGGAGGCCGAGGCCAAGCAGGAGGCCGAGGAGCGCGAGCGCTACAAGCGCATGGCGGCCGAAGCCGAGGAGACCGCCAAGAAGGCACGCGACCTCATCGTCGAGGCAGCCGCACAGGTGGCCGCCGACGGCGCCAAGAAGGGCAAGAAGGGCAAGAAGCCGTCCGGTCGCCACGAGGTCACCGAGTCGGTCATCGGCGTCAAGCAGCCGATCGTCGCTCAGCCCGTGGTCGACGGCGTGCTGACCATCGCCGAGGGATCCACCGTGGGCGAGTTCGCCGAAGCCATCGGCATGACCCCCAACGACGTGGTCAAGAAGCTCTTCCTCATGGGCAACGCCTACACGGTGAATCAGCCGCTCGCCACGGCGATGCTCGACAAGCTCGGCGAGGAGTACGGCCTGCTCGTCGAGGTCATGGCTCCGGGCGCGGAGCTCGAAGAGATCATCGTCGACGACCCCGCGGACCTCGTTGAGCGCCCGCCGGTCGTCACCGTCATGGGTCACGTCGACCACGGCAAGACCAGCCTGCTCGACGCCATCCGCTCCACAGGCGTCGCTGCGACCGAGGCCGGCGGTATCACCCAGCACATCGGTGCGTCCGTCGTGAAGAAGAACGGCAAGCAGATCACCTTCATCGACACCCCCG
This sequence comes from Coriobacteriia bacterium, assembly GCA_030651905.1. Lineage (GTDB taxonomy): Bacteria > Actinomycetota > Coriobacteriia > Anaerosomatales > PALSA-660 > JANYAK01. The sequence continues at coordinate 890 of JAUSBS010000048.1, forward strand.
GCCACGAGGCGTTCACCGCCATGCGTGCCCGCGGCGCCAACATGACCGACATCGCCATCCTCGTCGTGGCGGCCGACGACTCCGTCATGCCGCAGACCGTCGAGGCGCTCGACCACGCCCGTGCGGCGAAGGTGCCGATCATTGTGGCGGTCAACAAGATCGACAAGGACGGGGCGAACCCGGAGCGCGTCCGCAAGGAGCTCTCCGATCGTGGACTCAGCCCCGAGGAGTGGGGCGGTGACACGCCGTTCGTCGACGTGTCGGCCAAGAAGCACCTCGGCATCGAGGAGCTCCTCGAGATGATCCTGCTCGTCGCTGAAGTGGGCGAACTCAAGGCCAACCCGAACGCACCCGCGCGCGGCGTCGTCGTCGAGACGAAGCTGGACCGCGGTCGCGGTCCGGTCGCCACGGTGCTCGTGCAGCGCGGCACGCTCAAGATCGGCGACGCTGTCGTCGCCGGTACGGCACACGGCCGCGTCCGCGCGCTGATCGACTCGCGCGGCAAGCACGTCCACGAGGCTCTGCCGGCCAGCCCGGTCGAGGTCCTCGGACTCAGCACCGTCTCGGCCGCCGGTGACGACTTCAAGGTCGTGGCCGACGATCGCGCAGCCCGCCAGATCGCCGAGGAGCGCGACTTGAAGCGCCGCCTCTCCGAGCAGCTGCCGACCAAGGACCACATGACGTTGGAGGACCTCTTCGGGAGGATCCAGGACGGCATCCAGGACCTCAACTTGGTGGTGAAGGCCGACACGCAGGGTTCGATCGAGGCCCTCAAGGACTCGCTGGCCAAGCTCAACCAGACCGAGGTCCGCATCAACGTGCTCCACAGCGGCGTCGGAGCCATCACCGAGACCGACGTCATGCTGGCCGACGCGTCCGACCTCATCATCATCGGCTTCAACGTCCGCCCGGAGCCCAAGGCGAAGGCCCTCGCCGAGCAGACGCGCGTCGACATGCGGCTCTACCGCGTCATCTACAAGATCATCGAGGACATCAACGCCGCGCGCATAGGCATGCTCAAGCCCACGGTCGAAGAGCAGGACACCGCTCTCGTCGAGGTCCGCGAGCTGTTCCGCGTGCCGAAGATCGGCGTCATCGCAGGCTGCTACGTCCAAGAGGGCGAGATCACCCGCGACGACCTGGTCCGCGTGGTCCGCGAGGGCACGATCATCCTCGACGGCAAGCTCCACTCACTACGCCGCTTCAAGGACGACGCCAAGACCGTCAAAGCCGGCTACGAGTGCGGCATCGGCATCGAGAACTTCCAGGACCTCAAAGAGGGCGACCTCATCGAGGCCTACAGGAAGGTCGAGGTCGCCCGGGAGGAGTAGGGGACATGAAGACCTACCCGCGTTCCCGCGTGACCGGCGAGAAGGTCCGAGAGGTCGTCGCGCGCACCCTGATCGAGGACGTGAAGGACCCACGGGTCGAATTCGTCACGGTCACGGGTGTGGCGATGTCTTCGGACAACCGGCACGCGAACGTGTTCGTCATCGCGCGGAGCGCCGAGCGCTACGCTGAGACGCTCGCAGGGTTGCAGTCGGCGAAGGGTCGTCTCCGGATAGCCCTGGGTAAGGCGCTTCGCATGAAGTACGTGCCCGACCTGCACTTCGCGATCGACCCGTCCGTGGACAACGCCGAGCGCATCACGGCGGTCATCATGGCCGAGATCGAGGCGGGTCGCGGGCCGGTCGACCGTGAGGACGACGGCGACGATGCCGCGACCGATGAGTGACCACATCTCAACGCTGACCGATGCTGCCCGCGCTCTCACGAGTGCGGGCACCGTCGTCGTATGCGCGCACGTGCACCCGGACGGCGACGCGGTGGGCGCCACACTCGGTGCCGTACTCGCACTGCGCTCGCTGGGGATCGAAGCGGTGCCCACGCTCGCCGACGGCCGCACCGCGCCGGCGACCTACGCGTTCCTGCCCGGCCACGACCTCTACCGCACGGTGGACGAGCTGGCCGCGCCGGACGTCTTCCTGGCCCTCGACTGCCCGAATTGGAGCAGGCTCGGTGACGCGGAAGCCCTGGCGCGTTCGGCCGGCGCAGTCGTGGTGGTCGACCATCACCCGGACAACACCGGCTACGGCCACATCAACGTGGTCGACGCAGCAGCCGCCGCCTCCGGCCAGATCATCTGGCGAATGCTGCCGGATCTGGGTGTGAAGGCGGCGCGCGACGTCGCGACCTGCCTCTACGTGGCCATCATGACCGACACCGGACGCTTCTCGTACGGCAACACCGATGCGAACGTCCTGCGTGTCGCTGCGGAGATGGTAGACGCCGGCGTGGATGCCTACCACGCGTATTCCGCGGTCTACGAGGCGCGATCGGCCTCCTACTTGCGGCTTCTCGGCGTCACGCTCTCGCGCATCACCCATGCCAACGCCGGCAGGGTGGCGTACACCTGGATCACGGACGACGATCTTGCCACCACGGGCACGCTTCCCGAGGAGACCGAGGACTTGGTCGACATGGTCCGCACGGTCGGCGACGTCGAGGCGGTCGCCCTGTTCAAGCCGGACACCGGCTCCACGCGCGTCAGCCTTCGGGCGAAGGCGGGCTTCGACGTGGGTGCTGCTGCGCGAGCGCTCGGCGGCGGGGGACACCACGCCGCATCCGGCGCCACGGTGGCGGGTGGCCTGGACGACGCGCTCATGGCCGTCCTGCCGCTGCTGCCGGGCGGCTCTTCGCGATGAGCAGCCGCAGAGGCGCCACCACACTCCGTGGCGTCCTGCCTGTCGACAAGCCCGCGGGCATGACGAGTCACGACGTGGTGGACCAGGTGCGCCGCGCCACGGGTGAGGGTCGCGTCGGCCACGCCGGTACGCTCGACCCCCTTGCGACCGGCCTGCTGGTGGTCCTCATCGGCTCCTATACGCGCCTCGAGCCGTACCTTTCCGGCGCGCGCAAGACCTACGAGGCGCGGATCGCGTTCGGCACATCCACCGACACCGACGATGCCGAGGGAGAGGTCGTGGACGCAGCCGCGGTGCCGGACGCTGTGCTGGACCCGCATGCGGCGCAGACCGCCCTCGACGCGCTGCTGGGCGACTCCATGCAAGCTCCGCCTGCGTACTCCGCCATCAAGGTGGGAGGGCGCATCTCGCACCGCGCGGCGAGAGCCGGGGAGACCCTCGAGCTCGCCCCTCGCGCGATCACGGTCGATGCCGCCGAACTGCTTCGGATCGACGCGGACGCCCGCACGTGGGACGTGCGCTTCCGAGTGTCCAAGGGCACGTACGTGCGCGCACTCGCCCGCGACCTCGGGCTCGCGTGCGAGACCTTCGCGCATCTGGGTGCGCTTCGGCGGACAGCGGCGGGGCTCCTCACGCTCGACGAGGCGAGCGACCTCGACGACATCGTCGCGGCATCGGCCGAAGGCCACATCGCCGCGCTGTTCACCGACGTGGTGGCCGCACTGGGGCTTCCCGTGGTGGAGGCGTCGCTTGCCGAGGTGGCGAACGGACGCTCACTCGACACCGGCCGCTTCAGCGACCTTCCCGAGGGTGCGCTTGCGTCGGTACTGGCCGACGGCGCGTTCCACGGCGTCTACACTATCGTCGGCGGTGCGCTCGTGCCCGTCTCGATCGTCGGAGGGACCGCTTAAGATGGGCCGCACCGTGCTGTGGACGCCCGACATGGCCTCACTGGGCCCCGCGTGCGCCGCGGTGGGGGTGTTCGATGGTGTGCACGTCGGACACCAGGCGCTCGTGCGCGACGCGGTCCGCATCGCCGCAGCCGAGGAGTGCGCGTCGGTCGTGCTCACCTTCGATCGCGATCCTGACCAGGTGGTGAGCCCCGCCAGCGCCGCACCGCAGCTGCTCGACCTCGAGGACAAACTCACGTACCTGGCCGAACTGGGACCGGATGCCATCCTCGTCATCCCGTTCGACTCATCCGTCGCGGCGATGGCGCCGCTGGTGTTCCTCGACCGAGTACTGCTCGGCGCGCTGCGGCCGGTGAGTGTCGTGGTGGGCTACGACTTCCGCTTCGGGCACCGCGCGGAGGGCGACGTGGACACGCTGGTGCGCTACGGACGCGAACACGACTTCACCGTCATCGCGCACGACCTGGTGAGCGTCGACGCAGCGCCGGTCACGTCCACGCGCGTCCGGAGGCTGGTGGCGAGTGGCGACGTGGCCGGGGCAGCGAGACTGCTGGGACGTCCGCACCGCGTGAAGGGCGATGTCGTGCACGGCAGGGCCGCGGGAGCGAGCCTCGGGGCTCCCACGGCGAACCTGGCCGTAGGACCGTTCGCCGCGGTTCCGGCCGACGGGGTCTATGCGGGTCGCGTGAGCGTGGACGGGACACGCTACGCGGCCGGCATCTCCGTCGGGGTCCCGCCGACGTTCCCCGGTGCGACCGCCGATTTCGAGGCGCACCTCATCGACTTCGACGGCGACCTCTACGGCCGAAGCGTGACGGTGGAGTTCGTGGAGCGGCTCCGTGACCAGCGGGCGTTCGACAGCGAGCACGAGCTGGCGGACGCGATCGCGGCGGACCTGGATCGCGTGCGGGGGATTGTGGGGGAGTAGGCTCGAAGGATCGGTCGGCCGCCTTCCGTTGTGCCAGAATGTGGTCGGAGATACACAGACTGCTCCAGCACAACGCTTGACGTAGCCACGATCGGTCGCACGGCGATGGGGGAGCCATGGACTGGGTGGCAGTGGTGATCACGTTGTCGGCTCTCGTGGCCGTCTACTCGTGGTACAGCGCCCTTGCCGGACCGCTGTTCCAGCAAACGGCTGAAGCGCGCGACAACAGGACGTATTGGATCCGGACCGCAGTGGGGTGCTCCGTGGTCTGCACTCTCGCCGTGGCGTTCCGCCTCTTCTCCGGGGGTGGGCTGTAGTGCAGCGTCGCCGGCGACTCGGTCTGCTGATCGGGGGGCTTCTCGCGTTCGTGTTCGGTGGCTGGACAGGTCTTCTCGCGGCGTGTCTCTTCGTGACCGTGGTCCGCATCGTCAATCTTGCTCGGGAGCGCCGCTGACCGACATCGTGTCGCAGCCAGCGCGAAGGGGGAGTATGTGCCTATGACGACACTCGTATCCAAAGACGCCATGCGGCGGATCGCCACGAGCCTCGCCAGGCGCGGTTATCGCATCGTTGTGCCGCCGCCGATGAAGGCGCAGCTCTTCGCCACGCGACAGGGTCATCGGCTGGGCCCGCTCCTGCCCTTCACCGACTTCGTCGCCATCCACGAGCTTCCCGACGAGGCAGACGGACCGACCTTCGAGAGGCTCCACGTCGCGACCATGGCGTACGCCGAATCCCAGACGAACGTCCCGCGCATGCTGCGCTACCGCGTTCCCAACGCCGTCACGATCGGTGTCACCGACTCCGAGCCTTCACCGACGCTGTGTGCCGCAGTCGGACGGGCCCGCCTGCGCTCACGGATGCAGATCGGTGCGCAGGAGTCGACGTACCTTCTCGACCTCGTGGCAGAGACCCTTCACGGCACCGCCATGAAGCGCACGGCCATCGGCGGCGACGCCGCGAAGGCCGCGAGCGCCGATCCCGCCAACCGTGTCCGCCGCATGATGGAGCAGCTCGCCGGCGAACTGTTCGCCTGAGGCTGCCAGCTGCTCATGCCATCGTCCCCGCCGTGTGCTACACTACACCGGCTCTACAGACAGGCCCCGTACTTGGAGTGCCGCCCCCACCGGCGCGCTCTCGGACGGAGGCGACACACAAGGTACTTGAAGGGTGGAACTGCTATGCCGCTTGAGAAGGACGTCAAGACTGAGATCATCGGTGAGCACAAGAAGCACGACACCGACACCGGATCGCCCGAAGTCCAGGTCGCGCTGCTCTCCAAGCGCATCTCCGACCTCACCGAGCACCTGCGCACCCACAAGCACGACCACCACTGCCGCCGTGGGCTGCTCAAGCTCGTCGGCCAGCGCCGCCGGATGCTCAACTACATCAAGAAGAACGACATCGAGCGCTACCGTGCGATCGTCAGCAAGCTGGGCCTGCGTGGCTAGGCTTTCTCGACACTGATGGGTTTGCGTACGGAAGCGGGGGAGTAGTCTCCCTCGCTTCCGAGCATATAGAGGGACGTGAATAGAGATCGTCCCCGAGGCGCGCGCCGGCAAGGGCCGGGCGCATATGAAGGAAGAGGCTAAAGAGGATGGGAAAGGTAACCGAGACGTTCGAACTGTACGGCAAGAGCTACACCCTGGAGACCGGCGAGCTGGCCAAGCAGGCCGGCGGCGCGATGGTCGTCCGTCAGGGCGATACGATCGTGCTCGTCACCGCCACAGCATCGAAGAACCCGAAGGATCTGGACTTCTTCCCGCTGACCGTGGACTTCGAGGAGCGCATGTACGCCGCGGGCAAGCTGCCCGGCGGATTCATCAAGCGTGAGAGCCGGCCGTCCGAGAAGGCCACACTGACCGCGCGCATGATCGACCGCCCGATCCGCTCGTCGTTCGCCGACGGGTTCCGCAACGAGGTCCAGGTCATCGCAACGGTGCTCTCGGCCGACCAGATCAACCAGCCCGACGTCATCTCCATCATGGGTGCCTCCAGCGCTCTTCTGGCTGCCGGTATCCCGTTCGAGGGCCCGCTCGCCGGCGTGCGTGTCTGCCGCGATGAGAACGGTGAGTTCCTCGTCAACCCGTCCTTCGAAGAGGCCGAGGCGTCCGATCTCGATCTCGTCGTCGCGGGCAGCAAGGACGCCGTCTACATGCTCGAGGCCGGCGCCCGTGAAGTCACCGAAGAGGACATGCTCGCCGCCCTCATGTTCGCGCAGGAGGCCATCGGCAAGTTCTGCGAGGTGCAGGAGCGTTTCCTCGCCAAGCTCGAGATCACCCCGATGGAGGTCGCTCTCCAGGTCATCGACCCCGCGCTGAAGGATTCGATCTTCGCCGCCGGTGCCGACAAGATGAAGACCGCGCTGCACAACTCGGACAAGCACGCCCGCATGGGTGCGGTCCAGGCCGTCAAGGACGAGATCCTCGCGACGTATTCGCCCGAGGAGCTCGCCGCATCCGGCAAGGACATCAAGGCATCGCTCAAGCAGCTCGAGAAGAAGACCATGCGCGCCATGGTCCTCGACGAGGGCGAGCGCGCCGACGGCCGTGCGCTCGACGAGGTCCGCACCATCTCCAACGCCGCCGGCTACCTGCCGCGCGCCCACGGTTCGGGCCTGTTCACCCGCGGCCAGACGCAGGTGCTCTCCGTCCTGACGCTGGGGATGCTCTCCGAGTGGCAGCGCATCGACACGATCGACGTGTCCGAGGGCAAGCGCTACATCCACCACTACAACTTCCCGCCGTTCTCCACCGGCGAGACGGGCTTCATGCGTGGCCCGAAGCGCCGCGACATCGGTCACGGCGCCCTGGCCGAGCGCGCGCTCTTCCCGGTCATCCCGGTCGAGGAGGAGTTCCCCTACACCCTGCGCATCGTCTCCGAGGTGCTCGAGTCCAACGGTTCCAGCTCCATGGGCTCCGTCTGCGGCTCCACCCTCGCGCTGATGGACGCAGGCGTGCCGATCGCGGCCCCGGTCTCCGGCATCGCGATGGGACTCATCAAGGAGGGCGACAAGGTCGCCATCCTGACCGACATCCAGGGTCTCGAGGACTTCCTCGGCGACATGGACTTCAAGGTCGCCGGCACGCCCAACGGCATCACCGCCATGCAGATGGACAACAAGGCCAAGGGCCTGTCCGTCGACATCCTGCGCCGTGCCCTCATGCAGGCGAAGGAAGGCCGCGCGTTCATCCTCGCCAAGATGCTCGAGGAGATCGCCGAGCCGCGCGCCGAGCTGTCTGAGTTCGCGCCGCGCGTCATCACCATCAAGATCCCGACCGACAAGATCCGCGACATCATCGGCCCGGGCGGCAAGATGATCCGTTCGATCATCGAGGCCACCGGTGCCGACATCGACGTCAACGACGACGGCACCATCTACATCGCCAGCCGCGACCAGGGTGGCGAGGAAGCGGTCCGCCGCATCCAGATGATCACCAAGGAGCCGGAGATCGGCGAGAAGTACACCGGCCGCGTGGTCGGCATCCAGGCGTTCGGCGCGTTCGTCGAGCTGTTCCCGGGCAAGGACGGCCTGCTGCACATCTCGCGGGTCGCCAAGGGCCGCGTGGACAAGGTCGAGGACGTCCTCAATGTCGGCGACGCCGTCGAGGTCGAGATCATCGACATCGACGACCGCGGCAAGGTGTCCCTCGACCGCACCGACAAGCCGGACGCTCCGCCCAGCTCGGGCAAGCCCGCCGGTGACCGCCCGCAGGGCGATCGTCCCAGCGGCGACCGTGGCCCGCGCCCCGGTGACCGCTCCGGCAGTGGTAGCGGCGGACCGCGCCGGCGCCACTAGCACCACCGCACCACTCAAGCAGCTGCGCTCCGGCCCGGCGAGGCGTCCGTATTCGCGGGTGTCCTCGTCGGGCCGGATCACTTCGCGGCACTACCGATACGCATCCACACGAGGCTGGAAGAAGGCGCGCATGTTCTACGAGAGGTCCGTGACGCCGGGCGGCGTCACCGTCATCACCGAACGCATGGCGGGCTTTCGCTCCGCAGCCATCGGGATCTGGGTCGCGGCCGGCAGCCGCGACGAGCTCCCCGGGGAAGCGGGCGTCTCCCACTTCGTCGAGCACATGATGTTCAAGGGCACGCCCAGCCGAAGCGCCGCCGAGATCTCCGAGGCGTTCGATCGGATAGGCGCTCGATTCAACGCCGGCACGGACAAGGAGTACACGACCTACTACTGCCAGGTCATCGACCAGCACGCCGTCGAGGCGTTCTCCATCCTGGCCGACATGGTGTCCCACTCGCTGATGGAGGAGCCCGCCGTCCTGTCCGAGCGCGAGGTCGTGCTTGAGGAGATCTCACGCTCCGAGGACCAGCCCGACGATATGGTGCATGACCTCTTCGCATCCACGCTCTTCCCGAGTCACCCGATCGGCCGCCCGGTCCTGGGCACGCCGTCCACGGTCGGCGCCTTCATGCCCGCCGATGTGTTCGCCTACACGGCCCGGCGCTACGGCAGTGGCAACGTCGTCGTGGCCGCGGCCGGCAACATCGACCATGCGGCACTCGTGGCGCAGGTGAACCGCGAACTCGTCGTCCCGAAGAGTGAGCGGACCGACCGCGGCGAGATGATCCCGACGGTCACGCCTCGCTTCGAGATCGTCACCAAGGACACCGAGCAGGCGCACATCTGCTGGGGCAGTGCAGGCCTGCGCTCGCGCGACCCGGAGCGCTTCGCCATGGGCGTCATGGACACCATCATCGGCGGCGGGATGTCGTCGCGACTGTTCCAGGAGATCCGCGAGAAGCGCGGACTGGCTTATGCGGTCGGCTCCTACCACGCGCAGTACCTCGACACGGGGCATTTCACCGTCTACGCCGGAACGCGGCCCGACAACGCCGAGAAGGTCGTCGCCCTCATCAAGTCCGAAGTTGAGCGCTTCATCGAAGGCGGCGCCACTCCGGACGAGCTGTTCCGCGCGAAGGAGTCGATGAAGGGCAACCTGGTACTCGGCATGGAGTCCACGAGCGCCCGGATGTCGCGCCTCGGCAAGAGCGAGGTCACGAGCGGCGAGCTTCTCACGCTCGACGAGCTCGTGGAACGCATCGACGCCGTGGAGCAGGCCGACCTCACGCGTGTGGCGGCTTCCACGATCGCCGGACCGCGCGTGCTTGCGATGGTGGCTCCGTTCGAGAAGGAAGCGGTCGCCCACCTGCTGGACTAGACTTGCGTAGACACGCGCGCCCGCGAGGTTCTGCGCGGGATCGCTCTTGCTGGAGGGGAGTGGCACTCATGATCGACGTCATCGTCACCGGGTCCGCCGGCCGCATGGGCCGCGAGGTCGTTCGAGCCGTGTCCGCGGAGCACGACATGCGTGTAGTCGCCGCGGTCGACCCTGGCGAGGAGGGCGTCGTACTCGACGGCAGCGAGGGCACGATCAAGGTCGGCACCGACCTCGAACCGGCACTCGTCGCCGGGCGTGTGCTCGTTGACTTCACCGCGCCGAGCGTCGTCGAAGGCAACGTCCGCGCGGCGCTGGCTGCCGGCGTCCACTGCGTCGTCGGCACGACCGGCGTCTCGGAGGGCCGCTGGCGCGAGGTGATGGCGGAGACGCCGTCCGACTCGTGTCTCTTCATCGCGCCGAACTTCGCTGTGGGCGCCGTGCTCATGATGCGATTCGCGACCGAGGCCGCCCGCTTCATGCCGCACGTCGAGATCATCGAGCTGCATCACGACCGCAAGCTGGACGCACCCTCCGGCACCGCCATGCGCACCGCGCAGCTGATCAGCGGCGCACGCGCGGCCGATCCCGTCGTGCCCGGCCGCGACACCGAAGTGGAGGAAGGCGCGCGCGGTGCTGTCGTCGAGGGTGTTCACGTGCACTCCGTGCGCCTGCCCGGCCTTGTCGCGCACCAGGAGGTCCTCTTCGGTGGCGAGGGTCAGACGCTCTCCATCCGCCACGATTCGATCGACCGCACGTCGTTCATGCCCGGCGTCGTGCTCGCCGTCCGTGAGGTGGGGAAGCGCAGCGGGCTGGTCGTCGGGCTCGAGGCGCTGATGGGCCTGTGAGCGACCCCATCGACCCGGCGGTTCGCCCCGTCGTCGTCATGAAGTTCGGCGGCACGTCGGTCGCCACGACGGAAGGGCGCGCCGCGATCGCGCGACGCGTGCTCGAGGCGGCCGAGCTCGGCCGCGCACCGGTAGTGGTCGTCTCGGCGATGGGCCGGGCCGGAGCGCCGTACGCCACGGACACCTTGCTCTCGCTGGTCGACGGGCTGCCGACCGAACCGCGTGAGCGCGACCTGCTCGCCTCGTGCGGGGAGCTCATCTCGGCTGTCGTCGTCGCGCACGAGCTGCGCGCTGCAGGTGTGACCGCACGAGCCTTCACCGGCGCGGAGGCCGGAATCGGCACCGACGGCATCCACGGCGACGCGAGCATCACCGATGTCCATCCGGGTCCGCTCCAGCGCGCGTTGGCCGACGGCGCCGTCCCGGTCGTCGCCGGGTTCCAGGGGATGGCAGCGGACGGCAGCACCACCACGCTGGGCCGAGGCGGCAGCGACACCACCGCGTGCGCGCTCGGCGTGGCGCTCGGGGCGGAAGCCGTGGAGATCTACACCGACGTCGACGGCGTCATGTCCGCGGACCCACGCACCTGCGACGGCGCGGAGGTGCTCGACGTGATCCGCGCGGACGAGCTCTTCCAGATGGCCCGCGCGGGCGCGCGCATCGTGCACACACCCGCGGCCGAGCTCGCGCTCGCGAGTGGGCTGTCCGTGCGCGTCCGCAACACCTATACCGACCACCCCGGCACGCTCGTCGCCGACATCGCCTCGTATACGCCGTCCACGGTGGGGACCGCTGTGACGTGCGCCGGAGGTATCGCCCGCCTCCGAGTGTCGCTTCAGGCCGACGAAGGAGCCGACGGTCACATGAACAGCCAGACGCGCGTCTACCGCGCCATGGCCGATGCAGGCGTCTCGCTCGACATGTTCACGCCGGCGGGGGAGACGTTGCTGTTCACGGTCGCGCAAGGTTCGTTGGAGGCCGCCTGCGCCACACTGACGGCACTTGCCCTGCCGTACGAGGTCACACCCTCCCTGGCGAAGGTGACGCTCGTAGGGGCTGCGATGCACGGCGTGCCCGGTGTCATGGCCACGATGGCGGAGCACCTCGCCGCGGCGGGCGTCGACGTGCTACAGACCGCGGACAGCCACACGACCATCTCCGTGCTCGTCTCGAGCGCGGACGCCGACACGGCGGTCGACGCGCTGCACGAGGGGTTCGGACTCGGGTCGTAGGACCGCAACGTCTGCGTGACGCCTCACGGTTCGATGTCGGCCCTGTGTGGCACAATACGGCAGGTAGATGAACGGATGGATCGCCGCCGCCGCGCGGCGACTTCGATCAGGAGCACTCACGATGGCTGAGCCTCGTTTCGGCAGACTCATGACCGCCATGGTCACGCCCTTCACGGCGGACCTTGAACTCGACCTGCCCCGCGCGCAGGAGCTGGCGTTGCGCCTGCTGGACTCGGGCACCGAGGCGATCGTCGTGTGCGGCACGACAGGGGAGAGCCCGACGGTCTTCTACGACCAGAAGATGGAGCTCTTCCGCGCCGTTCTGGAGGCCGTCGACGGACGCGCTCCGGTCATCGCCAACGCGGGAGACAACTGCACCGAGGACTCCGTGGAGTTCGCCCGCAAGGTCACCGCGCTGGGCGTCGACGGGATCATGGCCGTCGTTCCGTACTACAACAAGCCGCCACAGGAGGGCATGTACCGCCACTTCCGCGCCATCGCCGAGGCGGTCGACGTGCCCGTGATCCTCTACAACATCCCGGGCCGCTGCGTCGTGAACATGGAGGCGCAGACCACGCTCCGCCTTGCCAACGATGTGCCCAACATCGTCGCGGTCAAGGAGGCCTCGGGTAAGCTCGACCAGATCGCGGCCATCATCAACGGGTCACCGGAGGGCTTCGAGGTCCTCTCAGGCGACGACGAGATGACCTTGCCGATGATGGGCCTGGGTGGCACCGGTGTGATCTCGGTGGCCAGCCACGTGGCAGGACCGCAGATGCGCGAGATGGTCGAGGCGCAGGCCTCGGGCGACCACACGCGCGCGCTGTCCCTGCACCTTCGCATGCTTCCGCTCTTCAAAGCGCTGTTCATGACCGCCAACCCCATCATGGTCAAGGACGCGCTGTCGCAGACCGGCTTCCCGGTGGGGATGTGCCGCCTGCCGCTCGTGCCTCCGACGGCGGAGCAGTCCGCCGAGCTCGGTCGCGTGCTCGCACACCTCGACCTGCAGTAGACCCTTTGAGCGCGGCGCCGCACCCGCGGTCCGCCTGACTGATAAGAAGTGAACATGACAGCCAAGAAGCCACCGCGTCTCCGCATCATCCCGCTCGGCGGGCTCGACGAGATCGGCAAGAACATGACCGTCTTCGAATACGGAGACGACATGGTGCTCGTGGACGCGGGACTGATGTTCCCCGACGTCGAACTGCCCGGCGTCGACCTCGTTCTGCCCGATTACACCTACGTGCTGGAGCGAGCGCACAAGTTGCGCGGCATCGTCATCACGCACGGCCACGAAGACCACACCGGCTCGCTGCCGTACCTGCTCCGCGACCTCAACGTCCCGGTCCCGGTGCTCGGCTCCAAGCTCACGTGCGGCCTCATCAAGGTGAAGCTCGACGAGCACAAGCTCCTCAAGGCCAAGCTGCGCGAGGTCAAGCCCGGCATGCACGTCTCGCTCGGCGTGTTCGGGTTCGACTTCATCCGTGTCAACCACTCGATCCCCGACGCCCTCGCGCTCCTCATCCGCACACCGGTCGGCAACGTGCTCCACACCGGCGACTTCAAGTTCGACCAGACGCCCATCGACGGGCAGGCCGCGGACTACGCCGCGCTCTCGAAGGCCGGCCGTGACGGCGTCATGCTACTGATGTCAGACTCCACCGGCGCGGAGAAGATCGGCTACACGCGGCCCGAGGCCATCGTGGGCGCCACGCTGCGCCGCCTCATCTCCGAGGCGCCTCAGCGCGTGATCGTCGCGTCGTTCTCCAGCCACATCCACCGCGTCCAGCAGGTCTGTGACGCCGCGGTGGGCGCCGGTCGCAAGGTCGTCGTGACCGGCCGCTCCATGATCAACAACACGAAGATTGCCCGTGAGTTGGGCTACCTCCACATCGACGAGAAGAACATCGTCGATGCGTATCAGGCGGGCGACTTGCCGGCCGACAAGATCGTCATCCTGTCCACCGGCAGTCAGGGTGAGCCGCTGTCCGCGCTCGCACGCATGGCCAACGGAGAGCACCGCACCGTGTCGATCGAACGAGGCGACACCGTCGTCATCTCCGCCTCGCCGGTCCCGGGCAACGAGAAGGCTGTCAGCCGCGTCATCAACCGGCTTTTCAAGGCTGGCGCGAAGGTCCACTACCGCGGCGTTGCCGACGTGCACGTTTCCGGCCATGCGGCCACCGAGGAGCTCAAGCTCATGCTCCAGATGGCCAAGCCGCGCTACTTCATGCCCATCCACGGCGAGACGCGTCATCTCTACTCGCACGCCCGCCTGGCGTGCGAGGTCGGGGTCGCGCCGCAGGATACGTTCATCCTCGAGAACGGCCAGTGCCTCGAGATAGGCGAGAAGGGCGCGCGCATCTCCGAGCATGTCGAGTCCGGTGTCGTGTACGTGGACGGCCTTTCGGTGGGCGACGTCGGCGACGCCGTGCTCCGCCATCGACAGCAGCTGTCCAACGACGGCGTGGCCACGGTCGTCATCGCCATCGACACGCAGACCGGCAAGCTCGCCGGTGACGTGGAGCTCGTCACGCGCGGCATGGTGCTTGGCAGCGACAGCGACGAGGTCCTCGAGGGCGCCAAGGCCCGCATCATCAAGGTTCTCGCGCGCACCCAGCGGGAGGGCGCGACCGACCCTGGTGTCATCCAGCATGCGGTGCGCGAGGCGGTCTCGCAGTACATCTGGGAGCGCGCCCGCAGACGTCCGATGATCATCCCGATCGTCATGGAGGTCTAGCGTGCCGCTCCTGCAAGCGCTCGTCCTCGGCGTCGTCCAGGGACTCACCGAGTTCCTTCCGGTGTCCTCCGACGGGCATCTGGCCGTTACGTATCGGCTCTTCGGCGGCTCCCCCGACCTCACGTTCGAGGTCTTCCTGCACCTCGCCACCCTCATCGCCATGGTGGTCTACTTCCGCGGCGAAATCCTCGAGCTGCTGCGCAGCCTCGCCCCGGCGGGGAAGGGCACCCCCGAGCGCAGGATCGTGTGGCTCATCGTTCTCGGGACCGGTGTCACCGGCGTGCTGGGCCTCGCCATGAAGGGTGTCGTCGAGGATGCGAACACGTCTCTCATCGCCATAGGCGCGGGCTTCCTCGTCACGGCCGCCGCCCTGGCCGCGGCCGAGCTGCTCTCACGGCGGGTAGAGCGGCTGGAGCCATCGGAGCTGGGCCCGGCCCGCGCCGTCGGGGTCGCCGTCGCGCAGGCGCTTGCGACGCTGCCTGGCGTCTCGCGATCGGGCATGACGATCGCGGGTGGGATGCTGTGCGGCCTCACCCGCGAGGCGGCGGCGCGCTTCGCTTTCCTGCTCGGCATCCCGATCATCGCAGCCGCCAACCTGCTCGAGGCCAAGGATATCGTCGCCGGCGCCGCGCCGATGCCGAAGCTGGTCCCGTCCGCGGTCGGATTCCTGGCCGCGGGCATCGTGGGCTACTTCGCCATCGCCGCGTTGCTCGCCGTGGTCAAGCGCCGTACGTTGTGGCTGTTCTCGGTCTATACTGCTGTCGTGGGCGTGGCGGTCATCGTGTGGGGGACCATCGCTCGCTGAAGTCGGACGCCTTGCCGGTCGCAGCAGCACTACGACGGAGCAGTACGTGACCAACAACAGACGTCGCACGAACGGCTCGAAGGGGACAGCGTCCCGCGGGCCTTCACCATCCCGTAAGTCTCAGGCGCCTGCGGCGTCCGGTGCGGGCATCCGTTCGGACATCTACGGGATCGTGCTCACGGTCGTCGCCATCGCGCTCGTGATAGCGGTGCTCTCGCCCGAGCAGGCGTGGTTGCCCGGTATCGTGGCCGGTGCGCTGGGCCAACTCCTCGGCGTCGGGCGTTACGTCGTGGCGCTCTTCGTCTTGCTCTGGGCCGTCTCGTTCTTCTTCGAGCGCTTCGAGTACGACGAGTTGCGCATCGGCGCGGGCCTGTCGATCTCGTTCCTGTCCATCATCGCCATGATCGCGCTCTCCGTGCCTCGAGGCGAGGCGTTCTGGGCCTCTGGGACGCTCGTTGCCCGGGGCGGATACATCGGCGGCGGGATCGCCTTCGCACTGGGCGCGGTCCTCGGACAGGTCATCGCCTACGTCGTGCTCGCTGGTGCGCTCGCGATCGGGCTCGTCCTTGCCACGGGCACGAAGCTCGCCGATGCCTACCGCATCGTCGCCGACCTGGTGGCTCCTCCGCGCGAGGAAGCCGCCCCCCGACGCTCGATCCGCCCAGGCGCGAAGACTCTGCCGCTGGCCGACCTGGACACGGACGCCCCGTTCGACCCGGCGCCGCAGCCGGCGGCTCGCCAGGTCCGCGACCCCGAGGCGGAGCGTCGCACGATCCCCACCCCGCGCGCGGTCGCGCCGCGCAAACTCGACGGTTTCGTCCTGCCGCCACTCACCATGCTCAAGCAGACCCCGGCGAACGCTTCGGGTTCTCGCGCCACCGACAAGGAGCTGCGGAGCACCGCCCAGCTCATCGAGTCGACGCTTGCCACGTTCGACATACCCGCACGCGTCGAGACCTGGGTGGCCGGTCCGACCGTCACGCTGTTCGAGGTCAAGATCGCCAAGGGCGTCAAGGTCAACCGCGTGACGGCGCTGTCCGACGATCTCGCACTCGCGCTCGCCGCGCAGACGGTCCGCGTCCTGGCGCCGATCCCGGGCAAGTCGCTCATCGGCATCGAGGTCCCCAACGAGCGCCGGACCACCGTGACACTCGGTGACGTGCTGGTGGGCGCGCAGATCCCCGACACGAGCCCGCTCATGCTCGGCATCGGCAAGGACGTGGGCGGCGACCGCATCGTGCTCGATCTCGCGGGCATGCCGCACATGCTCATCGCAGGCTCGACCGGCACCGGGAAATCCGTGTGCATCAACGCGTTGCTCATGTCGCTCATCATGCGGGCCACGCCGGCCGAGGTACGTCTCATACTCATCGACCCCAAGCGCATCGAGCTCTCGCTCTACAACGAGGTCCCACATCTCTACGTCCCGGTCGTGACCGAATCGAAGGAGGCCGCCAGCGCGCTGGCGTGGGCAGTCTCCGAGATGGAATCCCGCCTTCGCCGGCTCCAGAAGGCCAGCGCGCGCAACATCGGGATGTACAACGCGATGGTGCACGACGGTAAGGCGCCCGAGGGCGCGGAGGCGATGCCCTACATCGTCATCGTCATCGATGAGCTGGCCGACCTCATGATGGCCGCCGCCCGCGAGGTCGAGGACTCGATCTGCCGGCTGGCCCAGCTCGCTCGCGCCGCCGGCATCCACCTCATCGTGGCCACCCAGCGCCCGTCCACGGACATCATCACGGGCCTCATCAAGACCAACATCACGCACCGCATCGCGTTCATGGTCGGCTCCAGCATCGACAGCCGCGTCATCCTGGACCAGACAGGCGCGGAGCGGTTGGTCGGCCTCGGTGACATGCTTCTCTCGACGCCTGCACTGGCCAAGGCCAAGCGCATCCAGGGGGCCTTCGTCACGGAGGACGAGATCCACGCCGTGGTCGAACACCTCAAGAAGCAGGCCGAGCCCGACTACCACGAGGAGATCCTCCACCTGAAGGTCTCCGCCACGGGTGGGGGAGTCGACGGCGGCGATGGTGACGACGACCCGCTCATCTGGGAGGCCGCCGACATCGTGGTGACGTCGCGGATGGGCTCGACCTCGCTTCTCCAGCGCCGGCTCAAGGTCGGCTACGCACGCGCCGGACGCATCATGGACATGCTTGAAAGCAAGGGTATCGTCGGCGCGCCGGACGGCTCCAGACCCCGCGACGTCCTGTGCGACGTCGAGGAGCTCGAGTCCATAAAGGCGTTCGAGAGGCATGACGCGGCCGCCGAGTAGCGCGTGCGGTACAATCGGCACCAGCAAGCACTCGTCCCGGTCCTGCTATCGCGCCTGATCCGAGAGGCACCATGCCCACGGTAGGAGAGACACTCGCCGCCGAACGTCGCCGCCAGGGCAAGTCGTTGGCAGACGCGGTGGAGGGCACCAAGATCCGCTCTCGCCTTCTCGACGCGCTCGAGAACGGCAACTATGACGCGTTGCCCAACACAGCGTATGTGAAGGGCTACATCCAGTCGTACGCCCGCTTCCTCGAGATCTCAGCGGAGCCCCTGCTGGACGAGTACCGCAAGGAAGAGGCGGCCTTCAAGCACAAGCCTCGCGCCACGGACCGCTACCTCAACATCCCCCACGAGACGCTGGTGCCCGAAAGCACGCAGGCGCACGCCATCCCGCGCAACGTGTGGGTGATCACGGCGGTCGCGGTGGTCTTCGTCGTGCTTCTGGTCTGCACGATATCGAGCCTCATCAAGGCCGGTTCGACCGCCATGCCCACCTCACCGAAGGCCGGGGCCAGCGCCGAGGTCACCGCCTCGCCCGGGGAAGAGCCCACGACCACCGTCCAGCAGAGCGAGGGCAGCTTCAAGGTCCGCGTGACGGTGAAGAAGGATGCTGCGTCGTGGGTCCAGGCGACGGTCGACGGCCTCGTCGCGTACGACGGCACGCTCAACGGTGGCGAGAGTCGCGAGTGGCTCGTCAACGACACCGTCGGGCTCAAGGTCGGCAAGCCCGCGTCGGTCACCGTCACTCGCGAGGGCCAGACCGTCGCGCTGCCGAAAGGCACGAATGTCCAGCTGACCTTGAAGGTCGGCCAGTAGCTGCCCTCGGCGCGCGTTCGAGCCGCGCTTTGACGCCGCCCCTGACCGGGAAGAAGGAGTATTCCTCATGGCCAAGGAACAGAGCTTCGACATCGTCTCCCAAGTCGACATGCAGGAGGTCGACAACGCGATCCAGCAGACCGTGAAGGAGATCGTGCAGCGCTTCGACCTCAAGGATACGAAGTCCACCGTCGAGCTCGACAAGCACGAGGCGACCATCACCATCAAGGCGCCGGGTGACTTCGTGGTCAAGCAGATCGTCGACATCGTCGGCAGCAAGCTGTTCAAGCGCGGCATCGATCTCAAAGCTGTTCAGTGGGGCACCGCGGAGACGGCTTCCGGCGGCACCGTGCGCCAGGTCGGCACCATCGTCAACGGGATCGAGGCGGATCTCGCACGGCGCATCAACAAGGAGATCCGCGAGGGAAAGCACAAGGTCAAGGTCCAGATCGAGGGCGACAAGCTGCGCGTCTTCTCGGCAAGCCGCGATGAACTCCAGACGGTCATCGCGTACGTCAAGGGCGAGGACTACGGCATCCCCGTTCAGTTCGTGAACTACCGCTGATGTCCGCCCGCCGGGTCGTCCATATCCTGACCTTGGGCTGCCCGAAGAACGAGGTCGACTCGGACCGGATGGCCGCCTCGCTCGCGCCGTCCTTCGACCTGGTCGACGACCTTGATGCGGCCGACGTCGCGATCGTGAACACCTGCTCGTTCATCCGCGAGGCCACCGAGGAGTCGATCGGCACGGTCCTCGGACTCACCGGCGAGTGGAAGGCGGCCCGCCCGGGCCGTTTCGTCATCGTCGCCGGCTGCATGCCCGCACGCTACGGTGACGAGCTCGCCGCCTCGATGCCCGAGGTCGACGCGTTCGTTCCGGTAGCGTCCGAAGCCGGATTGGCGCGCGTCGTGGCCGGACTCACCGGTTCCGCACTCGTGAGCGAGCCCGCTGCACCCACGCGCACGGCACCCGGTCCGTCCGCGTACATCCAAGTCGCGGACGGCTGCCATCGCCGCTGCACCTTCTGCACGATCCCCGACATCCGTGGCGACTACGTGAGCCGCTCGCTTCCCGATGTGCTCGCGGAGGCGCGCCTGCTTGTCGACGGCGGCGCTCGGGAGCTGATCCTCGTGGGGCAGGACGTCTCCTCGTGGGGGAGGGACCTGCCGGGCGCACCCGTCCTGGCCGATCTCGTCCGCGAGGTGGCGCGTGTCGAGGGCCTTTCATGGCTTCGTCTGATGTACGTCCAGCCCGACGGCATCACGCCGGAGCTGCTGGACGTGATGGCGACAGAGCCCACCGTGTGTCGATACCTCGACATGCCACTGCAGCACGCCTCCCGCCCCGTGCTGCGCCGCATGGCGCGTTCGGGCGACGCGGCCGAGTTCCTGCGCCTCATCGGCGTGATCCGCGACCTTGTGCCGGGAGTCTTCCTGCGAACCACACTCATCTCTGGCTTCCCGGGCGAGACGCGCGATGACGCGGCGCGCCTTGTCGACTTCGTGCGCGATGCGGGCATCGACTACGTGGGGGTCTTCGAGTACTCGGCCGAGGAAGGCACGCCGGCGGCGACCATGGACGCCCAGGTCTCCGCACGCACGCGCCGCGCCCGCACGCAGCGACTGCGGGACGCCGCTTTCGAGGTCGGTACGGAAAGGGCCGCGCTGCTCGTGGGACGCACCCTGGCTGTGCTCGTCGAAGGCGTGGACGAGGACGGCGTCACCATCGGACGCCATCGGGGGCAGGCGCCTGAGATCGACGGCCTCGTGTTGCTCGATCGGGATCTCGAGCCCGGTACGCTCGTGGAAGTCGAGATCGTCGACGCGTTGGGCTACGATCTCGTAGGTGAGGTGAGATCGTGAAGAACCTGGGGCTTGCGAACTGGATCACACTGGTCAGGATGACATTCATCCCGGTCTTCCTCGTGTTCCTGCTCGGTCAGTTCGGCGGGAATCCCGTGTGGGTCGCGGCGCGTCCGTGGCTTGCCGCGATCGTCTTCATCATTCTCGCCGTCACGGACGTGGTTGACGGATACGTCGCGCGCACCCGCAACGAGGTCACCACCTTCGGGAAGTTCATCGATCCGCTGGCGGACAAACTGCTTGTGACCGCCGCACTCGTCGGCCTCGTCCAGCTCGGCAACCTTCCCGGCTGGATCGCCATCGTGATCATCAGCCGCGAGCTCGTGGTGTCCGGTCTGCGCATGGTGGCCGTGGCCGAGGGCAAGGTCATCGCAGCCTCCGCGTGGGGCAAGGTCAAGACGGTGTTCCAGATCATCGCCATCGTCGGATTCATCGTGAAGGACTCGCCGAGCCTGTCCGCCTATGCCACCGCGCGTGGCGCCGAGGCCTTCGGCGTGCTCAGCTGGGTCGTCATGAGCCTCGCCATCGCACTCACGATCGTCTCCGCGGTGCAGTACTTCTACCACGCGCGTCACATCATCACCGGACCCTGGAGCGGCGGCGACGAGGCGTGAACGCGGCGACCGCGGCCGTCGTCACCGTCGGCACGGAGCTCGTCACCGGTCTGCTGGTCGACACCAACACCTCCGAGGTCAGTCTTGCGCTCGTTCGCGCGGGCGTCAGGGTCATCGAGGCGGTCAGTGTCCCCGACGACGAGGCACTGCTCGCAGCCACGCTTCGACGCCTCATCGCCGACGCCGACATCGTGGTGGTGACCGGCGGGCTCGGGCCGACACACGACGACATCACGCGCGAGGCGACCGCCGCGGCATTGGGCATCCCGCTCGTTCGGGACCCCGTGATCGAAGCGGGCCTCGCACGATGGGCCGCACGGCACACCGACGCGAGAGCCTCGGAGCGGATCCTCGTCCAAGCGGACGTCCTCCACGGCGCGCGGGTCCTCCCGGCCCTTCTGGGCACCGCCCCCGGTCAGGTCGTCGCGACGCCGCGCGGCTCGCTCGTGCTGCTCCCGGGGCCCCCGCGTGAGATGCGACCGCTGTTGGCCGGGCTGTCGGCCGAATGGGGTCAGGGAGCGACACCTCCGGCGATCCTGCGCTGCGCCGCCGTCAGCGAATCCGACGTCCAGGTCGCCACTCAGGATGTGCTCGGCGGGAGGGCGGATGTCGAACTCACCGTGCTGGCCGCACCCGGCGACGTGCGCGTCGTGCTCTTCGATCACGGCGTGGGCGCCAAGGGGCTGGCAGCCGTCGCGCGGGACGTCGCCGCGCGCCTGGGACCGCTGTGCTACTCGACGGACGGCTCCTCGCTGGCCGAGACGGTACTGCGCCTCGCGCACGAGGGCGGGGAGACACTCGGTACCGCCGAGTCGTGCACCGGCGGTCTGGTGGCTGCGGCCCTCACGGCCGTCCCGGGAGCGTCCGACGTCTTCACGGGCTCGATCGTGTCGTACTCGGACCGGGTGAAGATGGACCAGCTCCACGTGCCACCGGGCATGCTTGCCCAGTACGGCGCTGTTAGCGAGCATGTCGCGCGTGCGATGGCGGAGGGAGCGCGCGCCGCCTTGGACGTCTCGCTGGCGTTGGCAGTCACCGGCATCGCGGGACCCGGCGGTGGCAGCGACGCCAAACCGGTCGGGACCGTATGGTTCGCCGTCTCGTCGACCCGCGGCACTCGCTGTGAGCAGCGCCACTTCCCCGGCGACCGCGAGATCGTACGCGCCCGCTCGGCCGCCCTCGGCCTCGATCTGCTGCGCAGGTCGCTGCAGGGGCTCTGATCACGGTGCGCGCCCGTTGCTTCATCGCCGTCCCGTTGGGAAGTGAGGCGCTCGCGCTCGTGGCCGACGCGCGCGGCGCCTTCCTCGGTCTCGCGCCCGAATGGGCGGGTGAGAAATGGGTGCGCCCCGACATCGTCCATATGACGTTGATGTATGCGGGGCCGTTGTCGGACGTAGCGGTCGATGACTCGCTGCAGATCCTCGCCGATGAGTGCCTGCACCACGCGCCCTTCGAACTACGGCTCGCCGGCGCGCGCGCTGTCCCTTCACACGGGCCGGCGCGGATGCTGTGGGCCACCCTCGACGGCGAGACGCATCACTGCGCGCGGCTGTCGTCCGCGATATCGCACGTGCTGGAGCAGCGCCTCGACATCCCGCACGACGACCGTGTGTTCGTCCCGCACGTCACACTAGTCAGGAGCCGCCGGCCGCGACCGGTCCCGCCGCGTGCGGTCGACGCAGCGGGCGAGGCGCTGACGTGCGGTAAGGAAACGGACAGGATCGTGTCAGTACGGTATGTCACGCTCTACGCCAGCACGCTGCAGCCGGACGGTCCGGTCTACGAGGAACTCGGTTCGGTCCCGCTGTTGGGATGATCCGAAGGACTGCGTGCCGATTGACATCGAACAGGTGTTCGTATACGTTGAGGACGCGGCCCGCCCGCGTCGACATCGGTTGATGAAGGAGCAGTCCATCCATGGAGCGCGAGCAGATCGACAAGGTCTTGGAACTGACGAAGGAACAGGTCGAGCGCAAGTTCGGCAAGGGTTCGCTGATGCGCCTCGGTGAGCAGGCGAACATCGGTGCTATGCCCGCCATCCCCACCGGCTCACTCGCGCTGGACGCCGCACTCGGCATCGGTGGCGTCCCACGCGGCCGCATCGTCGAGATCTACGGCCCCGAGTCCGGCGGTAAGACCACACTCGCCCTGCAGATCATCGCCGAGGCGCAGCGTCTGGGGGGCATCGCGGCGTTCATCGATGCTGAGCACGCCATGGATCCGGCCTACGCCGCCAAGATCGGCGTCGACATCGACGATGTCCTCATCAGCCAGCCGGACACCGGCGAACAGGCCCTCGAGATCGCCGACATGCTGGTCCGCAGCGGTGCGATCGACGTCGTCGTCATCGACTCGGTCGCGGCCCTCGTCCCACGTGCGGAACTCGAAGGTGAGATGGGCGACGTCACGGTCGGCCTCCAGGCCCGCCTGATGAGCCAGGCCCTGCGCAAGCTCGCCGGTTCCCTGTCCAAGTCCAACACCACATGCATCTTCATCAACCAGTTGCGCGAGAAGATCGGCGTCATGTTCGGCAGCCCCGAGACCACGTCGGGCGGTCGCGCGCTGAAGTTCTACGCTTCCATCCGCATCGACATCCGTCGCATCGACTCCATCAAGCAAGGCACGGACATCGTGGGCAACCGCGTGCGTGCGAAGGTCGTCAAGAACAAGGTCGCTCCGCCCTTCCGGATGGCCGAGTTCGACCTCATGTACGGTCAGGGCATCAGCAAGGAGGGCTCGCTCATCGACCTGGGTGTCGAGGAGGGGATCGTCGCCAAGTCCGGATCGTGGTTCAACTACGGCGAGGAACGCCTCGGGCAAGGCCGCGAATCCGCGAAGGACTTCCTGCGCGAGCACACCGACATCCGTGATCGCATCGAATCGCAGATCCGTGAGCGGCTGGGGCTCCTGCAGCAGCGCCCCAACGGCGAGGATGCACCGGAGGCCGCGCCCGAGCCTGCTCCCAGTGAGGCGAAGACGCCCAAGACCAAGTAGCCGCACCGGGTACCGCGAGCCGCAAGGGGAGGCGAACACTTGACGCTCATCTCGGAGATCGTCGCCCCGCGCCGCGGCTCGCGGCTCCGCGTGCTGCACGCCGATCACGAGGAGTGGCGTCGAACGTCCGCCGACGTGGTCAAAGCTCTCGGCCTTCGCGCGGGTCACATCGAGCCCGCGGAGGACCTCGCGGCCAGGATCGAGGCGGCTGAGCCGACCTTCGCACGCGACAGGGCCTACAGGCTCCTGGCGTACCGCGACCGGACCGCCCATGAACTGCGTGAACGGCTCGTCGAAGACGGCTACCCAGCCGCTCTCTCCGCCGGCATCGTCGCAGACCTCACTCGTGTCGGCCTCGTGGACGACGACCGCTACGCGCGTACGAGCGCTCGCAGCCTCGCCACCGTGCGCGGGTTCGGTCGCAACCGGATCCTTCGCGAACTGGAAGCGAAGGGGGTAGATCCCGGTCTGGCAGCGGCAGCCACTACAGAGGCGCTCCCTGAACACGACGAAGAAGCGTCGGCGCTGCGGCTCGCGCGGGCGCTCACGTCGCGGCCCAAGGCCGACGTGGCGCGCATCGCGACACGCCTCGCCCGAAAGGGTTTCGCTCCGGCCCTCGCCCTGAAGACGGCGCGCCGAGCGTTGGCGGAGCTCGCCGATGGCGACGCCCCTGACCTGCCCGTTCTCGACGACTGGCCGCCCCCGGAGCGGTGAGTGCGCCCGCGCGGTCGCCTTGACGCTTGTGCGCCCGCGGCGATACGATAGCCGCGGCAAATGTGATCACTCCGCGCATCGAGGGTTCATGTAGCGGGGTTTGTGTGCTGGATCGTGGTTCCGAGGTACGGCGAACGGGCGCTTTGCGCCCTATCCGCATATGCGGTCACCGCGATACGCATACACGAGTCTGTATCGCCTTTGCCGGACGCCGAGTGTGTCCGGCTTGTTCGTAGAGGGACCCGGCAGGGGAGTTTCGCCGGGTCCACGGGTGGGGCCCATCGGGGTGTCCGCCTCCAAGCCGGTCCTCCTCTCGGCGTGCCATGAGAAGGCACACGTGTGACGCGAAACGCGTCCGAAGGGAGGGCACCAGATGGCATTCGTCTACGCATTCATCGCACTCGTCGCCGGAACTGCCCTCGGCTTCTTCATCCGCAAGGTCTTCATCGAAGGCCAGGACTCACGCGCCCGCATGACAGCGGAGCGTATCGTCACCGACGCGGAGAAGCAGGCCGAGACACTCAAGAAGGAAGCGATCCTCGAGGCCAAGGACGAGGTCTTCAGTCTGAAGGCCGAAGCCGAGACCGAGGCCAAGGAGCGCCGCAAGGACCTCACCGCACTCGAGACCCGTCTCATGCAGCGCGAGGAATCCATCGAGCGCCGCGCCGAGTCGCTCGACAAGCGCGAGCATCAGCTCTCGAGCGCCCAGGGCCAGATCGAGAAGCAGGGCAAGGACCTCGAGGACGCGATCGCCCTCGAGAAGTCCCGACTCGAAGCGCTCGCCGGCATGACGTCGGACGAGGCTCGCGCCGTGCTCATGCAGCGCATCGAGGACGACGTCAAGCATGACGCCGCCGCCATGATCCGCGAGGTCGAGACGCGCGCCCGCGAGGAGGCCGACAAGAAGGCCCGCAACATCGTCGGCATCGCCATCCAGCGCGTCGCCGCCGACCACACGGCGGAGTCCACCGTCTCGGTCGTGCACATCCCGAGCGACGACATGAAGGGCCGCATCATCGGCCGCGAAGGCCGCAACATCCGCGCCTTCGAGCAGATGACCGGCATCAACCTCATCATCGACGACACCCCCGAGGCGGTCATCCTCAGCAGCTTCGATCCGGTGCGACGCGAGATCGGCCGCATCACGCTTGAGTCGCTCCTGGCCGACGGCCGCATCCACCCGGCACGCATCGAGGAGATGTTCGGCAAGGCCGAGAAGATCGTCGAGCAGCAGGTCCATGAGGCCGGCGAGCAGGCGGTCTTCGAGACACAGGTACACGGACTGCACGCCGAGCTCGTCCGGACGCTCGGACGCCTGAAGTTCCGCACCAGCTACGGCCAGAACGTGCTCAAGCACTCCCTGGAAGTCAGCTACCTCGCCGGTGTCATGGCCTCGGAGCTCGGTGTCGACGTGAAGCTCGCGAAGCGCGCCGGCCTGCTGCATGACCTGGGCAAGGCCATCGACCACGAGGTCGAGGGTCCGCACGCCCTCATCGGCGCAGAGCTCGCCAAGCGCCTCGGTGAGCACAAGGAGATCGTCCACTGCATCGAGGCCCACCACGGTGACGTCGAGGCACAGACCGTCGAGGCCGTTCTCGTCCAGGCCGCCGACGCGATCTCCGCCTCCCGCCCGGGCGCACGTCGCGAGACGATCGAGAGCTACATCAAGCGCCTCGAGAAGCTCGAGGAGCTCGCCAGTGCCCACAAGGGTGTCGAGAAGGTCTACGCGATGCAGGCAGGTCGCGAGATCCGCGTCATGGTCAAGCCGGAGCAGATCTCAGATGCCGATTCGATCGTGCTGGCGAGAGATATCGCCAAGGAGATCGAGGAGCAGATGGAGTATCCCGGGCAGGTCAAGGTCATGGTGGTACGCGAGTCAAGGGCCATAGACTACGCGAAGTAGCGACCGGCACCTCCAGGTCGCCGTCCGGCGGCCCCTCGCAGACGGCTTCGGAAGGCTCGGCACCCACTCGGTGCCGAGCCTTCCTGCAGAATGTCTGCTCGAGACCGCCGGACGCCGCCCACCGCAGAGCAGACCCCAGGGCAGAGCAGACCCCAGGGCAGACCCCAGACCAGACCATCAGAACGGGACTCGCGCTGCGCTACACTGCTGTGCATGGCTGACAACGACGCACTTCTTCACTTCGTCTCGTCCGTGGCGAACGACGCCCACGTCAAGGTCGAGGAGACACTTGGCGACGGGTTCGTGCGCCTCAACATCTCGGAGGCGGAACGCCGCCAGGCGAAGCACGACATCCGCACCTTCGAGGACATCGTGGTGGAGTTGCTGCGCAACTCGCGGGATGCGCACGCGCGGCGCATCTTCGTCGCGAACTCGCGGGACGGGGAGATGCGCTCCCTGACCGTGCTGGACGACGGCGTCGGTGTGCCCCGGCATCTGCACGAGAAGATATTCGAGCCGCGCGTGACGTCGAAGCTCGACACGATGGTCACCGACCGCTGGGGAGTGCATGGCCGCGGCATGGCGCTGTTCTCCGTGCGCAGCAACGTGGCCGATGCGAGAGTGGCCGCATCCGATTCGCACAAGGGTATGGCGCTGTCGATCCTCTCGGACACGACAGCACTTCCGGAACGCGCCGACCAGTCCAGCTGGCCGAGCGTCGGGATAGGGGAGGACGGCCGCCCGGCGATCGGGACCGGACCACACAACATCGTCCGCCGGGTCGTCGAGTTCGCGGTCGAGCACCCCGAGGTCGAGGTCTACATCGGAACGCCGACCGAGATCGTCGCCACTCTGCACATCCTGGCCCGAGACGAACTCGACTCCGCGCGCCTGCTCTTCTGCGACGACCCGGAACGCCTTGCGGTATGGCAGCGTCCGGCCGCATGCGCCGATGCCGCCGAACTCGTACGGATCGCCCGCTCGATCGGGCTCGCGGTATCCGAGCGCACTGCGCACCGCGTCCTGGGCGGCGAGGCGGCCTGCGTCGGGCCGGTCCTCCACCTCGTCATGCCCGCACCGGAGCCGGGGGAGAAGCGACGCCCCGACATCTTCCGCGATCGGCGCGGCCTTCGTGTGCACCACACCGACCTCTCCGCGTTCCGACGCGGGCTGGAGGACGCGTTCGACGTCATCGGTGAGCGTTACTACGTCCACATGAAGGGCGAACCGAGGGTGACGATCGGTCGCGACTCGATCACCGTGCGCTACGACATCGAGAAAGAGGACTGACGGGGTCGGACTTCGCGCGCGGGTGCGAGATCGACGTCTCGTGCGCTATACTTCAAGTTCGCACCCTGCACCGCACCAGCACCTCGCCAGCATCTCCGTAACGATCGCACTCGCAGCCGCACTCGCTTCGCTCCAGCGGAGGTTCCAGTGGAAGTCCTCAAGGTGTCGTCGCACTCCAACCCTAACTCCGTGGCCGGCGCGCTGGCGGGCGTGATCCGCGAGCAGGGCGCAGCGGAGATGCAGACAGTCGGAGCGGGTGCCCTCAACCAGGCCGTCAAGGCGATCGCGATCGCACGTGGCTTCGTCGCGCCCAGCGGCGTCGACCTGATCTGCGTCCCCGCCTTTGCCGACATCCTCATCAACGGCGAAGAGCGCACCGCCATCCGCATCCTCGTGGAGCCGCGCGACATGCGCGACCGTTAGGCTCGCGCCTCCACGCGTGTCTGATGAAGGGAGCGTCGAGCGCGTGAAGGCCGACCTCCACGTCCACTCCACGGCATCCGATGGATCGCTGGCTCCGTCAGCCCTCGTGGCGATGGCCCTCGAACGCGGCCTCGATGTGCTCGCGATAGCTGATCACGACTCTGTCGAAGGCCTGGCGGAGGCTTTGGCCGCCGCTCGCGGGACGGCCCTGAAGCTGATCCCGGCGGTCGAGCTCTCCGCATCCGACGGCGGTCACGACGTGCACGTCCTGGCGTACTTCGTCGATCACACGGATGCGCGCCTTCTCGAACACCTCGCCGACTTGCGTGTCTCGCGGCTTCGCAGGGCCGGCTCGATGGTCGCGGCACTCTGCGGTGCCGGCTACGATGTCTCGATCGACGCGGTCCTCGAGCTGTCCGGAGGCGGCGCGGTCGGGCGGAGTCACGTGGCAGCCGCCCTGGTCGACGCCGGGCACGCCGAGAGCGTATCCGAGGCGTTTCGCACCCTCATCGGCCGCGGCAGGCCGTTCTACGTCAGCAAGGATGCGCGCCCGCCGCGAGACGTCATCGCCACCATCGTGGCTGCGGGCGGGCTCCCGGTCATCGCGCATCCGGGTGTGACACGCGCCGACGAGTTGCTCCCCGGACTCGTGGCCTCCGGCCTGCGCGGCATCGAGGCCTTCCACGCCGACCACACACCACAGCAGCGCTCCCACTACGCGGCCATCGCACGACAGCGCGGCCTGCTCGTCACCGGCGGCAGCGACTACCACGGACCCGGCGGGCCCAATCCCGCGCTCGGCAGCGTGGACGTGCCCTCCGAGGCGGTCGAGGCGCTGCTCGCTGCGGGACGGCCCTGAGCATGACGCGTGCTACGATGTCGCTCCCATGAACACCTTCGACGTGCGCACTTTCGGGTGCCAGATGAACAAACACGACTCCGAACGCATCGCCGGGCTTCTCCTTGCGATGGGGCTCTCACATGCCCCGGAGGGCACCGCGCCGGACGTCGTCGTCTTCAACACGTGCTGTGTGCGGGAGAACGCCGACGGACGCCTGTACGGTCAGGTCGCCTCGGTCAAGGCGCTCAAGCTGGCGAACCCGGAGACCCTCATCGCCGTGGGCGGATGTGTCGGCCAACGCGACGGCGCCGCCATCGTCGCCGGACTGCCCCACGTGGACGTCGTCTTCGGCACGCACAACATCGGGAGCCTGCCTGCTCTGCTCAACGCGGCGGCCGAGAGCCGGCGCCCCGTCGTCGAGGTCAGCGACTCGTCCGACGGTGACTTCGCGTCCGACCTTCCCACCGAGCGCGAGCACGCGTGGCACGCGTGGGTCCCCATCACGGTGGGCTGCGACAACTTCTGCACCTACTGCGTCGTGCCCTACGTGCGCGGACGCGAGCGCTCGCGCACGCTGGACGACGTCGTGACCGAGATCGGGCGTCTCATCACCGACGGAGTGGTCGAGGTGACGCTGCTGGGTCAGAACGTGAACAGCTACGGACGCGACCTGTACGGCGAGCCCAGGTTCGCCGAGCTGCTCACGGCGGTCGCCGGGACCGGGATCGACCGCATCCGCTTCACGACCTCGCATCCCAAGGACCTCTCGGACGCGACGATCGAGGCCATGGCGACCCACCCCAACATCGCCCGTTACCTGCACCTGCCGGTCCAGTCGGGCTCGGACGACGTTCTGAAGCGTATGAACCGCCACTACACGCAGGAAGCCTACCTGGCCCTCGTCGCGAGACTCTACGCGGCCATGCCCGACCTCGCGCTCTCGACCGACGTGATCGTCGGCTTCCCGGGGGAGACCGAGTCGGACTTCGAGAAGACCATGCAAGTCGTCGAGGCCGCCCGCTACGACCAGGCCTTCACCTTCATCTACAGTCCTCGAGAGGGCACACCCGCGGCGACGATGGACGATCAGATACCCCGCGAAGTCGCCCAGCCGCGGTTCGACAGGCTCGTCTCGGCGATCCAGGCCTCCGCTCTCGCGAAGTCACAGGCCTATGTCGGGACAGTCCAGCGTGTGCTCGTCGAGGGGCCGTCGAAACGTGACGCCGGCGTGCTCGCCGGGCGAACCAGCGGAAACAAGATGGTCCATGCCGTGTGCCCCGAAGGTGTGACGCCGACCTCACTGGCGGGGACGTTCACAGATGTGGAGATCACGGACGCGCAGACGTGGTTCCTGGTCGGGAGTGTCATAACATGAACGGGGGCCCGTGCCGCCCGGACCGAGATGCGCGCGAATGCTGGGAGTCGTTAAGGCCATGAGCATGGATGTCGTTGGCATAGTCGCACCGCACCCGCCGATCATGGTGCCGGAGGTGGGCGGCGCCGAGTCCGGCGCGACGGCGAGCTCGTCGGATGCCTTGGGCGCGGCCCGGCTCGTGCTCGAGCGCTTCGCCCCCGATACCGTGGTGCTCATGTCGCCGCACGCACCGGGCTACCGCGACGCGTTCGGCGTCACGACCGCAGCTACGCTCTCCGGCGATCTGGCCGCCTTCCGGGCGCCCCAGGTCGCACTTCGCCTGTCGGGCGACCCCGAACTCGCGGCGGCGATCCTCACAGGCGCCGCCGCGGCCGACATCACGGTGGTCCCGCGTGAGGACGACCGCTTCGGACTCGACCGGGAACTCGACCACGGGGTCGTGGTGCCGATGTCGTTCCTCGATCCGGAGGCGCGCTATCCGCTCGTCGTGCTGTCCTTGTCCTACTTGCCGTACGAGGCGCATCGACGCCTCGGTTCCGTCGTCCGTGACGCTGCCGCGTCCCTCGGACGGCGCGTGGCCTTCGTCGCCAGTGGCGACTGCAGCCACCGTCTCACCCCCGGAGCGCCCGCCGGCTACTCCCCGGACGCGCACCTCTTCGACGAACTGATCGTCGAACTGCTCTCGGCGTGCGATTTCGACGCCCTCGAGCACATCGACCCACACTCGATCGAGGAGGCGGGGGAGTGCGGCCTACGCTCCTTCATAACTCTCGGCGGCTTTCTCGACGGTTCGGGAGCCGCATCCCGCGTGCTCGCGTACGAGGACCCCTGGGGCGTGGGATACCTGACAGCGGTGTTCGGACCCGAAGCGGCGCTTCAGGCGGCGCTGGGGGCCGATGGTGGCCCCGTGAGGCCATCACTGACACCTGATAGCGGCTCGAAGGGCGGTTCGAAGGGCTCTGACGAGAGCGAGATCGTCCGTCTCGCTCGTGAGACGATCGAATGCTTCGTGCGCGACGGCTCCTTCCCGGACGTACCCGGGCTAGCGGATCCCGCGCTTCCGGCCCGCGCCGGCGCCTTCGTCTCCATCCATGAGGGCGGAGCACTGCGCGGCTGTATCGGCACCATCCGCGCCACACAGCCCACGCTAGCCGACGAGGTCGTCCACAACGCCATCGAGGCCGCCACGCGGGATCCGCGGTTCTCGCCCGTGTCGCCGACCGAGCTGGGCGCCCTTGAGATCAAGGTCGACGTGCTCCACGCTGCCGAGCCATGCGAGATGGCGGACCTCGACCCGTCGACATACGGCGTCATCGTGAGTTCCGGCTCGCGGCGCGGCCTGCTGCTGCCGGACCTTGAAGGGGTCGATACCGTCGATCAGCAACTCGACATCGCGCGGCGCAAGGCCGGCATCGCTCCCGGTGAACCGGTCAGCCTCGAGCGCTTCAAGGTCGACCGGCATGCCTAGGTCCCGTCGTCTTGCCCCGCTCCCCGGTCCGGTCATCGCTGTCGTGGGTCCCACGGGCGTCGGCAAGACCGCGGTGGGCGAGGAGATCGCCGTTCGTCTCGGCGGGGAGATCGTCTCCGCGGACTCGATGCAGGTCTATCGGAGCATGGACGTCGGCACGGCGAAGCAGCCCTGCGCCGTTCGCCGCGTGCCCTACCACCTCCTCGACGTGGCGGAACCCGGAGAGCACTACTCCGTCGCGCTCTATCAGCGCGCCGCCCGCACCGCCATCGACGGAGTCCTGGCGGGCAAGGGGGTACCGGTCGTCGTCGGCGGGAGCGGCCTCTACGTGCGTGCGGCACTCGACGACATGGTGTTCCCGAGCGGACAGCCTGCGTCGCCCACGCGCGAACGCTTCGAGCAGCTGGCGGCCGAACTCGGCCCGGAGCGCCTGCACGCATACCTCGCAGAACGGGACCCGGAGGCCGCCGCGCTCATCCATCGCAACAACACGCGCCGCGTCCTGCGGGCGCTGGAGATGCTCGAGGGCGATGGCGTGTCCTACGCCGATCAGCATGCGCTGCTCGCCGAGCGCAGGGCCGTCTACAGCGCCACCTACATCGGACTCGTCATGGACCGCGCGGAACTCTACGCTCGCATCGACCGCAGGGTGGATGCGATGCTGGCCGCCGGCCTCCTCGACGAGGTCCGCTCCCTGCTGGGTGCGGGCTACCGTCACGCGCTCACCGCCGCTCAGGCGATCGGCTACAAGGAGCTTGTGCCGGTCATTGAGCACGGGGCGGATCTCGCCACGGCCGTGGATACCATCAAGCAGGCCACCCGCCGCTACGCGAAGCGCCAGCTCACCTGGTTCCGTGCGGATCCTCGAGTGCACTGGATCGATGTCACCGGATCGTCACCGGAGGCGGCCGCGGAGGCTGCGTGCGCGCTGGTATGATCGGTGGGTGACCGCTTGAAGCCCGCCAGGACAGGGAGAGTCTCCCGTGGAACTCCGATTCACCAAGATGCACGGTCTGGGCAACGACTTCGTCGTGGTCGACGACCGCGAGCGTGGCTGGGACTTCGACCCTGACGCTGTCCGGTGGCTGTGCGACCGCCACTTCGGCGTGGGCGCGGACGGCCTCATCCTGGTGCGGCCTGCCGACGACGGGCGCTCCGACTTCTTCATGCTCTACTTCAACAGCGACGGCACGACCGCCGAGATGTGCGGCAACGGGATCCGCTGCTTCGCCAAGTGGCTCGTCGACCGCGGCCTGGTCGATGGCGACACGCTCACCGTGGCTACGCTCGGTGGATCGAAGTCCATCGAGATAGAGCGCCATCAGGACGGCACGATGGCGCTGGCCCGCGTGGACATGGGTGAGCCGGTGCTCGACCTTGCAGCCGTCCCCGCGAAGCTCGACGGGCTCACCGCCGTCGACTATCCCATCGAGACCGAGGCCGGCAGCGTGAACGTGACGGTCGTCTCGATGGGCAATCCGCACGCGGTGATCTGGGTGGACGACGTGGAGACCGCGCCGGTCGAGACGATCGGACCGCTGGTCGAGAACCACCCGGCGTTCCCGCACAAGACCAACGTCGAGTTCGCCGAGACGCTCCCCGATGAGCACAGCATCCGTCTGCGCGTATGGGAGCGCGGTGTCGGCGAGACGCTCGCGTGCGGCACAGGAGCGTGCGCCACGCTCGTTGCGGCTGTGCTGAGCCGTCGCACCACCGGTCGCACCGCGACCATCGAGCTGCCCGGGGGCGAACTGACCGTGGAGTGGGCTTCCGACGACCGTGTCTATATGACCGGACCCGCCGAGCAGGTCTTCGAGGGCGTGATCGACCTGCCCGACGAGGAGTAGCGCGCCTCGTCCAGGTACGTCCGGGACATCCCGGGGCCGTCTGCTACCATATGCGCCAACCTTCGCCCTGCCCGGGCGCGGAAACACCATCGATCCGATAGGGGATGAGCTCTCTCGTGAGGACCGCCGACCGCATCGCCAAGCTGCCGCCCTACCTGTTCGCCGAGATCGACCGCAAGGCCGGACTCAAGCGCGCACAGGGCATCGATGTCATCTCGCTGGGCATCGGCGATCCGGATCGTCCCACGCCCGAGCGCATCGTCGAGGCCATGGGCCGCGCGATCCACGTTCCCAAGAACCACCAGTACCCGAGCTACGCAGGCGCGCCGGCGTATCGCAAGGCGTGCTCCGAGTGGATGCAGCGCAGGTTCGGCGTGGACGTCGACCCGGACACCGAGACCCTCGCCCTCATCGGGTCCAAGGAGGGCATCGCACACCTCTTCGTCGCCTTCGTCGATCCGGGAGACGTCACACTCGTCCCGGGAGCCGGATATCCCGTCTATCACACGGGCGGCATCATGTCCGGCGGCGAGAGCCACTTCATGCCGATGACCGAGGAGAACGGCTTCCTCGCGGACTTCGAGTCCACTCCCGCTGATGTTCTCAAGCGCGCGAAGATGATGTTCCTGAGCTACCCGAACAACCCCACGTCGGCCATCGCGAACGTGGAGTACTTCGACCGCGCGATCGCGTTCGCGCGCGAGCACGACCTGCTGCTCATCCACGACAACGCGTACAGCGAGATCGGCTTCGACGGCTACCGTCCGCCGAGCCTGCTGGAGCGTCCGGGCGCCAAGGACGTCGCGATCGAGCTCTTCTCGTGCTCGAAGGCCTACAACATGACCGGCTGGCGTGTCGCGTTCGCATGCGGCAACGCGCAAGCGATCAAGGCCCTCGGCACGGTCAAGTCCAACATCGACTCGGGCATCTTCACAGCGGTCCAGGACGCGGCCATAGAAGCGTTCGCGGGACCGCGCTCGGAGATCGACGAGCTGTGCGCCATGTACCAGCGCCGTCGCGACCTCGTCGTCGGCGCGCTGTCCCGCATCGGGATCCACGCCACCGTGCCCAAGGCCACCATCTACATCTGGGCGAGGGTCCCCGACGGCTTCACATCGGCCGCCTTCGCCGAGAAGATCCTCGAGGAGGCCAGCGTCATCGTGCCCGCCGGATCGGCGTACGGTCCCTCGGGCGAGGGCTACATCCGCATCTCGCTGACGACTCCCGATGAGCGTCTCGAGGAAGCTGTCGCCCGCATCGAAGCGACGCTGTAGGCGCCTCGTGAGCGGTCACGATCGCTTCAGGCCCGAGGAGGTCCGCGAGAAGGCGGAGGAGCGGGCCATCCTTGTGGGGGTGGATCGCGGCGGCCGCTCCTGGCCGCTCGAGGAGAGCCTCGCCGAACTCGAGCGTCTCGCGGACACGGCGGGTGCGATCATCGTCGGTACCGTGACGCAGAAGATGCACTCGCCCGACACGCGCACGTTCGTCGGCAAGGGCAAGGCGGAGGAGATCGCGGAGCTGGCGCGCGAGACGAAGGCCACGACCGTCGTGTTCGATGACGACCTCACGCCGTCGCAGCAGGCCAATCTCGAGGACCTCGTCGGCCCCGACACACGGGTCCTTGACCGCACGGCGCTCATCCTCGACATCTTCGCCCTGCACGCAGTGAGCCGTGAGGGGAAGCTCCAGGTCGACCTCGCCCAGCTGGAATACGTCCTGCCGCGCCTGCGCGGGATGTGGGGCCATCTGATGGCCGAGCGCCTCGGCGGCGGCAGGGGGACGCGCTTCGGAGCGGGCGAATCCCAACTCGAGAGCGACCGCCGCCTCACGCGCAGGCGCATCGCGGAACTCAAGCGCGAACTCAAGCACGTCGCGGGGGAACGATCACTCCAGCGCAAGGCTCGGGCGCGCAGCGGCATCTATCGCGTCTCGCTCGTCGGATACACCAACGCCGGGAAGTCGACGCTGCTCAACGCACTCACCGGAGCCGACGTGCTCGTGGCCGATCGGCTCTTCGCGACCCTCGACGCCACGACGCGCACGCTCGAGCTGCCCGAAGGACGCAAGATCACGCTCACCGACACCGTCGGGTTCATCAACAAGCTGCCGCACGGTCTGGTCGAGGCGTTCAAGTCGACGCTGGACGAGACGCGCGAGGCCGACCTGCTGCTGCACGTGGTGGACGCCTCCGGGGTCCAGCTCCGCGAGCAGATGGATGCGGTGTCGGTCGTGCTCGGCGAGATCGGCGTGGCGGACAAGCCTCAACTCGTCGTGCACAACAAGACCGACCTGCTCTCGTCTCAGGACCGCGCGATGCTGGCAGCCAAGAGCCCTGGCGCGGTGCTCGTCTCGGCAGCGACAAGCGAGGGCCTGGAGGACTTGCGCGAACGGATCTCCGCGGAGGCCGCGCGTGGCAGCCGCACCCTCAGCCTGCTCATACCCTACGAACACGGAGAGATCGTGGGGCTCGCGCACGAGCAGGCGCAGGTCATCTCCGAGGAGCACGTCGCGGAGGGTACGCGCGTCACAGTCCGGGTGGCTGCTGAGCTGACGACGCGCTTCGAGCCCTACCTGGAGCGATCCGCTGAGTGATCGCGCACGGCCACGCGTGAGCCCCCAGGCGGGGAGCGCTACATCCGCCTGAAGACCGCGACGACCTTGCCCAGGATCGTGACGTCCCGCACGTAGATCGGGTCCATGTCGGGGTTCTGCGGCTGGAGCCGGATGCGATCCGCCTCGCGGAAGTACGTCTTCACGGTCGCCTCGTCCTCGATCAGGGCTACCACGATGTCGCCGTTGATCGCGGTCGGCTGCTGATGGACCACGACGAAGTCGCCATCGAGGATGCCCGCGTCGATCATCGAGTCACCCTTCACACGCAAGACGAAGGTCGAGTCCTCGCGGGCGATCTCGGTGGGCAGCGTGATGGTCTGCTCGATGTTCTCCATGGCCAGAGTGGGCGAGCCTGCGGCCACAGCGCCGAGAACAGGAAGCTCGATGACGCCGGACATGTCCGGTCGGCCCTCATCGCGATCGCGGTCCAGGACCTCGAGGGCGCGAGGTTTGCTCGGATCCCGCCTGATGAGCCCCTTCGCCTCGAGAGCGGCGAGGTGCGAATGCACGGTGGACGAGGATGAGAGACCCACTGCTGTCCCGATGTCGCGGACCGTCGGAGGATAGCCCTTGCGGCGCGTCTCGGACTTGATGAATT
This sequence comes from Coriobacteriia bacterium, assembly GCA_030651905.1. Taxonomy (GTDB): domain Bacteria; phylum Actinomycetota; class Coriobacteriia; order Anaerosomatales; family PALSA-660; genus JANYAK01. The sequence goes on from JAUSBS010000048.1 coordinate 37,878, forward strand.
CGAGGACCTGACGTTGCCGGTCCGTGAGGTCCCGCTTGCGCGCGTAGGACATCTGGTGCGCCCCTTCCATCGAAAGCACGTTCGACTCCGCTCCACTGTAGCGGCATCGCTTCCGTGATGCAAACACCCGTTCGATTCCTGCGCTTGCAATCGAACACGTGTTTGGTATCATCGGATGCGAACATACGTTCGTCTCTGATGATCGAGGGCGATGTCAGACCCGGGCGGTACGGTCCCGGTGGCAGCAGGCGGGGAGAGGCCCCGCCGCGCGAGTAGGACCGAAAGCAGGAGGATCACCATGTTCGCAGCGATCGTCGCAGCACCCACCGCACACTCCACCGCCATCCGTGACGGAGACGCCCGGCGCCGCCGCCGCCCGGAGAGCGTGCTGGCGCCGTTCTGGGTCTTCGCCATCGTGCTGGCGCTGCTCGTGGTGGCCGCTGCACTCCCGACGGCCTCGGGAAGCGTGCGGGCCGCGTCGGCCACCCACCGCGTCCGCATCGCCGCATCGGACACGTTGTGGTCCGTCGCCGCGGCCAACCCCGTGGCCGGTCTCACCACCGCCGAATCGGTGGCCGTCATCCGCCGCCTCAACGGTCTCGAAGACAGTGCCTTGCTCCAGCCCGGCGCCGTCATCACCGTCCCCTCCGGCGCGGACGCCACCGCAGACCTGGCGATGCGCTAACCCCTCCCGACACTCGATCGCAACCGTCTGCCGACTTGGTGAACGGACCTTGTTGTAACCCCATATCTTGTGTGCTAGTTTCAGGAGCGGCCTAGATATTGGGGTGGGGGAGATGCGATGAGATGCCCGTTCTGTGGTCATGCCGAGACCAAGGTCGTGGATTCCCGCGTCTCCGAATCCCAGGACGCCATCCGACGGCGACGCGAGTGTCTGGAGTGCGAGCAGCGCTTCACCACCTACGAACGACGCGAGGAAGTGCCGCTGCAGGTCGTGAAGCGGGATGGTCGTCACGAGCCGTTCGATCGAGGCAAGTTGCTCCGCGGTCTTGTGGTCGCCACAGTCAAACGGGAGGTCACCGCCGAGCAGCTCGAGAACCTGATCGACGGGATCGAGTCGGAGCTTCACAACGCGTTCAGATATGAGATCTCTGCGCACCAGCTCGGCGACATGGTCCTGGGGCGCCTCAAGGAGCTCGACAAGGTGGCGTACGTCCGTTTCGCGTCGGTCTACAAGTCCTTCCAGGACTTGGACGAGTTCACGAGCGAGATGAAGAACCTGAAGTAGCACGACACGACAGCGCCGACGAAGAGGGAGCACAGCGCAGTATGGTCATGGAACGCGCGATCCGCGTCATCAAGCCCGCCGGGACACGCGGGGGCGCCGATTCCATCGACATCGCCCTACTCGTCTCCACCTCGTCGAAGCAGCAGATCGATCCGTGGGCACGCTCGAAGATCGCGGATTCCCTCGTCAGGGAGGCCGGCACATCGCCGGATCTCGCAGAGGAGATCGCCGCCGCGGTCGAGGACCGGATCGACCGAACGAACCTCATGACGGTCACCACGACGGTCATCCGCGAGATGGTCGACCTCGAACTGCTCGAGCGCGGACTCACCGCGATGCACAGGAAGCACTCCAACCTCGGCATCCCCATGTGGGACGTCGAGCAGATCATCACGAACGCCAACCACGAGAACTCGAACACGACCCACAATCCCGAGTCGGTCAATCTCACCATCGCCGAGACGATCCTCAAGGAGTTCGCGCTTCGCCGCGTCTTCTCCGAGGATGTGGCACAGGCGCACCTGACCGGCGACATGCATCTCCACGACCTCGGCTTCATCTTGAGGCCGTACTGCGGAGGCCACAGCCTCGAGTACGTGAAGAAGTACGGGCTGCGCCTGCCCAACATCACGTCCGTCTCGGAGCCGGCGAAGCACGCCGAGGTGCTCATCGGGCACATGGTGAAGATGGCCGCCGCTCTGCAGGCGCACTATGCCGGTGCTGTCGGCTGGGAGGCCGTCAACGTGTTCTTCGCCCCGTATCTCGAGGGCCGCAGCTACGAGCAGATCAAACAGATCGCCCAGATGCTCATCTTCGAGTTCAACCAGTTGGCGGGCGCCCGGGGCAGTCAGGTCGTCTTCACGGACTTCAACCTCTACTTCAACATCCCTCGCCACTTCGCCGATACGCCCGCGATCGGCCCGGGCGGCGTCTACACCGGCAAGACCTACGGCGACTACGCCCCGGAAGCTCAGGCGTTCGTGCGAGCGATGTTCGAGGTCTACTACGAGGGCGACGCCACCGGGAAGACCTTCGTGTTCCCCAAGCCGCTGCTCCACATCAACGACGACTTCTTCGCCACACCGGGGCACGAGGAGTTCCTCGAGTTGGCGTGCAGCGTGGCCTCACATCAGGGCATCACCTACTTCGTCTTCGATCGAGGCGACGAGGTGACCGTCTCGCAGTGCTGCAGGCTCAAGTTGAAGTTGAGCCAGAGCGACCTCGACCAGACCAAGACCCCCGAGGTCATGCGCTTCTCCGCGCTTCAGAACGTGACGGTCAACCTGCCGAGGCTCGCGTACAAGGCACAGGGTAACGACGCCGCGCTCTTCATGGAGGTCAACAAGGCCCTCGAACTCGTCGCTCAGGCGCACGTGCAGAAGCGCGCGTTCGTCCAGGAGCTCGTCGACCTCGGCAAGAACGGTCCCCTCGCTCTGCTCACGCAGGAACTCGACGGTACGCCGTACCTACGCATGGATCAGCTCACGTACCTCGCGGGGGTCATCGGGCTCAACGAACTCGTGCAGATCCACATCGGCGAGCAGCTCCACGAGTCCGACCGAGCCCTCAAGTTCGGGTTGAAGGTCATTGCCGCCATGAACCTCAAGTGCAGGGAACTGTCCGAGCGGCACGACCTGAAGCTCGTACTGGAGGAGAGCCCGGCGGAGTCGGCCGGTTACCGGCTGGCCAAACTCGACATGAAGTACTGGCCCACGCAGGCCGGCGCCGTGGTCAAGGGCGACGCCACGAGCGGCAACTACTACTACACCAACTCGGTCCACATCGCAGTTGACGCGCCGGTCGACTACATAACCCGGGTGGAGAAGCAGTCCCGCTTCCATCCGCTCATCGACGCCGGCGCCATCGTGCACATCTGGCTGGGGGAGAGCGAGCCGGATCCCAAGTCGATCGAGTCGTTCGTGGTCAAGACGTTCCGCAACACCCAATGCTCGCAGATCGCCTTCAGCCCGGAGTTCACCGTGTGCGAGACGTGCGACCGTACGAGCCGCGGCCTCCTGACGCAGTGCCCGCTGTGCGGCTCCATGGATGTCTACGGCGTCACGCGCATCGTCGGCTACTTCAGCAAGGTGCAGACCTGGAACCGCAGCAAGATCGGTGAGCTCTACGACCGGGTCAGGACGGACCTGGGCGGTCCGGCGCCCGTGGCCGACGCCAAAGATGCCGGCACCCCACAGATCCGGGCGAGTTAGGGGAGACACGCATGCCCATCAAACTCTTCGTCAAGGACGACTGTCCGAGGTGCCCCGCCGCCAAGAACGCGTGCGAAGGAATAGGCGGCGTCGAGGTCTTCAACGTCGACGAGATCGACGGGCTGGCTGAGGCCCACTTCTACGGCGTGCTGTCCACGCCGTCGGTACTCGTCATCGACGACAACGGCAAAGAGGTCACCGGTTGGCGCGGTGTGGCACCAGAGCGGGCCCGGCTCCGGATGTATGAGGAGTTGAAGAGTTGAGTGAGATGCATGCAGCGCCGGCGCACCACGCGCCCACCAGGCGCCTCGTCGCGTGGATGCCTGCAGGGATGCTGGATTGGCCCGGCAAGGTCTCGGCGACCCTCTTCCTCTCGGGCTGCTCGCTGCGATGCCCCTACTGCCACAACGCCTCCTTGCGTACGCCGACGGAGGCGCCCATGGAGTGGGACGACATCGTGGCGCACATCGACGCGAAGCGCTCCTGGCTCGACGGAGTGGTCGTCACCGGCGGAGAGCCTACTGAGGATCCCGACCTGCCGTCCCTGCTCGCTGCACTCGCCGAGGTGGGCGTACCCGTCAAGCTCGACACGAACGGTACGCACCCTGAGGTCCTGCGCCATCTGATAGCGGAGGAGCTCGTGTCGTTCGTGGCGCTCGATGTGAAAGCGACTCCCGCCGGCTACGGCGCGTTCGCACGTGCAGGCTCGGCCTCGCTCGTGGCCCGCTCCATCGAGACGATCATCCGCTCGCGGATCGAGCACGAGTTCCGCACGACCGCGTACCCCGGCGCCGTGCGTCTCGACGACTTCCCCCGCATCGCCCGCGCGCTGCGCGGCGGTAGGCTCTACGCGCTCCAGCAGTTCCGCCCGGGGCACACTCTCGACCCGCACGCCTCGACCGTGCGCCCGTACCAGGAGGGCGATCTTCGTGTGGCGGCGACCGCGTGCTCCGCGTTCCTGCCCACGATAGTCCGGGGCCTGCGGGCCGGAGAGGCGGCCTAGGGCCGTGCCGATGCGACTCGCGATCCGCCGCCTCGACCCCGAACTGCCGCTTCCGGCCTATGCACACGCGGGGGACGCGGGAATGGACCTCTACGCCGCCGAGGACGTCACCCTTCAGCCACATCAGCGCGCACTCGTGCCCACCGGCATCGCGGTCGCCATCCCGGAGGGCTACGCCGGCTTCGTCCAGCCCCGCAGCGGACTCGCCATCAAGCAGGGGCTCAGTATCGTCAACACGCCGGGACTCATCGACAGCCACTATCGCGGCGAGATCAAGGTCATCGCGGTCAACCTGGATCCGGCGACACCCATCTCGATACTGCGTGGCGACAAGATCGCGCAGTTCGTCATCCAGTCCGTGGTGCGCGCGGTCCTCGTCGAGGTCGCCGAACTGGACGAGACCGTCCGAGGGGAGAGCGGCTTTGGCAGCACGGGCGTCTAGGATCATCCGGCTGCGCGTCGCGGCCTTGGTCGTCCTCGACAGTCGTGTCGTGCTCGTCAGACACCGTCATGGCGAGCGCACGTATCACCTGCTTCCCGGGGGCGGCGTCGAGGTGGGGGAGCCCTTGGGCGATGCGCTCGTCCGCGAGGTACTGGAAGAGACGGGCCTGGAGGTCCGCGTCGTGCGTCCGCTGTTCATCAACGACTCCATCGACCCTGGCGGCTCTCGCCATATGGTCAACCTCACGTTCCTGGCACAGATCGTCGGCGGAGCGGTCACCGAGCGGCCGATGGATCGCCGTGTCGAGGCGGTCGAACTCGTCGAGCCTGCCGCACTCGGGCAGCTCGATCTGCGTCCTCCGATCGCGGCTCGCCTGATCGAGGCGCTTGCCACCATGGACGCGTACGAGGCCCGCTATCTGGGCTCAGTGTGGGTGGACGAACCGGAGTCCCGGTGAATGTGACATAAGACAGGGATGGGCGCGCTGCATGGGGCAGCGGAAGGGAGGGACCTTCGAGCGAGGGCTCGACGGCGAGCAGGAGGCGTGACGGGCGGGGCCCGGCGCGCGATGGGTACGACACAGCGATCGGCTACGTGGAAGGCTGGTGAAATGGACAGGTTCTTCAAGTTCTCCGAGCGCGGCACGAACCTCCGCACCGAGGTCCTCGCGGGCGTGGTCACGTTCATGACCATGGCCTACATCATCTTCGTGAACCCGGGTCTGCTGTCGGCCGCGTTCGGGGTAGACCCGGCGGCGCAGGCAGCATGGATCCCCGCTCTGGCGACCGCCACGACCATCGGCGCTGCCATCATGTGCATCGCCATGGGAGTGTTCGCGAACCGCCCGTTCGCGCTGGCTTCAGGCATGGGCCTGAACGCCGTCGTCGCCTTCAGCATCATCATCGGACTGAAGGTGCCGTGGCAGGTCGGCATGTCGGTCATCTTCGTCGAGGGCATCGTCATCCTGATCCTCGTCCTGACCGGGTTGCGCGAGGCGGTCATGAACGCCATCCCGCTCAACCTCAAGCGGGCCATCGGCGTCGGCATCGGACTCTTCATCACGTTCATCGGCCTCGTCGACGGCAAGATCGTCGTGGCGAACCCCGCAACGCTCGTCGCGCTCGGCGACTTCACGACGCCCGCTGTGTGGGTCAGCCTCATCGGCCTGGTGTCGATCATGGCGTTCATGGCGTTCAAGGTTAAGGGCGACATCCTGTGGGGCATCCTGGTCGCGACCGTCGCCGCGCTGCTTCTCGGCGTGACGAAGCTGCCGACCTCTATCGTGGCTCCGCTCGACTTCCGCACCTTCGGCGCGCCGTTCCAGACCATCGACGGCGGCGGCATGGCGATCATGCAGGTGTTCACCGGCTCGCTCGCGCCGACACTGCTGCTCTTCGTCTTCGCCACGATGCTGTCCGACTTCTTCGACACCATGGGGACCGTCATCTCCGTGGGCGAACAGGCCGGATTCGTCGAGAAGGACGGTAAGATCCCGGGCATCCGCAGCATCCTGACCGTCGACTCGGTCGCGGCAGCCGTGGGTGGCTTCTTCGGCGCCAGCTCGATCACCACCTACATCGAGTCCGCTTCCGGCGTGGCCGAGGGTGGCCGCACCGGATTGACCTCGATCGTCGTCGGACTGCTCTTCCTGGCGTCCGCGTTCTTCACGCCGATCATCGCCATGGTGGGCGGTGCGCTGCCGATCACGGCCGGCGCACTCATCATCGTGGGCTTCCTGATGATGGGCATCGTGCGCGAGATCCCGTGGACCGACTTCGAGAACGCATTCCCGGCGTTCCTGACGATCGTGGCCATCCCGCTGACCTACAACATCAGCTACGGCATCGGCCTCGGCTTCATCAGCTTCGTGCTCATCAAGCTCTTCCACGGCAAGTCGAAGGAGATCCACTGGCTCATGTGGGTCGTGAGCGGCCTGTTCATCCTCACCTTCATCATGCCGCTGATCCAGAAGCTCGTCGGCTAGACCGCACGTACATCCGAAGGGCCCCGGGGAACCGGGGCCCTTCGAACAAGACCCGCTAGGGAGGTAGGAGAGCAAGGTGGCATCATTCGACCGCGTGATCCAGACCGACGAGAAGCTCCCGCTTCTGCAGGCACTTCCGTTGTCACTCCAGCACCTCATGGCCATGTTCGGTGCGACGGTGCTCGTTCCGATCCTGACCGGCCTCGACCCCGGCGTCGGCCTCATGACGTCCGGGATCGGCACGATCCTGTATCTGATCTGTGTGCGCAACAAGATCCCGAGCTACCTCGGGTCCAGCTTCGCCTTCATCGGGCCGCTCATCGCAGTAGGCGGCGGCGCAGCCGCCATCGCCGGTGGTACGGGACACCTGCCTGAGGCGCTCGGCGGCCTCGTCGCGGCCGGCTTCGTCTACATGATCGTCGCAGGGTTCGTGAAGGTCTTCGGCACGGGCTGGATCAACAAGCTGCTGCCGCCCGCGCTCGTCGGCGCGGTCGTGATCGTCATCGGGCTCGGCCTGTCCGCTGTCGCGGTCAAGATGTCGATGTTCCCGTTCGCCGACCCGACCAAGGGCATCGACCTGAAGCTCGTGCTGGTCGCTTTCATCACGCTCGTGGCCGCGGTCGCCTTCTCGTCGTACTTCAAGGGCTTCCTCAAGACGATCCCGGTCCTGCTCGGGATCATCGTCGGGTACATCGTCTCGATCCCGCTCGGCTTGGTGAGCTTCGACGGCATCGCGAAGGCCGCCTGGTTCGGTCTGCCGAACGTGACCTTCCCGGTGTTCGACATCACCGCGATCGCGATCATCGCGCCGGTGGCCATCGTCGTCATCGTCGAGCACATCGGACACCTGCTCGTCATCAACGAGATCACGGGCAAGGACTTCACGCCGATGCTGCCTGAGTCGCTGTTCGGCGACGGTCTCGCGACGGCCATCTCCGGCGCTCTCGGCGGCACGCCTTCCACCACCTACGCCGAGAACATCGGTGTCATGGCGGTCACGAAGGTCTACGCGACGCAGCTGTTCTGGTATGCGGGCGCGTTCGCGTTCATCATCGGCGGCTTCGTCCCGAAGTTCGGCGCGGCGATCAACTCGATCCCGACGCCGGTGATGGGCGGCATCTCGCTGCTGCTGTTCGGCCTGATCGCCTCCAGCGGTCTTCGCCTGCTCGTGAAGAGCGGCATCGACTTCAGCCATAGCCGCAACCTGATCATGACGAGCGTCGTGCTCGTCATCGGAATCGGCATGGAGACCGGCGGCTTCGCGATCCCGCTCGGCAAGTACTCCGTCCCGGGCATGGCGCTGGCCACCTTCATCGGCATCATCCTCAACCTCATCCTGCCGAAGGAGTCGGAAGGGCTGGCACTCGAGTCTCCCGGCTTCGTGGGCGACCTGCAGGCCGAGGCCAAAGACAAGGCGTGACACGAGCCGCCCTAGGGCGGCTCTGACGTTGCGGAGGCACAGAAACGGCGCATCCATGACGCGGGCGACGTTTCGAGCCGAAGAGCCGGCCCCGGACTGCGGTACAACCGCGGTCCGGGGCCGCTGCACTTCATCAAGACCGCGTGCGACGCACCGGGCGACTGAGAAGCGCACACGGCGGGAAGGAAAGCGGCGTGTCCCACGGACGATCGAGGGAGATCGTGATGCGAATACCGA
>JAUSBS010000049.1 GCA_030651905.1 Coriobacteriia bacterium
CGGCCGCCATGGCCAGCGACTTGTGCACGTTGAGCGACACCGAGCCGTAGGACATCCCGCCGAAGACAAGAGGCGTCTCGAGCTTCACGTTGTTGTGCATGCCCTCGCCCGCGCCGAGCCGGAAGCCGCCCTCACCGTCGGGCTCGACGCCCACGCAGTCCGGCTTGCTGCCGAGATAGGTGCGCAGTTCCATCGGCTCGCGGAGCGGGTCGATCGACGGGTTCGTGACCTGACACGCGTCCAGCACGAGGTGGTCGAAGATGCGCGTGTAGGGCTTGTCGTTGCCCATGGACGTGAGCAGCACGCCGCCGGAGTCGGCCTGGCGCCACACCGCCTTGCGAAGCTCGGGACTCCAGTTCTCGGAGTCGCGGAAGGCGAGCTCGTGCTTCTTGATGGTGATGCAGTGCGCGGGGCAGTACGTCACGCAGCGGTGGCATGCGCGGCACTTCGAATCGTCGGGGACGGGGCGCTCGTTGAACGAGTAGACGCCCCAGCCGCACTGCTGCACGCAACGGCCGCACTTGTGGCACTTGTCGTAGTCGATCTCGACTTTGAAGTCGGGCTGGATGAAGGTCGAGGGCATGTCAGCTCACCTCCACGGTGTCGCAGGTGTCCTCGACGCCGGTCACGGCGCACGAGATCTCGGACGGCGAGAGATGCAGGTCGCCGTGGATCGGCCAGTCCATGCCCTCGACGCGGGCGATGACCGGCTCTCCGGCTTTCGGCGCCCAGACGCTGTCGGGGTCCGGCACGATGGCGCGGATGGCGCTCTCCTCGGAGGCCACCACGAGCAACGTGCCCTTGCGCGCCGCGACGAGCGGACGCAACTTGATCCGGTCGTTGAGGGCCACCATGCCGCCGTTGAAGCCGAGCACGATGGCGAAGGGGCCGTTGAGCATGCCGGGGCCGTAGACCGCGCGAAGCGAGGTCATCAGCGCCTTCTCCGCCTCGGGCATGCGGTCGATATCGGCCCACAGCGGAGCCGCCAGCGCCTTGCACGCCAGCGTCAGGGGCAGTTTGTGCCTGCGCAGCATGAGGTCGAACAGGTAGGCCGCGACCTCGGTGTCAGTGCCGAGCGTGCACTTGTACCCGAACTGCTCCAGGTAGCGGGAGTTGATGCCGTAGCTCGAGATCTCGCCGTTGTGCACGATCGTCCAGTCCAGCAGCGCGAACGGGTGCGCACCGCCCCACCAGCCCGGGGTGTTGGTGGGGAACCGGTTGTGGCCGGTCCACGTGTGTCCCTCGTACTCCTCGAGCCGGTAGTAGTGGCCGATCTCCTCGGGATAGCCGACGCCCTTGAAAGCGCCCATGTTCTTGCCGCTGCTGGCGACGAACGCACCGTCGATCGACGAGTTGATCGTCATGACCGCGTGGACGACGTAGTCCTCCGGGCTCATCTCGGCGTCGGCGATCTTGTGCGGGTCGGGCTTGAGGAAGTAGCGCCACAGGTGCGGCGCGTCGGTGATGCCCTTGACCGGACGGGTGGGCATCGGCTCGGCCAGGTCGACCAGGAAGTAGCGGTCGAAGTAGGCGTCCGTCTCCTCCTTCGCCTTGAGGTCGTGATACATCATGTGGAAGGCGAAGTGGTCCGGGAACTCGGGGTAGATGCCGTAGCCGGCGAATCCTCCGCCGAGTCCGTTGCCGCGGTCGTGCTGGACCGCCATCGCCTGGATGGCGACCTCGCCGCTCATGAGCGTGCCGGACTCGTCGCAGATGCCCACGAGCCCGCAGCCGCCGTGGATCTTGAACGGCGATTCCTGGCTGTAGCTGGGTCGCTGACTCATCGCGCATCCCCCTCCGTGCGCTGAAGCACCCGGGCGAGCGCCTCGCCGCCGCCTTCCGGGAGCGGCTCGAGCCCGAGCTTCTTGCGTGCGCCCTCCTTCGGCGAGCCGAGCACGCCCGTCTTGAGGAAGGTCTGGTACGCGGCCGAGACCGACTCGGGTCCCGAACCGGCCGCCATCGCGAGCTCCTTGAGCTTGCGGAACGTGTCCGCCATCCCGATGCGGCTGTGGCACATCTCCTGGCATGTGTAGCACTCGAGGCACTTCCACAGTTGTCCGTCCGCGAGCACGCCGTCGAGGTCGCCGCGGACGAGGTCGCCGATGATGTCGGTCGGCTGGAACGTCGGGTCGACCTTGCACACCGGGCAGTCGTCCTTGCACGCCTGACAGCTGTCGCACTTGTTCAGAAGCGACACGTCGAAGAACGCCGCGAGGCGGGCCCTGTCGGCCTGCCGGTCCTCCCATGTGTCGAGGAAGGGCTGGACGCTCACGCGGTGCATGTCGAGGCCCAACTCGTCGGGCTGGTGGCCCATGCCGAGCGCGATCAGCTCGGAGAGGTAAAGGACCGGGACGTTGATGTCCTCCTTGGCGCGCTGGAGCGCGGCCTGGTTGAGGTCGAACTGCTGGAAGCACGACGGGCAGACCACAACCATGGCGTCCACCTCGTTGTTCTGCAGGTCCTGCAGCTTGCGCCGCGCGAAGCTGAGCGAGCCCTCGCGCTCGCCCACGCGGTCGAGCGCGCCGCCGCAGCACTGCATCTTCGTCTGGTAGTCGACGACGCGGGCGCCCATGGCCGCCACGAGCTCCTCGACCTTCTTCGGCTCGAGCGGGTCGTCCCAGCTCACCGAGGGCGTCGGTCGCAGCAGATGGCAGCCGTAGTGGACCGCGATACGCATGCCCCAGAAGCTCTTCTTCATCTTCGAGGCGAGGACTGCGGCCCCGAGGTCGTCCGCCAGCCACTCAGCGAAGTGCGTGATCTTGACGCGACCGCTGTAGTGCAGCCCCTCACGTGCGAGCCGCTCGTTGATGCGGTCCTTCTCGCGCCAGTCGACCTCGAGGTGGGCGCGGGTCTCCCGAAACGTCGAGTAGCACCCGTTGCACGGGGTGACGACGTCGAGGCCGGCCTGCTCGACGAGCGCGAGGTTGCGCGCGGCCGTGGTGTAGAAGGCGTCCTCGTCACTGCTCTTGACGAGCACGCCTTCCGGACAGCACGTGAAGCCCGCGAGTTCGCGCACGTTGGCGCCGAGATCATCGAAGACGACCCGAGTCGACTTCTCGATGAACGGGAAGCGCGCGGGGATGGTGCATCCCCAGAAGACCGCGAAGTCCTTCATGCCGCAACAACTCCGTCCTGCGTTGGATAATCGAAAACGCCCGTCCGGACCCTTGGAAACGGTCCGCGACGAGCGCCATTGCTCGAATCTGTTCTGTTCCGGCACGACCTTGTGCTGGTGACGCGGATTCTAGCACGCGGTGCGGCTAGAGGGAACCCGCGACCGCCCCTGCGAGAAGCCACACGGCGAAGGCGACCACGACCGCGCCGGCGATGCGCGACACCCATGTCACTGCAGCCGGTGTCAGCATGTGGCGCGCGAGTCCGACGACGGTCACCAGCCCGACCCACCACAGCATCGAACCGGCAGCGATGCCCGCGGTCGTGGCTGCCGCACCGGTCCAGCCACTGCCCGAGACGGCGAGTCCCGCGCCAGCGAAGATGGCGGCGAAGGTCAGTATCGTCTGCGGGTTCGCGAGCGTGAGAGCGACGGCCGATGTGTACTCAGCGAGCAGTGAGCCTTCTTCCGCGGTAGCCGCTCTCCGGGCGCCCGCACCGAGCACCGTGCGCACGCCGATCACGAGCAGCGCCAGTCCACCGCCGACCCGGACCCACACCTGCGCGCCGACGAGTGCATCGGAGACCGCCGTCAGCCCGAACGCAGCGACCGCCGCGTAGAGCGCGTCCGCAGTTGCGACACCGGCTCCCGTCGCGAGCCCGGCCGCGCGGCCGCGCGCGAGCGTGCGCTGCATGCATAGCATCGAGATAGCGCCGATCGGTGCGGCGACCAGCACGCCGAGGCCGACCGCGCGGGCGAAGACGGCCGGCGTCCCCGTCACTACGCCGTGCCGCCTGCGGGAAGCTGCGCATCGTGTCCCTGCCGCTGCACCCAGTGCCGTGTGGGCACCAGCAGCGCGAGCACCCAGACAAGACATGTGACCAGCATCAGGATGCCGAAGACCCGGAACATCACGTTGTCGGAGCCCATGACGGCGTTGGCGGGGTGCACGTCGTCCGCCGCCGGGGCGAGCTCGATCCACGCGAGCAGCCCGGCCATGGACAGTGACGTGACGACCGCGAGCGCCGCCGTCAGGCGCGGCTTGTCCATCAGGAGTCCGACGATGAGTCCGAGTGCCGCGATCATGATGTAGATGACGCTCATGGTCATCCGTCGCTCGGTCAGGTTCCAGGAATTCCACACGAGTTTGGCCGACGCGGCGCCGATCCCGACCGCGAAGACCCACGCCAACAGCGTGGCGATCTGCAGCGCCCGCACCCAGTCGTAGAGCACCTGGCGCTTCGAGAACAGGTAGTAGAGCGCAAGCGCCCCCATCGCGAAGATGACGAGGATGCACGCCCACTTGAGCATCCCGTGCCAGATGACGAGCCTGACCCAGGCGCCGAGCTTGATGTCCTGAGGAGCGAAGGCGGCCGCGAGCACGCTCGCCACGAACCCTGCGGCGAAGATGGTCCACGCGGTCCGGTCGGTGATGCTGTCCAGCTTCACGTGCGGCGTCCTTTCGTGCGGGTGGTAAGGCGTGAGGGGCGGCTAGCGCTCGGCCTCGGACGCGAGAATGACGGCCTCGGCCACTTCGCGCAAGGTCTTGCGGCGATCCATCGCGAGCTTCTGGAGGCGGCGGAACGCGTCCGCTTCGCTCATGCCCTTCGCGATGAGCAGCGCCTTGGCGCGATCGACGGACTTGCGCGTCTCGAGACGCTGCGTGAGGTCGGCGACCTCTTCGGCGAGCGCCCGTGTCTCTGCGAAGCGGGAGACGGCGATCTGCATGGCGGGGAGGATGTCGCGCTTGGAGAACGGCTTGACCAGATAGGCCATCGCGCCGGCCGCCGTGGCGGCCTCGATGTAGCCGGGCTGGGAGAACGCGGTGACCATGACCACGGGCGCGATCGCCTCGTCGCCGATCACACCCGCCGCAGTGATGCCATCGGTCCCCGGCATCTTCACGTCCATGAAGACGATCTCCGGTCGAAGCTCGCGGGCGAGCGCGATGGCTTCCGCGCCGTCGCGCGCCTCGCCGACCACCTCATGCCCCTCTTCGACAAGCATCTCCCGCAGGTCCATGCGGATGAGCGCTTCGTCTTCGGCGATGAGAACGCGCATGGGCGTCAGTCCGATACTCCGGGTCGTTCGGGCCGGGACGGGGGGTCGGGCGGGACGGGCACGCGGATCGTCACCGTCGTGCCTCGGCCGCCGCCGAACGTCAGGGTACCACGCAGGTCGTCCTCGACGATCGTGCGCACGATGGCCAGTCCGAGGTTCGCATCGGCCGTGACATCGAAGCCGTCGGGTAGCCCGACGCCGTCGTCGCGGACGACGAGGTGCAGCTCGGACGGCAGACGGCGCATCGACATGACGACGGCGCCGTGACCGCCCGCTCCGAGCCCGTGCTCGATGGCGTTGTGCACGAGTTCGGCTGTGACGAGCGCGAGCGACGTGCCTGTCGAGGCCGGGACGTTGCCCACAGTGCCCTCGACCTCGACGGTGATCGCGCTCTTCGTGCCCGCGATCCCCTGGCGCACCATGTCGACCACGGTGCGAGCGGCCTCGCCGAAGTCCACCGTCTCGTCGGTCGAGACGGACAGCATCTCGTGCACCACCGCCATCGACGAGACCCGTTCGACCGCCTCGGCGAGTGCGCGTGACGCTTCGGGCGAGCCCGAACGTCGCGCCTGGATGCGGAGCAGCGAAGCGATCGTCTGCAGGTTGTTCTTCACGCGATGGTGGACTTCGCGGATGGTGGCTTCCTTGACCTTGAGTTCCTGCTCGCGGAGACGCGCCTCGGTGAAGTCCTCCACGAAGACCGCGTAGCCGTTCGACACGCCGATGGCGCGATACCACAGCACGCGCCCGCCGACCTCGACCTCGGCTGCATGGGCGCCCTCCGCTCCCAGGACCGGCCCGATGCCGACCGTGCCCCCGGGAAGCTCCGCAGCCGACGTTCCCACGAGTCCGCCTTCGAGCCCGGCGTTCTTGAGGATGTTCACGGCGTTCGGACTGCCGTAGAGCACCCGACCCGCCGTATCGAGCCGCATCACGCCGTCCCCGGCCCGGCGGGTCGTCACGAAAGGAGCGTCCTCGGCGACACTGAGCAACGGTCCGGCCGCAAGCAGGCTGATGAGGTCCTCGGCGATCCCCATGAACGCGACTTCCATCTTGCCCGGAGCCTCGACGACGAGCTGGGTTAGGTCGCGGATCAGCACGCCGTAGAGCGCCCCTGGAGGTCCGATCGGGTACGCGTGCGTCACGTAGGAGATGCCGCGGGTCGTGCGCCGGCGTTCGCCCGCGACGGGTGTCCCCTCCCGAAGAGCGCGGTACGCCTCCGGCTCATCGTGCGCCGAGAGGGTGCGACCGGTGCGGCTGTGGGCGACCGCCGCCACGGCCGTCATCGGGCGCGCGTCGGCGATCACATGAAGCGCGCCGTCGGGTGCGCGCTCGGCCAGCGCCACGTCGCCGTAGCCCATGTCGGCTATCAGTTGGAGGTTGCCCGCGACGTTGTCGAGATGGCCCTGGCGGCCCGGCTCGACAGCCTCGTGGGAGGAGGCTCCGGTTCCCATGAGCGCCAGTATACGGCAGTGTACGGCGGGCGGCTTGACGGTTCCCATGAAATCCCAAACGGCTGTTCGGTACCGTTTGTCGTTTCCATGTAACCGTTCACGGCCGGACGAACGATACTCACGGTAAGACGCGGAGAGGCGTCGCTTACCGGGGAGGGTTCATCATGGGAACTGATATCGGCAGACTGCTCAAGCGTGAGACGCAACTCAACACCATCGCGTATTCGCTGATCGTGGCGCTCCTCGCCATGGTCGGGCTTCTCGTCTTCGCACTGATGGCGGGGGCCAAACTGCCCGACTTCTGGCTCCTGCGGGACCAGATCTTCCGGACGCTGGCGACCGGATTCCTGCTCATGGTGATCCTGTACCTGGCCGACCAACACCGTCGACTGCGCGCCGAGCTGGTCTTGGCGCATACCGAACTCGACACGGCGCGCCTCAACATCGCCGCTTCGTACGACCGTCTCGCCTTCGCCCATCACGCAGCCGAGGTCATGACCTCACTGGCCCAGGATGACGGGCTGCGGGTCGTCCTGGCCGAGTCGGTCCAGCATTTCGGCGCCGACGCGGCCGCAGTCGTGGGCGACGACATCACCATCACGACCGCGGAAGGCATCGACGAGTCGGAGGCGCAGTCCTGTGTCCTCGACGCCGCACTCGAGACCGTCCGCGCCGGCAAGCCGATGAGCGTCGGGGTCGGCGAGAGCGGGTCTATCGCGATCGCCGTGCCGCTCCGCGTTCGAGGCCAGCTCAAGTCGGTGGCTGCGCTGTGGCGTCGCGACCGCGCTTTCAACGATGACGAGCTCGAGGGTCTCGGCCTTCTGGCCCGCATCATCGAGCTGGGCATGGAGAACCGCCTGCTGCTGGCCGAGGTCAAGGCACAGCTCTCGGGCACCCTGCGCGCCATGGTGGACCTCGTCGAGCACCGCCGCCCGAACTACATCCCGCACTCCACCCGAGTGGCCGAGTGCGCGGTGGCGATCGGGACCGCGCTGGGGATGGCCGCGGACGAGACGGCCGACCTGAGACTGGCCGCCATGCTGCAGGATATCGGGATGCTCCAGGTCCCCGATGCGATCCTGAGTGCGCCGAGAGCACTCAGCGACGCCGAGATCGCGCAGGTCCGGATGCACGCGCAGAACGGCGCCGACCTCGCACGGATCGCGAACTTCGACAAGCTCGTGCAGGACGCCATCCTGTACCACCACGAGCGGCTCGACGGCTCCGGCTACCCGGCGGGGCTCAAGGGTGACAACATCCCGCTCGTGGCCCGCATCCTCGCCGTCTGCGACTCCTATGTGGCCATGACGTCCGACCGTCCCCACCGGCAGAAGCTCTCGCCGATCGCCGCGCTCAACGAACTGCGCGCCTGCGCGGGCACCGCGTACGACCCCCGCGTCGTCCGCGAGTTCGTCCGCGCCAACGCGATGGTGATGTCGACGGACGAGGGCGAGATCGTCACCACATCGGGGCCGCTCGAGCCGCAGCCGCGTGTCGAGTTGATGGCCCGTCGGGCGTAACACCGACCACACAAGCCTCCCCCTGGAACGCGGCGCTCTCCCCGGTGCGCCGCGTTCCGCCTTGTCTTGCGTTATCATCGGCGAGCGACGAGGGGCTGCCTTCGTCGCGTAGCACGGATCGACAACCGCATACGGGCGAGTGGCGGAACAGGCAGACGCGACGGTCTCATTCCGACCAATATTGAGTGCCCCGGGGGAAACGCCGGGAGCAGAACGCCTCAAATTCGGGGGAGGCTGACGCCGCAAACGGCATGCTAGCCCCGAGCCAAGCCTCCGGCCTTGCCGGAGGAAGGTGTAGAGACCAAACGGGGCGCACCCAAACGGATCATGCCGTGGGTGAAGAGATGGTCCGGGCCACGAACAGTCGATCAGACTGGCGGCGAAAGCCGTAGTGGTGGGGAAAAACCGTTTCTCGAAAGGGAGTGAGGGTTCGAGTCCCTCCTCGCCCACCAGATGTGCCGAAGGGCGCCCGCCAGGGCGCCCTTTTCTGCGCGCGACGTGCCATGTCAGACCGTCACGGCATACTCGCCCAAGGACAGGCGAGAAGGAGGCCGGGAGTGGGGCGATGGCGCTACACACAGGATGAGCTGGCCGAGGCCGTGCGAGTCTCGAGATCCCAGCGTCAAGTACTTGCCAACCTCGGTCTGGCGACTCAGGGCGGCGGTGCGTACGAGACCCTCAAGCGACGGATCGCTCAGCTTGAGCTGGACACGTCCCACTTCAAGGGTCGCGGATGGAACGCGGGCAACCGCTCGGATCGACCCGGACCCCGCGCGATCCCCCTCGAGATGCTCCTCACGATCGATTCGCCCTGCACGTCAGTAGGGCGCCTGAAGAGCAGGCTCCGACGACTCGGGCTGCTCCACGATGTGTGCGCAGTATGCGGGATGCCGCCGGAATGGAACGGCCAGCCTCTTGTTCTTCGACTGGATCATCAGAACGGGATCAGGAACGACAATCGGCTGGAGAACCTGCGGCTGGTCTGCCCGAACTGCGACAGCCAACTGCCCACCTTCGCGGGGCGCAACTCACGACGCGACCGCGCGGTCATCCAGAGCGGACAGGGCTGAATCAGCTCCGACCTACCCCACCGTGGCCGGCTGTGGACCCGACATCCGGGCCAGGGCGAACATCGCCGCGTCGCGCACGAGTTGGCTGCTGTCGCGGAATCCGCGCTCCAGCAGGGGCTCCATCGCGCCTTTGTCGGCTATCTTGCCCAGCGCCTCGGCGGCGTCCGCCCGGACATCGTCGGACGGATCGGCCAGGGCCTCCACGAGGGGTGAGGAGGCACGCACGTCCCCGAGCGCCCCGAGCGTTCGCGCGGCGAACCCGCGCTGGTCTTCGTCGCCATCGTGCAACTGCTCGACCAGCCCCACATGGACGGCCGCGGCCCCTCGATCATCGCCGAGTCGTCTGAGCGAGAACGCCGCCGCGCGAACGACGCGCGCCTCCGGGTCATCCAGCGCATCGGCGAGTGCCTCGATCGCGTCGGCGTGCCCGAGAAGGCCGAGAGCGCCTGCGGCAGCCTCGCGCAACGTGGCGTCATCCGAGCGCAGGTGATCCATGAGCGGCTGGAGCGCGCGGGGATCCCCCCGCAGCCCGAGAGTAGTGGCGACCCATCGGGAGAGTCGCGGATCCTCGTCGAAGAGCGCGCTCAGCAGCACGTGGATGCCGAAGCGGGCGCGGACATCGCCAAGCTCGACCGCCGCGCGCGAACGCGCCTCGAGGTCGTTTGACTCGAACTCGGCCACCAGCGAACGTAGCGTCGCCATCGTGTGATCAGCGTTCACGTCGCCCCCCTAGCGGTGCGTGCGACCTCGGTGTCCGACAACACCTGCAGCCGACTCCTTCATTCCCCCGCAGTGCTCCCGCCTGACATCGGCTCCACTATCCTATGGCGGTGTGCGGCGCTCCGATGGCAGAATGGGACCGACACCACGTCCGGGGGGAGACGCTTGGCCAGCGCGGTACGCGTCATCGACCTGCGCAAGGAGTACGTGATCGGAGCGCAGACCCTCACCGTCCTTCGTGACGTGGATCTCGACATCGAGGCAGGCGAGATCGTCGCGGTGATGGGCCCATCGGGCTCCGGCAAGTCGACCCTGCTCAACCTCGTCGGCGGTCTCGACACGCCCACCTCGGGCTCCATCGTCGCCGGCGAAGCCGACTTGGCGACCATGGACGACGAGGCGCTCGCTCGCTACCGGCGCGACTCGGTCGGCTTCATCTTCCAGTCGTTCAACCTGGTCCCGTCGCTCACTGCGCGACAGAACGTGCAGTTGCCCCTCATGTTCGCGGGCATCGCACCCGCGGAGCGCGAACGACGCGCGCTCGAGGCGCTGACACAGGTGGGTCTCGCGGAGCGCGTCGGCCACCTCCCCACCGAGATGTCCGGTGGCGAGCAGCAGCGTGTGGCCACGGCCCGAGCCATCATCAACGACCCGGCGATCATCCTGGGCGACGAGCCCACCGGCAACCTTGATTCGAAGACGGGCGAGGAGATCCTCGCCCTCATCCGCACCATGAACGCCGCGGGCCGTACGTTCCTGATCACCACGCATGACCCCTACGTAGCATCCATCGCGCACCGCATCGTGCACCTCGCGGACGGCGCGGTCGTCGACATCGTCACCGGAGGAGGAGCCTAAGTGAGACCGCATCGCCTGATCGCCGTACTGACAACGCTCACGCTCGTGACCGCGGGGGCCGCGCCGGGGATCGCCGCAGCCGTGACGGTGCCCGTGGTGCCTGTCGCCTCGGTCGCGCCAGCGGACGCTGTCCTCGTGATCTCCTCGTACGCCACCTCGCCCGCGGAGGTGACGGTCGGGAGTCGCTTCTCGCTGTCGGTGACGCTGACGAACATGACGTCGCGCAAGGCCGAGGAGGTCGTCGTCTCGCTCGGTGAGGGCGCCACGGCGGCGGCGACCGGTGCCGAGGCAGCCGCAGGAGCGGCCGCGGCCGCCGGCTCGGATCTCGTCGTGCTCGGCACCGGGAACGTGAAGTTCATCGGGACGGTCGCCGGCAAGAGATCGGCCTCGGTGAGCTTCTCGCTCATCGCAAGTCCCAAGGCAGCTCCGGGCGTCTACAGCGTGCCGGTGACGATCTCGGCCCGCAACGCGGGTGAGGTCCGCTCCAGCACACAGACGATCGGCATCCTCATCCGCCGCAGCCCCATCTTCGAGTTCGGCGAGACCTCCGTTCCGCGCAAGGCAACCGCAGGCGAGCCGTTCGAGGCCACCGCCGAGATCGTGAACGACTCCGGCTACGCGGTGCGCGGCATCGTCTACACGATCGAGGGCGACGCATTCGACATCACGAAGGGGCGCACCGCGGCCGGCACGCTTGAGACCGGCGACAGCGAATCCGTCGCCGCGCAGTGCACGCCGCGCGTGAGCGGCGATGCCACACTCACCGTCGTCATCTCCTACCGCGACGACTTCAACGAGGTGCGCACGCTCCGCCGTGACTACCCCGTCAAGGTGGGCGAGCCGTCCTCGGAAGGCACGTCGGCACCCAAGCCTGTCGAGCCGACATCGGAGTCCAAGAGCGTGTTCGAGCAGATCGGCTCGTTCTTCATGGGCCTTCTGGGACTGGGCGGGTAGCGAAGCACCGTGCGAGCCGCCGACCTCTTCCAGACCGTACTGGGTAGCCTCAGACGATCCAAGCTCAGGCTGATCATGACGTCGGCCGGCGTCATGATCGGCACAGCGTCGGTCGTGCTCATGGTCGCGGTCGGCTTCGGTATGGAGCGCTCCGTCACGCAGCAGTTCGAGCAGTTCGCCATCGCCACGGACATCCAGGTCATGCCTGGAGCAGGTATGGCCGCGCCCGGATCCGAGCCGCAGCCGAAGCGCAGCGATCAGCCCTCCGTGCTCGACGAGGACGCGGTGCGCGCGATGGAGAAGCTCCCCGCCGTCAAGGCGGTCATGCCCAAGGTCGGCATGGGTGCGACGATGCGCTACAAGGACTACACCTTCGGCCAGCAGTTCTACGCAGTCGACATGCGGCGGCTCGAGAAGTGGGGCGCGAAGCTCGACTCGGGACGCCTGCCGACCGGCCCGAGCGAGGTGCTGGCCGGGTACGCCGTCCCCGTGATCATGCTCGCCAAGGACGGGATGATGACGAGCGACCCGACCACCGGCAACCAGCCCCGGCTCGATCTGCTCGACAAGCAGGTGAAGATCGAGTTCCAGGGTGTGTTCTCCGGCACCACCGAACCGCCACCGCCGGTCACGAAGAAGCTCCGCGTCGTCGGCATCCTGAAGAAGGCGGACTTCTCGCAGGACATGACCGTCTTCGTACCGATGAAGACTGCGGAGCGCTACGCCGGCCTGGACCCCCGCAAGACCGAGTACCAGGAACTCACCGTCCGCGCGAAGAAGGTCGCCGACGTCGAGCAGTTGACGAAGGACATCACGGCCATGGGCTTCCAGGCGTTCAGCCCCGGTGCTGAGATGGGGGCCACCCAGGGCATCTTCCGCATCATCCAGCTCGTGCTCGGCGCCATCGGCGGCATCGCGCTGCTGGTCGCGAGCATCGGCATCGCCAACACGATGACGATGGCGACCTACGAGCGCACGCGGGAGATCGGCATCATGAAGGCCGTGGGTGCGTCAGGCGGCCAGGTGCGCCTGCTCTTCCTCATAGAGGCCGCCGTGATCGGCCTGCTCGGAGGCATCGGCGGTCTCCTTATCGCGATGGCCACCGCGGCTCTCGGCAACCTTCTCGTCGCCGGGCTCGGGACCGGCCCCGAGAACCCGTTCGCTGGTGGAGGCGGTCTGTTCTACATCCCTGCAGCTCTCGCCCTGTTCGCGGTCGCCTTCTCGGCGATCGTCGGGCTGGTGGCCGGGACACTGCCGGCCGTCCGGGCCGCGAATCTCGATCCGCTCGCCGCACTGCGGCACGAATGACGGAGGCACACGTGGACTTCAAGGCCGTACTCAGCACCCCGTTCCGCCCGCGGAAGGGTTTCGAGTCCCTCAGCGGCAAGATGGCATGGGTGTGGGTGCCGTGTCTCGTCTTCCTGCTCCTCACGTTGGTCGCCCGGGTGACGGTCGAGACACCCCGGCAGATCGCCTTCCAGGAAGCGGCCATGAAGGCGCAGACCGAGAAGATGCAGACCGAGATGGAGGCCCAGAATGCCGGCGCCTCCGGCGTGAAGAGCGCGACGGGTACGGACTCCGGTGACGTGCCCGCACCGACCGACGGCGACGTGGCCGCGCCTGTGGACGGTGAAGTCATCGTGCCGGGGGATGCGGGCGTCGACGGCGGCGCACAGAGCATCATGTGGGTGTCAAACTACGTCTTCGGCATCCTAGGCCTTCTTGCCGGCGTGCTCTTCACCTCCCTGCTCTTCTTCGTGGCGGGTAAGGTCTGGACCACGGCGGCCAACTTCCGCACGTTCCTGTCGATGACCGCCCTCGCCTTCGTGCCCTACGGTCTGCGCGACCTCGTCCAGGCGGCATACATGACGCTCGCAGACGCGTACGTCCGCCATCCGGGCCTGTCGTCGTTCGCCGCACCGAAGGACGCGCTCGCCCCCGGCGGGATCGTCTACGGTCTGCTCGGGCTCGCCGACGTGTGGACCCTGTGGGCGACGGCGCTGCTCTACGTCGGTCTCCGTTTCGGGATCGGACTCGAGCGCAAACGAGCTCTGATCGCGTGGGGCATCTTCATCGGTGCGGTCCTCCTGATGCGGACCGCCACGGGCGGCGTCGTTCAGGCATTCTCCTCGGGCCTCTAGTCGACGCATCGGTCAGGAGCGGGGCCGACAGCGGTACGTACTGTGTGAGGGCTGCTATACTCCCGACCGCCCTTGATCGCACACACGCACCCGCCGCAACCGGAGGCCCCGTTTGGACGTCGAGTCACTCGTTCGCGCCATGCCCAAGGTCGAACTCCACGTGCACATCGAAGGCACGCTGGAGCCCGAGGCCGCCTTCGCCTACGCCGGCCGCAACGGCGTGACACTCCCCTACGGCTCCCCGTCCGAGATGCGCCGAGCCTATGAGTTTACCGACCTCCAGTCGTTCCTGGACGTCTACTACGCCGCCAGTTCGGTCCTGCTGACGCGCCGCGACTTCTACGACCTCACGTGGGACTACGTCGAGCGCGCAGCCGCGGAGAACGTCCGCCACGTCGAGGTCTTTTTCGATCCGCAGACGCACCTCGCGCGCGGCGTGGCGCTCTCGTCCGTCGTCCGCGGCATCGCGTGCGCGCTCAGCGAGGCACACGGACGCTGGGGCATCAGCTCCGCGCTCATCATGTGCTTCCTGCGTCACCTCCCGGAGGAGGACGCGATGAAGACGCTGCGTCAGGCTGACGGCTACCTCCACCTGATCGACGGCGTGGGCCTCGACTCGAGCGAGATAGGCAACCCGCCGGCGAAGTTCCAGCGGGTCTTCGCCGAGGCACGGGAGAAGGGTCTGCGCGTCGTGGCGCACGCAGGCGAGGAAGGACCGGCCTCGAACGTGGCGGACTCGCTCGACCTGCTCGGCGCCGAGCGGATCGATCACGGCCCCCGCTCGATGGACGACCCGGCACTCGTCGAGCGCTTGGCGAGGGATCGTGTGTGCCTCACCGTCTGCCCGCTCTCCAACGTGCGCCTTCGGGTGTTCGACCGTATCGAGGACCACCCGCTCAAGGCGATGCTCGACGCGGGGCTCGCCGTCACCGTCAACTCCGACGATCCGGCGTACTTCGGCGGCTATATCACCGAGAACTTCCTCGCATCGGTGCGCGGTCTCGGTCTGACGGCGGAGGACGTACGTACGCTGGCGCTCAACGCGATCGAGGGCTGCTGGCTCGACGAGGCCGGCAAGGCGAAGCTGCGCGCGGAGCTCGACGAGGTCTTCGCGAGCTCCTGACGGCGCGCCGCCGCTACGAGCTCGGGCGGACCTGCGCGAGCAGGTTCAGCACCTGACAGCTCGCCTCGAGGCACGAGATCGCCTGGAACGCGTCTTCCAGGCTCGAGCCGATCGCGAAGGGGCCATGCGAGCGCAGGACCGCTACGCGGCGGTCGCGCAGTGCGTCGGCCAGCAACGCGCCCGCCTCCGGCGAGCCGATCGACTTCGCCGCGGTCACGACCGGCACGTCTTGCAGGCGCAGCAGCGACTCGGAATCCACCGGCACGATGCGGTCCTCGATCATCGAGCGCACGATTGTGTGCACCGTGTGCGCGTGCACGATCGCATGCGCGCCCGTGGCCGCGTAGATGGCGCGGTGTACCACGAGCTCCACGGAGCAGCGCTCGTCGCGGGGGTCGTCGCACTCCGCCAGCGCGGTCTCGACGACGTCATCCTCGCCGAGGTGGCCGAGCATCGAGCCCGTGCGCGTGATGAAGAGGCGGTCCCCATCGCGGACGGACATGTTGCCTCCGTGGCTGCTGACGGCGCCGGAGAGCCACAGGTCACGCCCTATGCGTGCGAACTCCTCGTGCATGGAAGACGACCCTCCATCAGGCGCCGGCGGACGACCACGAGCGTAGCACAGGGTCGGCAGCGAGCTACTTCACCCGCACCGCCTTCGCCAACTCCATCCCAT
>JAUSBS010000090.1 GCA_030651905.1 Coriobacteriia bacterium
CCTTGGCCCCCTGCGTCGTCATCCCCACGTTCTGGGCCCGCCGCCGCGGCCGGTTCACGGACAGACTCATCAACGTCTACGACCATCCCACGCCTGTCGACCAGGACGGCACACTGCCGGCGTGTCTGCGCTCGCTCCAGAACGTCGACGGGCTCGGTCGCGTGGTCGTGCTCGTCTCGGCCACGGATGCCAGCGTCGAGCATGAGGCCGAGGACCGCGTCCACAGGATCCTCGGCGACTTCCCCGACATCGACTGGCTCGTCTTCGGACCGGCGGAGCTCGGCAGCCTGCACCGCCGCCTGGAGCAGCTCGAGTTCTCGGACATGGTGCCGGGCGTGAGCCTCACCGGCTACGGCGCGGTCCGCAACGTCGGACTCATCGTGGCCGCGACGCTCGGCTGCGAGTCGGTCGTCTTCGTCGATGACGATGAAGTGATCACCGACCGTGACTTCCTGGCGCGTGCGGTCGCCGGCCTCGGCACGCCCTCCCCGGACGGCAAGCCGGTCCTGGCGAAGACGGGCTTCTACGTGGATCAGTCCGGCAGCCCGAAAGTCCCCGAGGACGGCCACTGGGCCGACGCCTTCTGGCGGGTCGGTGCCGAGTTCAACCGCGCGACCGCGATGATCGAGAAGGGCCCCCGACTCAAGGTCTCACCGCTCGCGTTCGGCGGGTGCCTCGCACTCCACCGGGACATGTACGCGAACGTCTCGTTCGATCCGTGGGTGCTGCGCGGCGAAGACATCGACTACGTCATCAACGCGCGCATGCACGGCGGAGACGTCTTCCTCGACAACGAGTGGAGCGTCGTGCACACGCCGCCGTCACGTCCCAGCGAGGCGATCGCGCTCCGCCAGGACGTCTACCGCTTCATCTACGAACACCGCAAGCTCGAGTTCGCGAAGAGCCAGGTCGACTTGCGCCAGGTCACTCCCGCCTCCCTTCGTCCGTATCCGGGCGACCTCGTGGGCTCGGGCGTGACGTGGCGAGCGTTCATGACCGCCGTGCTCCACGCGCTGACGGGCCGCGAGTTCGGGGCGTTCGTGGGCGTGGCCCGCGCAGCACTGTCCGACGCCAGCCGCTACGCGCGCCGCAACTGTGACAACTACTTCGCGTTCCAGCGCCGTTGGCCGCTCATGATGGAGCGGCTGTGGCAAGACGTCGCGCTGGGGTCGCTCTTCAGCGGCGAGCGTAGTCTGGATCGCACGGCGATCACCGGGCGCTTCCCGATCGTCCCGAGCGAGTAGCACGCCGTCGTGCGCGGCCCGCTGTTCACGGTGGCCGTCGGGTTCGTCTCAGGCGTGCTCTCCGGGCAGTTCGGTATCGGTGGCGGGCTCGTGACCACGCCCGCGATCCGCCTGCTGCTCGGCTACCCGGCCCTCATCGCAGTCGGCACTCCTCTGCTGGTCATCCTGCCCACGGCGCTGACCGGCGCGCTGTCGTACGCGCGCCGTGGCCTCGTGGACGTGCGGGCCGGTATCGTGATGGGAGTGTTCGGCGTCGCCGCGTCGGTGGCGGGGGCCTTGGGCAGCGACCTGGCCGGCGGTCCGGTGGTCATGGTGCTCACCGCCGCGATGATCCTGTGGGTCGCAGCCGACATGGCGGTCCGGGCCCGGCGCGACCCCGGCGCAGAGCCGGTCGCACCTGCGGAGACCGCGGACGGGCCGCCGCGGCTTTCGTTGTCGCGTCTCGCGGTCATCGGACTCGTCGCCGGCTTCTACTCCGGCCTGCTCGGGCTGGGGGGCGGGTTCGTCGTTGTTCCCGCGCTCACGCGCTGGCTCGGCCTGCCGCTGAAGCGCGCGCTCGGCACGAGCCTCGTGGTGGTGGCGGTGCTCGCCGTGCCCGGGACGATCGCGCATTACCTGCTCGGACACGTGGACCTCACCCTCGCGGCCTGGCTCGTGCTCGGTTCCGTGCCCGGCGCGCTCATCGGCGCGCGCTTCACGGCCGTCGCACGCGAGCGCACTGTCGCGATCGCGTTCGCGTGCGTGCTCGCGCTCGCGGGGCTCGCGCTGGCCGGCACGGAACTGGCGAAGGTGGTCGCGCGGTGAGCGAGATCACCCGCCCGGCCGACCGTGACGATCTTCGACGCATCTGGCCCGCCGTGAACGCCTCGCACGTCTTCGACGACTACGCCGAACTCGTGGCCTGGTGGGAGGCCGCACCCTGGCGCGTGCGCGTGACCCGCGCGGGAGAGGCGGCCGTGCTCGGGAGGTGGCGGGCGCAGCTCGACCTGCTGGCGGTGAAGGGGCTGTGGTGCGCCACCGAGCGCATCCCGGTGCTGCTCGAGGACCTGTCCGCGGTCGCTCGCGCACAGGGGTTCGCCCGGCTGCTCGGGCCCCTCGTGCCCGACGACGCCGTGGCTGCGTATCTCACTGCCGGGTTCGAAGAGCGCCAGCGCATCGTGGTGTACCGGATGCAGCCACCGCTGTCGGTCGTGCGCCCGGCGCCCGCGGGCGTGGAGGTACGCATCGGTCTGCCGACCGATCGAACCGCCGTGGCGGCGCTGGACGCCTCGTGTTTCGACGAGTTCTGGCGCTACGACGAGGAGTCACTTCGCGCCTACTTCGCGTCGGAGCGACTGGGCGTCGCCGAGGATTCGGGACGGGTCGTCGGCTATACTCTCTCCACTGTGCACGGAGTCGAAGGCACGGTCGGCCGGCTCGCGGTGACGCCGGAGTGGCGAGGTCGCGGGATCGGGACGGCGCTGTTGGCCGACTCGGTCGCCTATCTTGCCCGCAAGGGCGCGCTGGCCGTGACGTTGTGCACGCAAGAGGAGAACGACGGTTCCCGCAGGCTGTATCGCAAGGCGGGGTTCCGCGAGTCTCCCGGGCGTCTGGTGAGCACCATCTCGCCGATGCTCCAGGGACTCCCGGCGACGACGATCGAGGGGCGCGAGGGCCGGTCATGAACCCGTACCGCACACGCATCATCGACCTCTCGTCGATGGTCGGCGCGCTCGTGCTCTGCGGGCTCGTGGTCGCCGGGCTGGCCGGTATGCTCGCCGCCTGGATCGCCGCCCTCGCCGCACTCACG
>JAUSBS010000060.1 GCA_030651905.1 Coriobacteriia bacterium
CTGACCGCCGATGGCGGCGAGGTGTTGATCGAAGGAGAAACGGTACGTATCCGCACGCCCCGCAACGCCATCGACCTCGGGATCGGCATTGTCAATCACCACTACATGCTGCTCCAACCGCTGACCGTCACCGAGCACATCGTGCTCGGGCGAGAGCCCGTGCGCGGGGGCGTGCTCGACTTGGCGAAGGCGCGCGCGGCTGTCTGCGAGATCTCCGACCGCTACGGCCTCAAGGTCGACCCGGACGCCAGGATCATGGACCTGCAGGTCGGCTTCCAGCAGCGGGTCGAGATACTGAAGGCTCTCTATCAGGGGGCACGGATACTCATCCTCGACGAGCCGACCGCCGTGCTCACGCCGCAGGAGGTCACGGAACTCTTCACCGTGGTGCGCACCCTGGTCAACGAGGGTCTGTCGGTCGTACTCATCACGCACAAGCTCGAAGAGGTGCTGGCGGTCGCCGACCGTGTGATCGTCATGCGCGACGGCAAGGTCGTGGGCGAGACGCGTCCTGCCGAGACCGACGAGGTGGCTTTGGCGCGCATGATGGTCGGACGCGACGTCGTCCTGCGCATCGAGAAGGGGGCGGCCAAGCCCGGCGAGGTCGCGCTGAAGGTCGTGGACCTCCATGTGGAGGACGACCGTCGGCTGCTCGCCGTCAAGGGTGTCGACTTCGAGGTGCGGCGCGGGGAGATCCTCGGGATCGCGGGCGTCAGTGGCAACGGCCAGAGCGAGACCGTCGAGGCCATAGTCGGTCTGCGTCAGCCGAAGTCCGGAAGGATCGAACTGCTCGGCCGCGATATCACACGCGGCTCCGCGCGGGAGGCGATCGCTGCGGGCGTCTCGCACGTCCCCGAGGACCGGCACAAGCGCGGCCTCGTTCTGGAGTTCGACTTGGCCGAGAACCTGATCCTTGGCGATCACCGGAAGATGCCGTACTCGGAGCGGGGTCTGATGCACCCGAAATCCATCGGCGAGGTCGCCCGCAGCCGCATCGGGGACTTCGACGTGCGCACGCCCTCGGAACACGTGCTCGCGAGCAACCTCTCCGGCGGCAATCAGCAGAAGCTGGTGCTGGCTCGAGAGATAGGACGCGATCCGGAACTGTTGATCGCGGCTCAGCCGACGCGCGGTCTGGACGTGGGGGCCATCGAGTTCGTCCACAAGCGGATACTGGCCGAGCGTGACGCCGGCAAGGCGGTCCTGTTGGTGAGTCTCGAGTTGGAGGAAGTCCTCGCACTCGCCGACCGGATCATCGTGATGTACGAGGGTCGGATCGTCGCCGAGTTCGCGGCGGGTGAGGCCGACGCACCGATGCTGGGCGTGTTCATGACCGGCGGCGGTCGCGAGCACGATCGCGGCGCCGCAGCCGGAGTGGCCAAACCTCTTCCGTCGATCCCGGGAGGTGCACCGTGAGGGCTCCAGAGGAGATCACGGCCCGCAACGCCCGTTGGATGAACGTGGCGCAGAAGGTCGGCACCCCGATGGCGAGCGTACTGCTCGCCATGATCACCGGCTCGCTCATCGTCGCGGCAACTGGCGGAAACCCGGTCTTGGCGTTCACGGCGCTCTTCCAGGGCGCCTTCGGTAACCCGTATCAGATCGGCGAGACGATCATGCGATCCACCCCGTTGATCTTCACGGGGTTGGCGATCGCATACGGCTTCCGCTCGGGTCTGTTCAACATCGGCGCCGAAGGCCAGCTCTACATGGGCGGGCTCGCCGTCGCTTGGCTCGGGATCGCGTTCCAGGGTCTGCCGTGGTTCCTGCTTGTTCCCATCATGCTGGTCGGCGGTGCGCTTGCGGGTGCGGCGTGGGCGTTCGTACCCGCACTGCTCAAGGCGAAGGTCGGCGCACACGAGGTGATCACGACGATGATGTTCTCGTGGGTCGCCCGCTACTTCGTCTCGTACGTGCTCAATGGTCCGCTCAAGGCTCTCGGGCCGGACGGCAAGCCGGGGACGGTCCCGGTCAGCGAGATGTTGCCGGCCCAGGCGACGCTGCCCAAGTTCACCGCCGTCCTGCCGTTCCTCCCCTCGAACAACGCGCACGTCGGTTTCATCCTGGCGATCGTCGTCGCGATCGTCGTGTGGTTGATCTTCAGATACACGACGCTCGGCTACGAGGCGCGCGCTGTGGGATTCAACCCGTTCGCTGCGGAGAACGGCGGCGTGTCCGTCGCGCGCACGACGATCATGTCGCTGTGCATCTCGGGCGCTCTGGCGGCGTTGGCGGGCGCCAGCGAGGTCATGGGGGTGCACGGACGTCTCTCGGACCAGTTCTCGGCCGGTTTCGGCTTCACGGGCATCGCGGTCGCACTCTTGGCCAAGAACCATCCGCTGGCGGTGATCCCCGCTGCGATCCTCTTCGGTGGTCTTTCGGCGGGCAGCGGCTACATGCAGCTCAATGCGAATGTACCGGACAAGCTCGTCGACATCGTGCAGGCGCTCGTGATCCTGTTCGTCGCGGCGGAGACGATCATCACCTGGTTCATCAAGCAGCGGCAGAAGGAGGCGACCAAGCATGGCTAGCCCCCCGCCCGGTATCGCCGAGATCCTCAACACCGTGCTGCAGCCCGATCTGATCGCTTCATCGCTGCGCATCGCCACACCGCTCGCCCTCGCCGCGATCGGCGGCACGATCTGCGAGCGCTCGGGAGTCGTCAACATCGCTCTCGAGGGACTCATGCTCATAGCCGCGTTCTTCGGCACCGCGGCCGCACTCGCCGCTCCGACGGCCCTCGGGGTCAGTCCCGTGGCTGCCGCGTGGATCGGCGTTCTCGCGGCAGTGATCGCGGGCGTCGTGATGTCTGGTCTGCACGCGTTCACGTCCATCACGCTCAAGGCCGATCAGGTCGTGTCCGGCACAGCCATCAACATCCTCGCGCTCGGGCTGACCGGGTTCCTGATCCAGGTCTTCTACGACCGGCAAGGCACGACCGACGGCGCTGCGACCCTGCCGCCGCTCTTCGTCTTCGACGTCAAGGCGTCCGGCGCTCTCGGGACGGTCTGGGAGTGGGTCAACGGGATGTTCCTCGGGCACACGCCTCTCGTGTACGTGACGATCGTCATCGCGATCGTCGCTCAGTGGGCCATGTATCGGACCCGGTGGGGGCTTCGTCTGCGGGCCCTGGGCGAGCATCCACGCGCGGCGGACACCGTCGGCATCAACGTCGTGAAGGGTCGCTACGTCGCGGTGCTCATGTCGGGTGCTCTGGCCGGTCTGGCCGGCGCGAACCTCACGCTCGAGCAGGTCGGCAGTTTCAGCGAGAACATGACGTCCGGTCGCGGCTTCATCGCGTTGGCGGCCAACATCTTCGGTCGGTGGACGCCTGTCGGAAGCTACCTCGCGTCACTGTTGTTCGGCTTCGCCGAGGCGCTGGAGATCCGTCTGCAGACCTTCGCGGCAGCGATCAACATCCCGCCGCAGTTCTTCCTCATGCTCCCGTACGTGCTGACCGTCGTCGTGTTGGCGGGCTTCATGGGACGCGCAGTCGGACCGGCCGCCGTCGGGAAGCCCTACGAGAAGGAGTGAGCGGTTGGCTCGGCCCAAGGCGCGTGATGGGTCCGACCTGCGCGTGGGCCGCGCTCTCGTGCTGTCGGCCGCATGGGGCGCCGGCGCCGGTGTGGGCGTCGCGCTCGGAGCCGTCCTCACCGCAATGGGGGGAGCGGGCGCGCCCGGTCTGTCAGGACTCGAGGCCGGGACCGACCTCGTCGTCGTGCCTTGGGTCGTCGGCGCGGTGGTCGCCGCCGGGCATCTCGGGGGGACCCTGCTCCTCGGATCCGTCCGGGGGAGACGCCTGCGCGATGGTGGCGCGCAGCACGACCAGCGCCACGAGCGTCGTGGCGATGACGACGTCGATCGGAAGGTCGGGGCGGAAGTCCCACCCCCTCAAGGCTGATCGCGCCGCGTAGGCGGCGGCCACAACAGCGACCGCCGCCCACATCGGCATCTTGAGTCTTGGTCTCAGCACGTCGCGTCCGGCATCGTCTGCTCCGCTACGTGCCGTCGACCGGCGTGGACGGCGTATCGGATGCAGCCGCTGCGCGAGCCCGCTTGCGCGACCGACTCAGGACGAGCCGCACGACGAGGAAGACCGGCAGTACGATGAAGATCCCGACGGCCAGCGCCGGACCGAGCATCACGATGAACACGTTGAGCGTGCCGACGAATGCACGGATGCTGTCGGTGAACGCCTTCGCGACACCCCAGTCGGTGCCGGTCGGCCGAACGAGCGCCTTCGGTTCGGCCAGTTCGATGTTGACCGTGGCCATGGAGGCCTGGCGCTCGAGGTAGGCGACCTGCGCGGCCATCGATTCGATGTCGCCGCGCACCCTGGAGAGCTCAGCCTCTATCTGGAGCATCTCCGTCACGTTCTTGGCCTTCGCGAAGAACTCACGGAGGCGGACCTCCTGAGCGCGGAGGTTGGTGAGCCGCGCAGACAGGTCGACGTGCTGCTGGGTGACGTCACTGGTGTTCTCGCCCTGCCACAGCACGCGCCCGAGCTTGGCGGCTTCGTCGACGAACGCCGCGTACTTGTCGGCGGGGACGCGGACCGTCACGTATGCCTGCAGGGCCACACTGTTCTGGCTCGCAGCGTCACCCTCCGCCATCGGGCGATAGACCTGTTCGTCCGACGACGTCGCGACCTGCATCTCGGTGATATCGGCTCCGTCGCGCTTCGCCAGCTCGCGGATCTTCTCGATCGCGGTCGTGACGGCCGCCACTTCGACGCGGAGGGTCTTGTTGCGGATGACGAGCCGGTTCGCAGCGGGGATCTTCGACGCGTCGACTCCCACGCTGCTAGGGGCCGGGGCGACTCCCGATGCGGCGTCCTTCGCGATCTCGGGGGACACCTGGAGGCCGCTGCGCCCCGCGGCGGCGGGAGCACCCGCGTAGCCTGATGACGACGTTGCCTCCTGCGTCGTGCCGAGTGCTCCGCACCCGGCGAGCACGAGGGAGAGGCCGATCGCGAGGCCGATCGCCAGCGCTCCGGTCACAGCTGGTCGTGCGTGTCCTTCGCGTGTCATGTTCTCGATACTCCTTCGTCTCGTCGCGCAGGTCCCTGCGCGCCCACCTGTCCTACTCGTACCCATCGATGCACGGACGCCCGACCACGCGTGATGCGTGGCGGGCGTCCGAGAAACGCGAGTATGACAGCGAGCGAGGGCTACTTCTTCTTCTCTTCGGCCTTCTTGAGCTGCTTGGCAGCGTAGACGCCGATCGCCGCGCCGATGATGACGCAGGCGAGGAACGCGAGCAGAAGGGTGTTGACGAGCGAGCCCGACCAGTTGGGAGTCATGAGGTCCGTTCACCTCCAGAAGAGTCGAGAGTACCGCTACGGATTGTATCGGTGGGCATGCCGCGCAGGCAAGGAGTATGCCTCGTCGGCTCCCTACTGTCCCTCTTTCGCTGTCAAAGGCCGGAGTCCTACCAACGCACACCTTCTATGACGTGCGACCGGTGTCATCGGTTCGCGCGAGTGTGGTGCGTCGTGGATTCGAGTGCGCAGGTGGAGCGGAGTGGGACGAACGGTCATCGGGGTGTTGCCAAGTGGGATGAAGTGTCATAGAGTGGGACGCGTCGAAGGGATGGCGGGCGAAAGTGGGACCGCCGGACCATGCAGGACCGAACCGGTAGGGGGCTGTGAAGCGCAGATGTTCCTGGGGGAGTACCAGCACACGCTGGACGCCAAAGGGCGCGTCTCCCTGCCGCGCAGGTTCCGGGACGCGACGGGGGCACACCTTGTCGTCTCGAAGGGTTTCGAGCGCTGCATCTACGTCTATCCGGCCGAGGGCTACCGGGAGTTCCTCGAGACCCTCATGGCCGGCAGCGACTTCAATCGTGAGACCCGGGCCGTGCGTCGGTTCTTCACGGCAGGCGCGATCGAAGCGGACGTGGACGCGGCCGGGCGCGTGGCGCTGACTCCGGTGCTGCGCGAGCACGCCGGCCTCAGCAAGGACGTCGTCGTAGCCGGTGTGGGTGACCACATCGAGATCTGGGACGCGAAGGCGTGGGAGGCGTACGAGGACAGTCACGCCACCACCATAGAAGACGCAGCCGAGGAGCTTGCACGTCAAGGCATCCTCTAGGGCTTTGACAATGGAATACCGGCACACACCAGTTTTGCTGGCCGAGGTCTTGCAGCAGCTTTCGCCGCACCCAGGCTCCGTGATCGTCGACTGTACCTTAGGCGGGGCAGGACACGCGAAACGGATAGCAGACTTGCTAGCGCCCACGGGAACCCTCGTGGGCATCGACCAAGACGACGCAGCCCTCATCGCAGCACGAGACACACTACGCCTCGGCCAGCATGCGTTCCTCATCAAAGGGAACTTCGGTGAACTTGACCGGCTTCTCACGGAAGCCAGCCTCGCGTACGTCGACGGCTTCCTGTTCGACCTCGGGGTCAGTTCGCATCAGCTCGACTTCGCCGAGCGGGGATTCAGCTACCAGACCGACGCCCCGCTCGACATGAGGATGGACCCATCCGCGGGCGGCATCACAGCCGCAGACGTAGTCTCTTCGTACCAGGAGTCTCAACTCGCCCGCGTCATTCGGGTGTACGGGGAAGAACGGTGGGCCTCGCGCATCGCAGCATTCATCGTAGCCGCGCGAGCCCGCCGCCCCGTCGCCACCACCCTCGAGTTGGTCGAAGTGATCAAGAACGCGGTCCCCGCCGCGGCACGGCGAGGTGGACCGCACCCCGCCCGACGGACCTTCCAGGCACTGCGCATCGAGGTCAACCAGGAGCTCGAGGTGCTCGAGGGCGCGTTGCGCGCCGCCGTCAGGTGGCTCTCTCCGCGGGGGCGCATCGTCGTGATCTCGTATCACTCCCTTGAGGACCGTGTGGTGAAACGGGTGTTCGCCGATCTCGCGCGCGGGTGCATCTGCCCGCCAGAGATCCCCGTGTGCACATGCGGGAACGAGCCGGTACTCCGTGTCCTGACGTCCCGACCCGTCACTCCGACGGCGGAGGAGGTCGAGGCGAATCCAAGGGCGCGCAGCGCGAAGCTGCGGGCCGCAGAGAAGCTGTAGCGAAGGGTGCGCGTCCGACCAGGATGCCGGCGCGCACGGATCCGACGAAGGAGGGACGAGCATGGCGCAGGCAGCACGCCGCATCGAAGCGCAGCCGCTCGTCCGAAGATCGCACCTTCGCGCCGTCGCGCGCCCCGTCCGCACACCGTCCGCGCGCAAGCCCGCGCGCGCGAGCGCACGGGCGAGTGAGGCGCGGTGCCGTGCGGCGTTCAACGCGGTGACGATGGTCATGCTCGTGCTCGCCGCTGTCGGACTCGTCCGCGTGGCGGTCCTGGCTCGTGCGGCCGAGATGACGATCTCGGAGGGCAGGGTCTCGAAGCAGATCAAGTCGCAGCGTATCGAGACCGACCGCCTGGAGATCGAGGGAAGCTCGCTGGCCACCCCTTCGCGCATCGAGCAGATCGCCGGAGCCACCATGCAGATGGGTCGCCCCACCTCCGTCCGCTACATCACGCTTCCCGGTGCGCCCGATGCCGCGCAGAGCGCGAAGGCTTCCTCGGCAGGAAGTCCGGTCGCCGTCGATCCAGACGGGTCCGGAGCGCGGCGCATCGCGACAGTACTGAGCGCTCTTGCGGACATGTCGGTCGGTGAGGCGCAATCGCTGCTCGTCGGCGACGTCGGTCTCGCCGGTTCGCGGTAGTGCGGAAGGAGAGCCGTGGCCGGGCGAAGAGGGGTGCGGTGGTGACCGGTCGGCGCAAGACGGCCCCCGGAGCCGGTCGCTTCGTCTGGCTGTTCGTCCTCCTCGCCGCGATGCTCCTAGGTGTCGCGGCGAGGCTCGTGTGGGTCCAGACGGTCGAGGCGGGGTCGTTGGCCGCCAAGGCCGAGAAGCAGCGCGTGCGCGAGTTGGTGCTCACCCCGCGCCGTGGCTCGATCTTCGACCGTGAGGGCGAGCCGCTGGCCAAGACCGTGGACGCCCGCACCATCTACGCCGTCCCACATGCCGTCAAGGACGCGACAGGGACGGCTGCCGTCCTTGCGGGGATCCTCGGCGGAGACCAGGCGGGGTATCTCAAGCAGCTCCAGCGCTCCTCCTCGTTCTCCTACATCGCCCGCAAGGTCGATCTGGACCGTGCGTCCGCGGTGGAGCGTCTGGGGATCGAGGGGATCGGCTTCCTCGAGGATTCGCGCCGCACGTACCCGTCGGGCGAACTCGCCTGCCAGGTGCTCGGTTTCGTCGGCGTCGACGACAATGGCCTCTCGGGACTCGAGAAGTACTACGACGACGTGCTGACCGGGCAGCCGGGGCGCGTTTTGGCAGAGCGGGATCCGTACGGCCGGCCGATCCCGGGTGGCGTCATGGAGTCCGTCGATCCGGTCGACGGACGCTCGATCACGCTGACCATCGACAAGGACATCCAGTACGAGGCACACGTCGAACTCGCGGAAGCTGTGGCCCGATTCGGCGCCAAAGGTGGCTCGATCACGGTCATGGACCCCAGGAGTGGCGAGATCTACGCGATGGCGTCGTGGCCGAACTACGATCCGAACTCGTACGCCCAGGCCGACCCTCGTGCGTTCCGCAACACGGTCGTCACGGACGCGTACGAGCCGGGCTCCACCGTCAAGTCGTTCACGGCCGCCGCGGTCATCGATCGAGGGCTGGCCGAGCCTGCGACGATGTTCCATCTGCCATCGACGCTGAAGGTGGGGGACCGGACGATCCACGAGTCGCACGACCGCGGGGCGGTGACATGGTCGCTCACGGATATCGTCACGAAGTCCTCGAACGTCGGGGCCGTCAAGCTCGGTCAGGCGCTCGGGAAGAACGACGTCTACGACTACTTCCGGGTGTTCGGGCTCACCGAGAGGACCGGCGTGGACTACCCCGGCGAGGCGAAGGGATGGCTGCCTCCTCCTTCGCAGTGGTCGGCCTCGTCGATCGGCAACGTGCCGTTCGGCCAGGGCATCTCGATGACGGTCCTGCAGTTGACGCGGGCGTATGCGGCGCTCGCCAATGGCGGGAAGCTCGTGACGCCGCACTTCCTGGTGCGCGCGAGCGGGGTGACGACCGAGCCTGTGTGGCCTGTGCGTCAGGCGATCCCCGCCGCGACGACGGCGACCATGCGCGACATGTTACGTGCGGTCGTCAACGACGGGACCGGCGCATCGGCCGCCGTGCCGTCGTACGACGTCGCAGGCAAGACCGGCACGGCCCAGAAGCCGCGCATCGGCGGAGGCGGCTACATCGCGGGAGCGTACATCTCGTCGTTCGCCGGCTTCCTGCCGGCGGTCGACCCGCGGATCGTGATCGTCGTCATCATCGACGAGCCGACGAAGGGGATCTACGGCGGGACCGTCGCCGCCCCCTCGTTCAGTCGGGTCGCGGAGTTCTCGGTCGCGCATCTGAAGATCCTGCCGGTCGTCGCGCCTGCCGCTACGGCGGCGGGTAACGGTGCGGTGTCGAACCCCCCAGCCGCCGGGGCGAAGGCGGACCCGGTGCTAGAATCGTCCAGCTCCGTCCGGTGAGGGACCGTGGACTCGCACACACTAGCTGACCTGCTCGAGACCGTCTCCTCCTCAGGGGCCGACGGACTCTCGACCGCCATATCAGGCGTCGCCTACCGCTCCGACCGGGTGCGAGCGGGTGACGCCTTCTTCTGCATCCGCGGGAAGGAGCGCGACGGCCACGACTTCGCGATGGACGCGGTCTTGCGCGGTGCGGCCGTGCTCGTGGTTGAACGCGCGCTTCCCGGGGCCGGTGTGCCACAGGTCCTCGTCCACGACGGCAGGATCGCGCTGGCGTCCGCCTCGGCGCGACTGTTCGGCGAGCCGACGAAGCGTCTCGAGGTGGTGGGTGTCACCGGCACGAACGGCAAGACGACGACGTGCTACCTCATCGACTCGATCGCGCGCGCGTCCGGTCGCAGGACCGGCCTGATCGGCACCGTGGAGACCAGGATCGGGCAGCGGTGTGAACCCGCGGGCAGGACCACGCCGGAATCCCGGGACCTGCAGGAACTCTTCGCCCGCATGGTCGCCGACGGTGTCGACACCGTCGCGATGGAGGTCTCGAGCCACGCCATCGACCTGCACCGCGTGCACGGGGTCTGCTTCGCCGTTGCCGCGTTCACGAACCTGAGCCAGGACCACCTGGACTACCACGGGACGATGGAGGAGTACTTCGCGGTGAAGTCGCGCCTGTTCTCCGAACTCGGCGCCCGATCGCGGGTCGTGTGCGTGGACGACGAGGCCGGATCCCGGCTCGCCGCGATGACGGGAGCCGAGATCACCGTCGGGCGCGGGGTGCACGCGGCAGTTCGAGCCGTCGACGAGGTCGCGGGTCCCACGGGCAGCACGTTCACGCTGGTGACTCCGTCGGGAGAGGTCGCGGTGAGGATCCCGCACACCGGCGCGTTCAACGTGAGCAACGCGCTCGTGGCGGCCGGGTGCGGCCTGTCTCTGGGCATACCGCTCGAGACGATCGCATCGGGACTCGCGCATGCCCCACAGGTCCCAGGACGGCTCGAGCGCGTGGACGAAGGCCAGGGGTTCGCGGTGCTCGTCGACTACGCCCACACGCCGGACGGGCTGGCCAAGGCGATAGGCGCGGTGCGGGCCGTGACCCCGGGACGAGTCATCACCGTGTTCGGCTGCGGCGGGGACCGTGACACCGCGAAGCGCCCGCTCATGGGCGAGACCGCCGGCTCTCTCTCGGACATCGTCGTCGTGACCAGCGACAATCCGCGCGGCGAGGACCCGGACTCCATCGTCGAGCAGGTGCTCGGCGGTCTGCACGGCGCCTCATCCGAGGTCCTGGTCGAGGTGGACCGTCGCACCGCGATCGGATCGGCCATCTCGATGGCGAGCGACGGCGACGCGGTCCTCATCGCCGGAAAGGGTCATGAGGACTACCAGATCTTCGCGAGCGGTACCATCCGATTCGACGACCGGGAGGTCGCGCGCGCGGCACTGCGGACCAGGGCGGGGGAGCCATGCTGACGCTGTCGGGAGGTCGGTTGGCCGAGGTCACGGGCGGCACGCTCGTGGCGGGATCAGCCGATGCGATGGTCAACGGCGTGTGCATCGACTCGCGCTCGATCGATGCGGGGGCCGCCTTCCTCGCGATCCGGGGTCAGCGCAGCGACGGTCACGCGTTCGCCGCGGACGCCCTGCGGGCCGGCGCGCGCGCGCTGGTCGTGACCGATTGGAGCGATGCGGTCCGCGCAGCCGTCGAGGAGTCGGGTCGCCGGGACACCTCCGTCGTGCGGGTCGACGATGCGCTCGCTGCCGTGACCGCACTGGCCCGCTATCACCGCTCCCGGCTCTCGTGCCCGGTGGTGGGTGTGACCGGATCGACCGGGAAGACGACGACGAAGGACTTCCTCGTCGGGGCGCTGGGTACCAAGCTTCGCGTCACCGCGACACGCGCCAACCGTAACAACGAGCTCGGCGTCCCGCTGACCGTGTTGGAGGCGGGCAGCGAGAGCGACGTGCTCGTCGTGGAGATGGGCATGCGCGGCGCCGGGCAGATCGCCGCGCTGTGCGAAGTGGCCCGACCGACACTCGGGCTGGTCACGAACATCGGGCAGACCCATATCGAGCTCCTCGGTACGCAGGAGGCGATCCTGCACGCGAAGGGC
This sequence comes from Coriobacteriia bacterium, assembly GCA_030651905.1. Classification (GTDB taxonomy): domain Bacteria; phylum Actinomycetota; class Coriobacteriia; order Anaerosomatales; family PALSA-660; genus JANYAK01. The sequence goes on from JAUSBS010000060.1 coordinate 11,619, forward strand.
GAACTGGTCGGGTGCATCCCCGCCGATGGCGCGGTCTTCCTCAACGGGGACGACGCGTGGTCGCGACGGCTCTCGGGCGAGAGCGCGGCACCGGTGACGTACTACGGCCTTGTGGAGGCGTCGGACGTCCGCGCGACCGACATCGTCCTTGGGGACGACGGTCGACCGACGTTGACGCTGCTCGCCGGCGGCGAGGCCGTCACGCTGACGCTGCCGTTGCCCGGGCGCCACAACGCCTACAACGCCGCCGCGGCCGCCGCGGTGGCACTCAGGCTCGGCGTCGGGCTCACCGACATCGCCGAAGGCCTCGCGCACGTCGAGCTCACCGAGTGGCGGATGCAGGTCTTCACCGCGGCGAACGGCGTCACCGTCGTCAACGACGCGTACAATGCGAACCCGACATCGATGCGCGCCGCGATCGACACCCTTTCCGGGATGCGTCCCGAGGGCCGCCGGATCGCGGTGCTTGGCGATATGCGTGAGCTCGGATCGCTGGCGGAGTTGGCGCACTTCCGGCTCGGCGAACAGATCGCGCGTGCCCCGATCGACGTGCTCGTGACCGTCGGCGACCTCGGTCGCCGCATCGCTGAGGGTGCGCAGGCCGAGGGCATGGACGCGGCGGCCGTGCGCGCATGCGCGGGCGCGGAGGAGGCGAGCGAGGTGCTCGACGACCTGCTCGCTCCGGGCGATGCCGTGCTGGTCAAGGCGTCGCGCAGCATGGGCCTCGAACGTGTTGTGGAAGGGATCGTGCATCCTCGTGCCTGACCTCGACGTGCTGAACATAGCGCACTATCCCACCTACCAGCTCTTCCTGGTGGTCTTGAGTGCGATGGTCGCGGCCGGGGTCCTCTTCCCGCTGTGGATCAAGCTCGTACGCTTCCGCAACATCGGTCAGCAGGTGCGGGCCGACGGTCCGCAGGGACATCTGGTGAAGCAGGGCACGCCCACCATGGGCGGCGTGCTGATCCTGCTCGTCGTCGCCGCGGTCTTCGTCGCCGCGGGTCGCTACGACCGCCAGAGCCTGTTGGTCGTGGGGGCCATGCTCGCCTGCGGTCTGCTGGGCTTCATCGACGACTATGCGAAGGTCGTGAAGGAGCGCTCTCTCGGGCTGACCCCTCGCGCGAAGATCCTGTGGCAGGCCGTGATCGCCGTCGCGCTCGGCGTGCTGGCCGTGAACTGGGGCGGTCTTTCGCCGCATGCGTCGATCCCGTTCGCGGGGAGCTACCTGGACCTGGGTGCGATCGTCACCTATGTGCGGATCGCGGGCATGGAGATCGCTATCCCGTGGCTCTACATCCTGTTGGTGACCGTGATGGTCACATCGGCCAGCAACACCGTGAACCTCACCGACGGGCTCGACGGTCTTGCGGCGGGCACCGTGACGATCGTGACGTTCGCATACGCGGCGATCGCGTTCCGACAGAACCATCTGGAGATCGCACTGGTGGCCGCTTCCATCGCGGGCGCCTGTATCGGCTTCCTCTGGTACAACAGCTATCCCGCTGACATCTTCATGGGGGACACCGGATCTCTGGGTCTCGGCGCCGCAGTGGCGGCGCTGGCGGTCGTGACCAAGACCGAACTGCTCCTGCCGCTCATCGGCGGCATCTACGTCATGGAGGGCCTGTCGGTCATCATCCAGGTCGTCTCCTTCAAACTCACCGGCAAGCGGGTGTTCCGGATGGCGCCGATCCACCACCACTTCGAGATGAAGGGGTGGTCGGAGACGAAGGTCATGGTGCGGTTCTGGATCGTGACCGGCATCCTCGCAGGCGCCGGATTCGCCATGTACTTCGTCGGCTCGATCCGGAAGTAGGGGCCGTGGAGGCGCTGCCGAGAAGGGTGCTCATCCTGGGCCTGGGAAGGTCCGGCGTCGCGACCGCGCGCTACCTTGCTGCGGAGCGCGCCGCAGGTGCCGACGTGACGATCGGACTGCTCGACGAGGGCACCGGTCCTGAGCTTTCCGCGACGGCGGCCTCGCTGCGCTCCGAGGGCGTACCCGTCTCGCTGGCCACGACCTCGGTGAGTGAAGGATGGGACCTCATCGTGGCGAGCCCCGGCATCCCGCCGGAGAGCTCACTGATGCGCTCTGCGCGGGCTTCGGGGGCTCCGGTGGTATCGGAGGTCGAATTCGCGTTCTCGCGCGCCCGTGCGCCCTTCGTGGCCGTCACGGGCACGAACGGCAAGACCACGACGACGGCCCTGGTGGCTCATCTTCTCACCGGTGCGGGCATCTCCGCCGAGGCAGTGGGCAACATCGGCTCACCGGCCATCGCCGCGGTGCGGGACGCGGGCGCCGCGTCCGTCCTGGTGGCGGAGGTCTCGTCGTTCCAGTTGTCCCTGACCGTCGGCTTCCATCCCAAGGTCGCTGTCCTGCTCAACATCACGCCCGACCACCTGGACTGGCACGGTTCGCTCGAGGCCTACGAGGCGGACAAGGTGAAGGTCTTCGCGAACATGACCGCGGGCGACACCGCAGTGATCGACATCGACGATCCCGGATCGGCGCCCTGGGCCGACCGCGTGGAGGCCCGCGGAGTCCGTGTCGTGCGTGTCAGCCAGGAGCGCCGGCCGGCCGGCGGGGCCTACCTGGTGGACGGCATGCTCTCCATCGACAGCGCGACGGGTGCGATCCCGCTCCTGGCCGTGTCCGAGCTCGGCATCCGCGGCCGGCACAACGTCGGCAACGCGCTTGCCGCCGCCGCCGCGGCCATCGCGATGGGTGCGGAGATTCCGGCGATTCGCAGCGGACTGCGCGGATTCAGGCCCATCGAGCACCGGTTGGAGCCCGTTGGCGCGGTGGCGGGCGTCGAGTACTTCAACGACTCGAAGGCGACCAACCCCGACGCGGTGCTCAAGGCGCTGACCGCCTTCGACGAGCGCCCCCTCATCGTGTTGCTGGGAGGCCGCAACAAGGGCAACGACTTCACGGGTCTGGCCGAGGCCGTCGCTGCGCGGTGCAAGCGTGCCGTGCTCTTCGGCGAGTCCGCGCAACAACTCCGTGCAGCGTTCGAACCGACCGGGTCCGCATGGTCGATCGCTCCCACCATGGAGGCTGCCCTCGCGACCGCGAGCGCTCAGGCGTGCCCGGGCGATGTGGTGCTCCTGTCGCCGGCCTGTGCCTCGTTCGACGAGTTCCGTTCGTACGAGCATCG
>JAUSBS010000064.1 GCA_030651905.1 Coriobacteriia bacterium
GTGATCGCCACCTGGAAAGAGCCTGACGGCATCGTGGTGATCGACTACGAGAAGTGCATCGCGTGTCGCAACTGCATGGTGACGTGCCCGTACGACGCCAGGCACTTCAACTGGGTGGAACCGCACGTCCCCAAAGACGAGATCAACCCCGACGTGCCGCTCGAGGAGAAGGCGGGCGTCGTCGAGAAGTGCACGTTCTGCATCCAGCGCACCCGCAACGGTAAGACCACCGCGTGCGTGGAGGCGTGCCCTGTCGGGGCGCGCACGTTCGGCGACCTGAACGACCCGGAGAGCGAGGTGTCGATCCTGCTCAAGACCCGCCGCGTCTGGCGACTCAAGGAAGAGACAGGAAACGAACCGATGATCTGGTACGTGGGGTGATGCGCCGTGCTTAAGCTCATCTCACGCCCGCGCCCCGGCGTCGTCAACGTGATCGGTGTCGACCTCGACATCGGCGCGCTCAAGTCCGCCGGCCCGCGCTACTGGGCGTTCGCCTCGCTGCTGCTGACCGTCATCGCCTTAGGGGTCATGGCGTGGGGCAACGCGCTCGGCAACGGCGGCTCCGTGATGGCGATGCGCGACAGCTACCCCTGGGGCCTGTGGTTCACGAACTACATGTACTACGTGGGGCTCTCGGCTGGCGGGCTCGTCGTCTATGCCAGCGTGCACCTGTTCGGTGCCGAGCAATACCGGCCTCTGTCCAGACTGGCGGTGCTGCAGGCAGGCGTGCTCGTGATGCTCGCGTTGCTGTGCATCGTCACCGACATGGAGCGCCCGTGGCGCGCCGTGTGGATGTTGCTCACTCCCAACGTCACGTCACCGTTCGTCTACACCGGCAGCGCGGCCAACATCTACATGGTCATCTGCTTCGTCGACCTGTGGATCCTCATCACCGGCAAGGGCGGCGAGAAGCTCGCACATCGCATGACGCTGATCGCTCTGCCCTTCGCGATCTACCTGCACACGACGACCGCGTTCGTGCTCGCGCTCAACAAGTCCCGCGAACTATGGAACTCGGCGGTCATGGTGCCGATCTTCCTGACATCGGCGACCGCGTCGGGGATCGCGCTTCTCCTGATCAGTGCCTACCTCATGAAGCGCTTCAAGGTGCTCGAGCTCACGAGCAAGATGTTCCGCAGCCTCTCGACGTTGCTGGCGACGGTGATCATCCTCGACCTGTTCCTGCTGGGCGTGGAGATCCTGACGGTGTTCTGGCCCACGTCGGCGAAGCCCGGCCACGCGCTCCGTTTCGCGGAGTTCTTCACGGGGCAGTACGCCGCCGCGTTCATCCCCGTGCTCGTGCTGGGGATCGGCGCTTTCACTCTGCTGGCCGGGCGAAAGACGCGGCACATCCCGGCCGTCCAGATAACCGCCGCGGCGATGTACGTGCTGGCGGTCTTCCTCAAGCGCTACTCGCTCATGGCGATGGGCTTCGCGGTCGGACCGCTCGGCCAGCACGCATCGCCCTACCTGCCGAGCCTCACCGAGGTGCTGATCGCTCTGGGCCTGCTGGCCGTCGGCATGCTCCTCATGACGATCGCCGCCAAGGCGCTCCCGCTGCGCGTCCCCGAGGGACATGGCGAGACGCACTCCTCCTCGCCCCTCGACGAGGCCGCCGTCCCCGCCATCGACGCGGGGTGACGCAGACGTGACGCGTAGCGAGGACGGGCCCGGATCCGGGACTCGCAGGCGGTTCGCCGTCGGCGTCGTCACGGCCGTGGTCCTGGCGGTTCTCGCGGCGGTGGCGGTGCCGCTGCTCGCTACGTCGACGCCATCCTTCTTCTCTCGCTATCACCTGCTCGAGAGGCGCTACGTCAACCTCGAGGGCTCGGCGCACGAGGGCATCGGATGCCGCACGTGCCACGAGACAGCGCCGGTGGCGAACGGCATGGCGCTCGTCGCGGACTTCTACCGCAGCCTCGTCACCACCGATCCGCTGCCGACCTACTTCACGTTCGGGCCGCCCAGGCGCGAGGCGTGCCTCACCTGCCACGCGAACGACTGGAGCGACGACGCGAGCCGGACGGCGCGGATACCGCATCCGGCACACGCCCGGGTCGCGAGCGAGAAGCGGGACTGCGTGACGTGCCACAAGTGGATCGCACACCTTGAGACCGTGATGATCAAGCACAAGACGATGCCGTTCTCGGGCGTGTGCGTGTCATACGGGTGCCACGTGGGAACGAAGGCGACCGCGCAGTGCTTCGACTGTCATCACGTCTTGCACGAGGACGGGAAGAAGTGGGACGTCACGCATCGCACGGTTGCGAAGGCCACCGGCGAGAACGCGTGCCTCGAGAAGTGCCACCAAGTCGCGCAGTGTCAGCTGTGCCACACGACGGGCGAGCGACCGAAGTTCACCGGCCTTCCCATCGAGGTCAGCACGAAGGCGATAGAGGAGCTTCACGTACAGAAGGACTGGACCGCGAAGTACCACGGCCCCGAGGCGATCAAGGACGAGGCGCGATGCATGCTGTGCCACGTCTCCGAAGCACAGTGCGCGGACTGTCACCTTGAGCGGCCCCGCTTCCACGGGTCGCCCTCGACGTGGATCGGGCGGCACAAGAAGGCCACGAAGCGGGTCGACGACCCGCGGTGCATCGCATGTCACGACAAGGCATGGTGCGAGGACTGCCACAGGCAGTTCAAGGAGATGGGCTAGATGACCCGCCGCCGTCTGCTCATGTGGGGGGCGTTCATCGCGATGGCCGTGGCCGCCGTCCTGCTGACGCTGCCGGTCGTGTCCGTACTGCAGCCCGACTATTATCGCCGCTACCCGGCTATGGGCCAGCGGATGGACCACTGGGCGATCTCGACCCACTCGCAGTTCTCCTGCATCGAGTGCCACGTCGAACCGGGTGTCGGCGGCTTCCTGTCGTTCGCCGCCAAGGCCGTACCCGCCTTCTACTCACAACTCGCGCAGGGTCCTACCGACGCGAACCTGCTCAAGGCACCCGGCAAGAAGTCGTGTCAGGAGTGCCACACCTCCTACAGGAGCGTCTCGCCCGGCGGCGATCTACTCATCCCGCATCGGGCGCACGTCGGGGTGCTCGGCATCGACTGCGTCGTGTGCCACAAGGACCTCGTGCACTCCCTGAACCGGAGGGGATACAACCGGCCCGAGATGGAGCTGTGCCTCAAGCAGTGCCATGACGGGGACAAGGCGACACGCGAGTGCGTGAAGTGTCACACGCGCAAGCAGACGCCCGCGACGCACCTTCAGAAGGACTGGCTCGAGGTCCACGGCAAGCTGGCGGAGTCGAAGGAGTGCGGCGTCTGCCACGACTGGACCCCCGACTACTGCGCCGACTGCCACCGCCGCCGCCCGGCCTCGCACGCCGGGAACTGGAAGAAGGACCACGGTCCTCACGCGAAAGCGCGCGGCGAGGGCTGCATCGTCTGTCACGGTGGCGAGAAGTTCTGCAAGGGGTGCCACTGATGAAGCGCACCGGTCCTTCCAGTGACGCAGGCACGCCTCGTCGGCGCATGATCATGGGCATCGCTGCGATCGTGTTGCTCGCGCTGGTCGGCGTCCCGGGCTACCTCGCTTCGCGCCCCGGCTTCTTCTCGCGTTACCCCGGCCTCAGCGCCCAGTACGCACCGTGGGCCACGTCGACCCATGCTCAGGAGGGTTGCGAAGAGTGCCACGTGCGCCCACGCCTGCTCGATCGGTCGCTGTACCGGATCAGGATGACCGGCGAGTTCTACGTGTCCATCTTCTCGAGCGCGCGCATCC
>JAUSBS010000068.1 GCA_030651905.1 Coriobacteriia bacterium
CGACGTCATCGAGGAGACCGCGCTCGGCGAGTTCACAGACCGCAAGGCGGGGGAGCGTCTGACCACGACGGTCGGCCGCATCACGTTCAACCGCTCTCTGCCGGCCGACCACGCCTATATCAACCGCGAGGTGGACAAGAAGGGCGTCAGCCGGATCGTGGAGGACTGCTCCAACCGGTACTCGACGACCGACATGGCCCACATCCTCGACGAGCTCAAGCGACTCGGATTCCACTACGCGACCCGCGCCGGCGTCACCGTGTCAGTGTGGGACGCGGTCATTCCGCCGGAGAAGCCCGCGCTCATCGCTGCCGCGGAGGAGAAGGTCGCCTCGGTCGAGAAGCAGTACGACCACGGGCTCATCACCAAAGACGAGCGGCACCGTCAGATCGTCGATGTGTGGACCGACGCGAACGAGGACGTCGGCAAGGCGATGGCGGACAACTTCGACAAGTTCAACCCCGTCTATATGATGGCGTACTCCGGTGCCCGCGGTAACATCAAGCAGATCCGCCAGCTGGCTGGTATGCGAGGCCTCATGGCGAACCCGAAGGGCGAGATCCTCGACCGCCCCATCAAGGCCAACTTCCGCGAGGGCCTCTCGGTGCTCGAGTACTTCATCTCGACGCACGGCGCCCGCAAGGGTCTTGCCGACACCGCGCTGCGTACGGCGGACTCCGGGTACCTCACGCGTCGTCTCGTCGATGTCGCACAGGATGTCATCGTCCGTGAAGCGGACTGCGGCACCGACCAGGGCGTCATCCTCGCGGTCATCGATCCCAAGGGTCCGGAGCGCGTGAACCACAACCTCGTCGGACGCTGCCTGCTGACGCCGGTCGCCGACCCGAAGACGGGCGAGGTGCTCAAGGACGCCGGCGCGTACGTCGACTCCGATCGCGAGCTCGAGGACCTGCGCGCCCGTGGCGTGACAGGCATCGAGGTCCGCGCGGTCATGACCTGCCGGGCGAAGTACGGCATCTGCCAGAAGTGCTACGGCTGGGACCTCGCGTCCGGTCGCGCCGTGGACATCGGTACGGCGGTCGGCATCATCGCCGCTCAGTCGATCGGCGAGCCGGGCACCCAGCTCACGATGCGTACGTTCCACACCGGCGGCGTCGCCGGCGAGGACATCACACACGGTCTCCCGCGTGTCACGGAACTCTTCGAGGCACGACGTCCCAAGGGGCAGGCGATCCTCGCCGAGATCGGCGGCAGCCTGCACGTAGAGGACAGCGACAAGACCCGCAAGCTCATCGTCACCGACGACAAGGGTCACGAGAAGAGCTACACGGTGTCGCGGCGAGCGCGTATGCGCTCCGGCGTGACTGACGGGGTCTCCGTTGCGGCGGGCGCCCAGCTCACCGAGGGTTCGGTCAACCCGCACGACCTGCTCCTCCTTCGCGGCGAGAAGGACGTGCTGTCCTACATCGTCCAGGAGGTCCAGGACGTCTACGCCTCTCAGGGCGTCGACATCAACGACAAGCACATCGAGGTCATCGCGCGTCAGATGATGCGCAAGCTCTCGTTGCTGGACGCCGGGGACACCGACTTCCTGCCGGGTCAGCTGGTCGACAGGTTCGCCTTCGAGGAGGAGAACGAACGCGTGATAGCCGAGGGCCGTGCCCCCGCGAAGGCGGAGTCGGTGCTCCTTGGTATCACGAAGGCATCCCTGGCCACGGACTCCTACCTGTCGGCGGCTTCGTTCCAGGAGACGACGCGCGTGCTGACCGACGCTGCGATAGCCGGCAAGGAGGACAACCTCCTGGGCCTGAAGGAGAACGTCATCATCGGCAAGCTCATCCCCGCGGCGACCGGCATGAAGCGCTACCGCGGCGTCATGTTGACGTACAAGGGCCAGAAGGCCGAATGGGGCCTCGAGGAGACCGGTGGACCGCTGCCGGACTTCGCGCCCGAGGAGCTCAAGGAGCTCGAGGCGATGCTCCCGACGCCGCAGACCCTCATCGAAGAGGGCGGGCTGACCGAAGAGGAGGCCACGGCGTTCTTCGCGGACCTCGACGTCAACCGTGACAACATCGAGATGGTCGACTTCGGCGCCATGCTGCCTCCGATCGAGAAGGAGATGGCTGCCAGTCTGCTCAGGGCGAAGAGCGCGGCCGACGCGGAAGACGATACAGACGAGGATCGCTGCGCGGCTATCACGTCCGCCGGTACCCGCTGTCGCAACAAGGCACTCGAGGCCAGCCGGTACTGCAGGACCCACGAAGGCAATGCGACGACCGACGGACTGTGCAAGGCGATCATGAAGGACGGCCGCCCCTGCCCCAAGAAGGGCAAGGACGGCGGAGACTTCTGCGGCCAGCACGCCAAGTTGGCGGAGCACGCCTAGGGGCTCGACGAAGGACCTTCCGGCGGGGGCGCCGCATGCGCGGCGCCCCCGCCGCGCATGTTTCCGGAGAACCGGGTGGACACGCCCGGGGGCGTTGACTGATTGACACGCGCGCGAAGGGTCGCTAGAGTACCTCGTTGCGACTTCAGCGCGGTCGTGCGCTCGTGTGCGCACAGACTAAGAGCCGCGTAGGTGAGCGTCCCGCGTGAGCGGGTCGTGATATGCGAAGGAGAGTGCGTTGCCGACCATCAACCAGCTGGTCCGCAAGGGCCGCAAGCAGGCCGTGGACAAGAGCAAGACCCCGGCCCTCAAGGGCAACCCGCAGAAGCGCGGCGTATGCACGCGCGTGTACACGACCACGCCGAAGAAGCCTAACTCTGCGCTGCGCAAGGTGTGCCGCGTGCGGCTCGTCAACGGCATGGAGGTCACGGCCTACATCCCGGGCATCGGGCACAACCTGCAGGAGCACTCGATCGTGCTGGTCCGCGGTGGCCGTGTGAAGGACCTCCCGGGTGTGCGCTACAAGATCATCCGCGCCGCGCTCGACTGCGCCGGCGTGGCAAAGCGTAACCAGGCTCGTTCGCGCTACGGCGTGAAGAAGCCCAAATAAGCGTGGCGTCGAGCGGACGGGCGCAAGGGCGCCCGCAGCTCACGCCACCCGGAATCGTGTTCCGGACATCCCGTTGTAGCTGAAAGAGGAGAAGAGATATGCCAAGGCGCGCAGCCGCTGCCCGTCGTGAGGTCCCCGCGGACTCGGTGTACAACAACCGGCTCGTGACGCAGCTGATCAACAAGATCCTGCTCGACGGCAAGAAGTCGGTCGCGGAGCGCATCGTGTACGGGGCTTTCGACATCGTCGAGAGCAAGACCGCAACCGATCCCCTTTCGGTGTTCAAGAAGGCGATGGACAACGTCCGTCCGGCCCTCGAGGTCAAGCCGAAGCGAGTCGGTGGCGCGACCTATCAGGTCCCGGTCGAGGTCAACTCTCGCCGCTCGACCACGCTGGCGATCCGCTGGATCGTCGGCTTCGGCCGCAAGCGTCGCGAGAAGACGATGGCCGAGCGCCTCGCGAACGAGATCATGGACGCCGCCAACGGCGTCGGTGCATCCGTCAAGAAGCGTGAAGACCTGTTCAAGATGGCCGAATCCAACCGGGCGTTCTCGCACTACCGCTGGTAGGCGATCGTACTCCCCGGCCCGTCAAGACCCCCGACACGAGGTAGACACCCCGAAATGGCACAGCGGTACCCACTGGATAAGACCCGCAATATCGGCATCATGGCTCACATCGATGCCGGTAAGACGACCACGACCGAGCGCATCCTCTTCTACACGGGGAAGACGCACAAGATCGGCGAGGTCCACGAGGGCGCTGCCACCATGGACTGGATGGTCCAGGAGCAGGAGCGCGGCATCACGATCACGTCGGCCGCGACGACCTGCTACTGGAAGGACCATCGGATCCAGATCATAGACACGCCCGGCCACGTCGACTTCACCGTCGAGGTCGAGCGGTCTCTGCGTGTCCTTGACGGCGCATGTGCGGTCTTCTGCGCCGTCGGTGGAGTGGAGCCGCAGTCCGAGACGGTCTGGCGCCAGGCGGACACTTACGGCGTTCCCCGTATGGCCTACATCAACAAGATGGACCGTACCGGCGCTGATTTCCTCAACGTCGTCAAGATGATGAAGGACCGCCTGAACACCCGCGTGGCCCTCCTCCAGCTGCCCATCGGCGCCGAGGACCAGTTCACGGGCATCGTCGACCTCGTCGAGATGAACGCGATCCACTTCAACGAGGACGACAAGGGCATCAACCCCACCACGGGCCCGATCCCCGACGACCTGGCCGATGACGCCTCCCTCTATCGTGACGAGCTGCTCCACATCGCCGCCGACTTCGATGATGACGTCATGGAGAAGGTGCTCAACGAGGAAGAGGTCTCCGCCGCAGAGCTGCGGGCGGCTCTTCGCACGGGCTGTATCGCCTGCGGGATCACGCCGGTCACCTGCGGCGCGTCGTTCAAGAACAAGGGCGTCCAGCCGCTGCTCGACGCGATCCTCGACTACCTGCCCTCTCCGCTCGACGTCGAGTCCATCAAGGGCATCGATGTCCGTACGGGCGAGGAGGTGGAGCGACCCGCGGACGAGAAGGCGCCGTTCGCCGCGCTCGCGTTCAAGGTCATGACCGACCCGTTCGTGGGCAAGCTGACCTACTTCCGTGTCTACTCCGGCACGCTGCCCACAGGCTCGTACGTGCTCAACTCCACCAAGGACAACAAGGAGCGCATCGGTCGCTTGCTGCAGATGCACGCCAACCACCGGGAGGACGTCGATGTGGTCCGCGCGGGCGATAT
>JAUSBS010000076.1 GCA_030651905.1 Coriobacteriia bacterium
CCGCTGCACTTCAAGCCGACCGACGCGCCGCACTACTACCGCATCATCCGCCAGCTCGCGAAGGCGGAGGGCAAGAAGGTCACGCGTGAGGAGTATGGGCTCGACGCGATGACGCGCGGATGTCTCGGCGGCATCACCTTCTGCTTCGTCAGCCACGTGGGCGACATCCAGCCGTGCGGCTACTTCGACATGCAGCTCGGCAACGTGAAGACGAGGCCGTTCAGCGAGATCTGGACCGAGTCAAAGGTGTTCAACGAGCTGCGCGACTACTCGCTTCTCAAGGGCAAGTGCGGCCGCTGCGAGTACAAGGCGGTCTGCGGCGGATGCCGCGCGCGGGCGCTGTCGGTCACCGGCGACTACCTGGCCGCCGAGCCGTACTGCGTGTACGAGCCCACTCCCGGCGCGGTGTGCGAGTAGCGCTCGACGAAGGCACTCTGGCGTGCAGGAAGCGCGATTAAGCGCAACAGGCGCATGGAAGCCGTGGTAGAATCCTGTGCGGAGGTACGAGGATGGTCCTGCTCACGCCCAGAGAAGTCGCACAGCGTCTTCGCGTCTCGCCGCGCACGGTCTACTCGTGGATCGGGAGCGGCCGTCTCGCGTCGGTGCGATTGTCTGAGCGCGTGACGAGGGTCCCTGAGGACGCGGTGGAGGAGCTCGTGCGCGAAGCACTGGTCGAGCCGGGCCGGTCGGAGAGCAGCATCCTCCTCGGTCAGCTGGTCCTTCACCGGGAAGAGATCGTGCGTTTCGCCGCGGACAACCGTGCGGGCAACGTGCGAGTGTTCGGCTCCGTCGCACGTGGGGATGCGCGCGCCGACAGCGACGTCGATCTGTTGGTGGACGCCCGCCCGGATGCGAGCCTGTTCGACCTTGGCAGGATCGCAGCCATGGTCGGGGAGCTCCTCGGGCGGCGCGTGGACGTCGTCGTCGCCTCCGAACTCAAGTCCATGATCCGCGACACCATCCTGGCTGAGGCGGTGCCCTTGTGACGGCGAAGCGGCACCAACTGCAGCGGGTCGTCGACATCCGCGATGCGATCGCACGCATCGGGGCGTACGCCTCCCTCGGCCGCCAGCGGTTCGAGGCCGACGAGCTCGTGCAGGTATGGATGGTCCACCAGCTCGAGACCATCGGGGAGGCCGCGGCCGGCGTGGCACCCGAGGTCCGCGATCGATTCTCCGGCGTCGAGTGGCAACTGCTGGCCGATATGCGCAACCGACTGACTCACGGCTACTTCGACATCGACATGGCGCGGGTATGGGAGACAGTGGAGCGGGATATCCCGCCCCTGCGCAGGCAGATCGACGAGGTGATCGACGCGTGGGGCGACGACCCGATGTCGCCCCACCAAGGACCGGAGACCGGATGACCCTCGCTGCTGAGCCGGGGGCGCCCCCCTCGGCTCGGTCCTACTTCGCGACCTTCTCTTCGAGATCGCAGACCTTCTGCTCCTGGGAGGCCATCAGGTAGAGCATGCCGGAGACGATCATCGGCCCGATCACGAAGACCACCATCGCGCCCCAGAGCGCGGCGTCCCATCCCGCCAAGAAGCCCCAGACTATCATCGCGACGGCCCCCACCATGAGGATGAGTGCTGCGAGAACCTCGAACCACAGGCCGACGAGGAAGACCACGATCGCGATTGCCAGCGGCACCGCCGCCTGCTCGGCGTACTCGAGCGGTGTGCGCGCCGTGTACCCGATCTCAGCGAACGCGCCGACGACGGCCGCGCCGGTCACGAGGATGCCCGCAGCGACCACCGCTCGGGCGATCACGCGCTGGATGTTCATCCGTCCGTAGTTGCAGGTTCTGACCAGGAGATTCATGGACCGCACCCCTCCATTTCCACGCTCGACGGTCGTCCTTGGAGGTATATTGCCGAAACCGGGGCCGGTCAGCACGCGATACAATCCACGGACATCGTCCATCCGCCCACGGAGGCCCCTCGCGCATGTGTAGCGTCATCCTCAGTGATCTCGACAAGCGTGCCCTGTCCCGTATCCAGGCCGGCTTCCCGATCGAGTCGCGGCCGTACGCGGCGCTCGCTTCGGACTTCGGTGCGACAGAGGCCGAGGTCCTCGCGTCCGTACGCTCCATGCGCGAGCAGGGCGTCATCCGCCGCATCGGCGCGATCTTCGACAGCGCGCGTCTGGGCTACCGCTCCACGCTCTGCGCCATAGCGGCGCCGCCGGAGCGGATCGATGAGGTGGCCGGGGTCATCTCGGCGTATCCGAACGTCACGCACAACTACGAGCGTCAGGACCGCTACTCGGTCTGGTTCACCCTCATCGCCGAGAGCCAGGAGCGCATCGACGCCATCCTGGCCGAGATCGCTGCGGCGACCGGTATCGACGACATCCTCGACCTGCCCGCTATCCGGCTGTTCAAGATCCGCGTGGACTTCGACCTCACGGGCCAGCGCGAAGTGGCTGATGCCCCGAAGATGACGAAGCCGGCGGACGCCGAAGTCGCATCCCTCGCCGCGGACGAGAAGGCGCTGGCGGAGCTGCTGCAGGGTGACCTGCCCGACGTCGGGGCGCCTTTCGCCGCACTCGCGGAGACCCTGCGCGCTGACGGTGTGGACGTCGGCGAAGGGTGGGTGCTCGGGCGCGCTCGCGCGTGGGTGGACACGGGTGTCATCCGCCGGTTCGGCGCCGCCATCAAGCACCACAAGACAGGATTCACCAGCAACGCCATGGGGGTCTGGGACTGTCCGGACGAGGCCGAACTGGAGCGTGTCGGGGCGATCATGGCGGGCTTCGCCGAGGTCAGTCACTGCTACCAGCGACCGCGTCGGGCCACGTGGCCGCACGACCTCTACACGATGATCCACGGCCGCAGCCACGAGGAATGCGAGGCCGTGGCTGAGCGCATCCGCGAGGCCACCGGCCTGCCACCCGCCCGCCTGCTGTACTCTGTTCGGGAGTTCAAGAAGGCGTCGATGCGCTACTTCGCGTGACGACCGGGGGTCGCGACGAGCGCACACCTCGACACGGGCAGGCTGGGGACCGCATGACCAAGCTCATCATCCAGATACCGTGCTTCAACGAAGAGGACTCGCTTCCCATCGCTCTCGCGGAGCTCCCGCGGCACATCGATGGGATCGACGCGGTCGAGTGGCTCGTGATCGACGACGGCAGTACGGACCGCACCGTCGAGGTCGCGCGCGAGTGCGGCGTCGACCACATCGTGCGCATGAAGCGCAACAGCGGGCTGGCGAAGGTGTTCATGGCCGGTGTCGACGCCGCGCTGCGCCTCGGGGCCGACGTCATCGTCAACACGGACGCCGACAACCAGTACTGCGCCGCGGACATCCCCAAGCTCGTCGCGCCGATACTCGACGGTAGCGCCGACTACGTGATCGGTGCACGGCCGATCATGGACATACCGCACTTCTCGCCCATCAAGAAGATGCTCCAGCGGCTGGGAAGCTGGGCGGTCCGCGTCGCGAGTGGGACCGAGGTGCCGGACGCGCCGAGCGGATTCCGCGCGATGACGAGGCAGACCGCGCTTCGGCTCAACGTTCTCTCGGAGTACACCTACACCATCGAGACGATCATCCAGGCCGGGCGCGCCGGCATGCAGGTGGTGTCGGTGCCGATCCGCGTGAACGAGGACCTCCGGCCGTCGCGTCTCGTGAAGAGCATCGGATCGTACGTGCGGCGTTCGCTGGTCACGATCGTACGCGTGTTCATGATCTACCGGCCGATGCGGTTCTTCATGGTCCCGGGAGCCGTGATGGCGGGGCTCGGTGCGCTCGTGGGCCTGCGCTTCGTCTACTTCTACGCGGTGGGCCAGGGCGGCGGGCACATCCAGTCGCTCGTGCTCACGGCGATCCTCGTGCTGATCGGCTTCCAGCTGGTCCTGTTCGGGCTCATCGCAGAGTTGCTCGGCGCCAACCGCAAACTGCTCGAGGACATCCAGTGGCGCACGCGGCGGCTCGAACTCGAGTCGCAGTTCGGGATCGAGAGAGGGGTCGAGTAGCCCCATGGCCTCTCGTCCCACCCGCGCACGGCTGCTGCGGAGTCGCGCGGGCCTCGTGCAGTGGGTCTTGATCTTCGGCGCCGTCGGCCTGGTCGCCTGGATCCTCGCCACCCGCGGCGACGACCTCAAGACGGCGTTCTCGCTGACCCCGGCGCTCTTCGCGCTGATCACCGCGAGCGCGCTTGCGACCTTCGTCGTCAACGGCATCGAGCTCCAGGTGCTCGCCGCTCGCTTCGAGCGCCGCATCCCGTTTCGCGAGGCGATGCTTCTCGGCCTGCTCGTGAGCACCCTGAACTACCTGCCCCTGAAGACTGGGACGATCCTCAACGGGCTGATCATGAAGGCCCGCTACCAGATCAGCCTCGGCCACTTCGGCGCGCTGGTCGCCGGGTCCAGCGTCATCCACTTGTGGGTGGCCGTCTCGTGCGCGGGGATCGCACTCGTCCTCGGCGGTCGGGACCCGGCGCTGGCATGGACCCTGCTGGCGGCGCCGACCGCCGCTGTCGCACTGGTGGTCGTGTGGGGGCGTAGCCGCAACGTCGGCTTGTTCGACACCCACTCGTCTCGCTGGATCCGCGCGGCATGGCGCGCCGTCGACGGCATAGCGATGATCTTCAGCTCGTGGCGCTTGCTCGCCATCGAGGTCGTCATCAACGTCACACTCGTGATGCTCGCCTCGCTGCGCACGCTCTGGTCCTTCGACGCGCTGTCGCAAGACGTCGGCTTCGCCGTGGCCGTCGCCGTCACGGCACTCGGCATCATCGCGGCCCGGCTGTCCGTGATCCCGGGCGGTATCGGATTCAAGGAGGGCGGTGCGGCCGCGGGCGCGGCGGTCGCCGGTCTGGCGCCGTCACTCGGCCTGGCAGCATCGGTCATCGACCGGGCGGTCACCCTCGTGTGGCTGCTCGTCCTCGGCGTCCCTGCCGCGTGGTACATGATGCGCCTGACCGGAGTCCATCTCGGAGACGTCACTGTGCGCGGCGACTCGGACGAGGATGTCTGACATGAGCCTCGCGAGCATGGCGGAACGGCTGACCCGCAGGACGTGGACCGACGAGATCGTCGACGCCTACGTCGGTCCTTTCGTGAGCGCGCACCTTGCGCACGCGGTCGCCGCATCGGTTCGCGAGGACGCCGCGTCCGGAGGGGCGGTCACGGCCATCCTTGTCGCGCTGCTCGACGCCGACCGCGTCGACGGCGCGCTCGTGTGCGTGAGTGCGATCGAGGACGGGCGGGTCCGCGCCCGCTACCGCATCGCGACCACGCGGAACGAGCTTCTGGCTGCTCGCGGAAGCACGTACGTGCTCGGCGCGTTCGTCGCCGAGGCGCTCCCGCTGATCGAGGCGTTCGAGGGTCGCCTCGCCGTGGTGGGTCTGCCCTGCGAGCTGACCGCCCTCGCCCGGCATACCGGACTCGCCGAGAAGGTCGCGGTGCGCATCGCGCTCTTCTGCGGCCACGCCACCACGAGCGAGCTCGTCGACCACACGACCGCGCGGCTCACCCAGCGGGCGAACGGGGCGAAGCTCACCTCGTTCCGCTTCCGAATAGGGCACTGGCGCGGGATGACGCGCGCGGGATTCGACGACGGCACCGTGATCGAGCAGCCGTTCTCCGCCTACGGCCTGTATCAGAACCTCTACTACTTCGCGGCGAAGAAGTGCATGTTCTGTGGTGACCACTTCGGCTACGACTCGGACCTGTCCGCGGGTGACATCTGGTCGGCGAAGTACAAGTCCGATCCGATCAAGCACACCGCCCTCATCGTCAAGACACAGGCCGGTGCCGACGCGATCGCGCTCGCGGAGCAGCGCGGCGAGTGCGAGGTCGTCCGCGTCGACATCGGGGAGGTACTCGACGGGCAGCGGCGCATCGCCCCCTTCCACTACAACGTGTCCGCGCGCGCTCAGGCCGGCGTCGGGCTCGGCCTGAAGATCCCCGATCGCGTGGGCGCGCACGTGCGCTGGCACGAGCGTGCGGCGGCCCGCATCGCGCTGCAGGACTTCCTCGCCACGCAGTCGCCGGAGGGCGCCGCGGCGGTGTTGCGCACGGACCGCCGTGTGCTCAAGCTCAAGCTGCTGCTGCTCAAGGGATTGGAGTCGCTGTCGTGAGGCGCTTCTCGATCATCGCAGCCACGGTCTCGGGCAATCGTGGCGCTGAGGCCATGCTTGAGACGACGATCGGCCGGCTGCGCGACCGCGTCGCCGACGCCGAGTTCGCGGTCTACTCCTACTACCCCAAGCGCGATCGCGCGCTCGTGAGCGACCCGCGGGTCCGCGTCTACTCGAGCACCCCGGCGCATCTCGTCCTCGTGGCGCTCCCGTGGAGCGTGCTCCTCGGTGTCCTGCGGCTCCTGCATCTGCCGCATCGCTGGGGGCCGGCATCGGTCCGCGCACTCGCATCGAGCGACGCGCTCGTGGACCTCGCCGGGGTGGCGTTCATCGACGGACGCGAGAAGTTCCTCCCGTTCAACGTGCTCACGATCCTGCCGGCGATGTTGCTCGGCGTCCCGGTGTTCAAGTTCGCGCAGGCCCTGGGCCCGTTCGCTCACCCGCTCAACCGTCTCGCTTCGCGCATCCTGCGGCGCTGCGCCCTGGTCGTCCCGCGCGGCGAGGTGACGGTGAGCAACCTCGAAGCGATCGGCTTCCCGGCGGAGCGCACGCTGCCCGCGCCGGACGTCGCGTTCCTGTTCGAGCCGCGCGACAGCCTGACCGACGAAGGAGCCTTCGAGGTCGAGGTCATCACGACGAGCATCGGGCGCTTCGCTCAGCGCGGCCTGGAGTTCGTCGGCGTGTGTCCGAGCGCGGTCATCGCGAGCAAGGCCGCTGCCGAAGGCTGGGACTATCCGGGTTTCGTGGCCCAGGTCGTGCGCGGGATCGTCGAGTCGGGGCGCGGCGTCGTGCTGTTCCCGAACGCCACCCGTGCGGGGTCGTCCCAGCCGCGCAACAACGACCTCCCCGTGATCGCGAGTGTCATGGATCGCCTCCACGGTGCCAAGGGAGTTCCGGTACTGGCTGTCTCGGGAGACGTGAACGCCGCGGGACTGCGCGAGATCGTCGCGCACTGCTCGTGCGTGGCGGTGTCGCGGTTCCACGCCATGGTCGGCGCGCTGTCGGCCGGGGTCCCGGTCGCCGTGCTGGGCTGGAGCCACAAGTACCTCGAGGTCATGCGCCAGTTCGGCCAGGAGCGCTACGTGTTCGACGTGACCGATCACGAGGCCGGCCCGTTCCTCGATCGCCTGGCGGAGCTGTTCGAGCGGCGCGATGACGCTGCCGGGGAGATCCGGGCCGCACTGCCGGCTGTGGCGAAGTCCTGCGGGCGCCAGTTCGACGAGCTTGTCGCCCGGCTCGGGGAGGGGCGTTCGTGAGCGACCCGGCGTCTGTCTCCCGCCGCTTCAAGACGTTCGTCATCGCGCTCGTCGTGGCGACGTTCGCGCTCACCGTCGCGATGCGCGCGCCCCTGCTGAACCTCGACGTGTCCAACGTGAGGCACGGAGAAGGAACGGCTCGAACGCTGCGTCACATCCGGATATGGGACGCGGTCGGCCTTTCCGAGACGCACTTCATGATGCGCACTACGGGCACCGAACCGGCGGACCGCTTCATCTCGGACGTCGGCTACCTGGCCGACGCCGATGGCAACTACTACTACGTCTCGTTCCCGCCCCTGTTCCCGCTCGCACCGTACATCGCGTTCAAGGTGACCGGGGTCGAGGCCACCCCGCTGTCCGTGAGGATCTTCAACCTGTTCCTGCAAGCTCTCGGGGTTCTCGCCATGTTCCTGTTCGCGAGACGAGCGACGGCCCGTGAGGGCGAGCGCTTCTCGTGGCTGGCGGGCTGCGGCGCGGCGCTGTTCTACGCCACCGCGCCGAACCTGCTGTGGTACCACTCGAACGCCTACACCACAGCCTCACTCTCCACACCGTTCTTCATCCTGGCCGCGTACCTCGCGATCCGGGTCGTGCACGACGAAGCGCCCGCGCCATGGCTGCTCCCGGCGTTCGGTGCCGCGGTCTGGGCGGTGGCTTGCACCGAGTGGCTCGGCGTGACCTTCGCCGCGGTCGCCGCCGTCTACGGCATCGTGCGGTGGAGGGACCGCCCCTCGCGCAGGACGGCTATCGTCGCGGTCGTGGTCGTCGGGGTGACGATGCTCGCGATGGCCGTGCAGTACTCGAGCATCGCGGGCCTGTCCGCGTTCATGGCCGGCATCTCCGGCAAGTTCGCGATGCGCACCGGGGTCTCGGAGACCTCGCGTGACAGCATCCTCTCGCTTCAGAGCTGGGGGCTCATCGCGAGGCGCTACTTCAGGGCTTACCAGAGCTTCATGGTGCTGATCCCGCTGCTGGCCGCGCCCGGGCTGTTCGTGGCCTGGAGGCGCCGCCGTGCGA
>JAUSBS010000080.1 GCA_030651905.1 Coriobacteriia bacterium
CATCGACCGGTTGCTGGGCAGCGTCGACTCGCTCATCGTCGGCGGCGGGATGTGCTTCACGTTCCTGGTCGCCAAAGGTGTCGACGTCGGCACGTCGCTCGTCGAGCCCGACTGGGTCGAGCCGTGCAAAGCACTGCTCGCCAAAGCGCTGGACAAGGGCGTCGAGTTGCTGCTGCCGGTCGACTTCGTGGTGGCCGACCAGATCGTCGACGACGCGGAGACGAAGGTCGTCGGCCGTGAGGAGATCCCTGCCGCGATGATGGCGCTCGACATCGGTCCCACCACCGTCGAGCTGTTCAAGGGCACGATCGGTTCCGCCAAGACGATCTTCTGGAACGGTCCGATGGGCGTGTTCGAGATGAAGCCGTTCGAGAGCGGCACGCGCGAGGTCGCTGCGGCCGTATCGCGCAACAACCGCGCCGTCTCGATCGTGGGTGGCGGCGACTCGGTCGCCGCGCTGCGGAAGTTCGATCTCGAGGAGCGGGTGACGTTCGTCTCGACGGGTGGCGGCGCTTCGATGAAGCTCCTCGAGGGCGCCTCGCTCCCCGGCGTGGAGGCACTGCTCGACGCGTAGACGTCCATCAAAGCGAGGAGGTCGCAGCCGTATGGCCGGCAACCGCACGCCGCTCGTCGCGGGCAACTGGAAGATGTACACCACCTCGGGCGAAGGGGCCATCCTCGTCCAGGACATCGCCGAACTGGTCGAGGACCTGGCCGGCGAGGTCGAGATCTGCGTCTGCCCGCCGTTCACCGGCCTCAAGGCTGCCTCGACCGTCATCGAGCTCGATCGGCTGGACTTCAAGCTCGGCGCCCAGGACGTCTTCTGGGAAGAGGAAGGCGCCTTCACCGGCGCGGTGTCGCCCCGGATGCTCAAGGAGCTGCGCTGCGACTACGTGATCGTCGGGCACTCGGAGCGCCGTGAGTACTTCGGTGAGACGAACGAGACGGTGAACAAGAAGGTGCATGCCACGTTCCGCGGCGGTATGCAGCCCATCGTGTGCTGCGGCGAGAGCCTCGAACTCTATGAGGCCGGCGAGACCGACGCGTTCGTGCGCACGCAGGTCCGGGAGGGGCTCGCCGGTCTCGATGCAGGGCAGGCCGCCGCACTCATCGTCGCCTACGAGCCCATATGGGCGATCGGGACGGGCCACACGCCCACCCCCGAGAAGGCCAACGACGTCGCCCGCATGATCCGGGCCACCGTGGGCGCCCTGTACGGACCGCCGGCCGCCATGGCCTGCCGCGTCTTGTACGGCGGCTCGGTCAAGCCGGAGAACGCGACGATGTTCTTCACCGAGCCGGACATCGACGGTGCGCTGGTGGGTGGGGCCGCTCTCAAGGCAGCCTCGTTCGCCGACATCGCCCGCGCGGCGAGGTAGCACGTGGCCGACTTCGTACCTGCGTCGCCCGAGGCGCGTGCGGGTCTTCGTCTGCCTGCCCTGTTGGCGATCATGGACGGATTCGGCCTCGCCGATCCCGGCCCCGGCAACGCCGTGACACTCGCGGACGCGCCCAACTTGCGTGCGTTGTTCGCCCACAGCCCGTGGGCACCCGTGGAGTGTTCGGGGCTGGCCGTCGGTCTTCCGGAGGGGCAGATGGGCAACTCCGAGGTCGGCCACCTCAACATCGGCGCGGGGCGTGTCGTCTACCAGGAGCTCACGCGCATCAACCTCGCGATCGCCGACGGGTCACTTCCGCACAACGAGGTCCTGGCGTCGGCGATCGACGGGGCGGTGTCCGCCGGGCGAGCGGTCCACTTGATGGGTCTGCTCTCCGACGGCGGCGTCCACAGTCACATCACGCACCTCTTCGGCCTGCTGGAGATGGCGAAGGCTCGCGGCGCCGAGCGCGTCTACGTCCACTGCTTCCTGGACGGACGTGATGTGCCGCCCGAATCAGGCGCCGGCTTCGTCGCGGAGACCGTCGCGTTCCTCGAGCGGCTCGGTGTCGGTCGGATCGCGACCGTGATGGGCCGCTACTACGCGATGGATCGCGACAACCGCTGGGAGCGGGTCGAGCAGGCGTGGAGCGCGCTCGTGCTCGGAGAGGGCGCGCTGGCGGAGGATCCCGCCGCGGCGGTCCGGGCAAGCTACGCGTCGGGCGTCACCGACGAGTTCGTCCTGCCGGTGCTCGTGGGCGAGGATGCGTGCATCGCCGACGGTGACGCGGTGGTGTTCTTCAACTTCCGTCCCGACCGCGCGCGCGAGATCACGCGTGCGCTCGTCGATCCGGACTTCGACGGATTCGCGCGTTCGGTCGTACCGAAGGTGCGCTTCGTCTGCCTCACCGAGTACGACCCCACGATCCCCGCGCCGGTGGCCTTCCCCAAGGAGTTCCCCCGCCATGTACTGGCGGATGTGATCGCCGAGGCGGGGTTGCGACAGCTCCACATCGCCGAGACGGAGAAGTACGCGCACGTGACCTTCTTCCTCAACGGCGGCTCGGAGCCGCCGAAGCCCGGCGAGGAGCGAGTGCTCGTCCCGAGCCCGAAGGTCGCCACCTACGACCTGCAGCCGGAGATGAGCGAGCCCGGCGTCACGGAGCGCCTCGTCGAGGCGATCGCCGCGGATCGCGCGGACGTCTACATGGTCAACTTCGCGAACTGCGACATGGTCGGTCACACCGGCGTGCTCGACGCCGCCGTGAAGGCGGTCGAGGCGGTCGACGACGGTGTCGGTCGCGTGGTCGCTGCCATCCGAGCCAAGGGCGGTGTGGCGATCCTGACGGCGGACCACGGCAATGCTGAGAAGATGCTGGACGGGCAGGGTGGACCGTTCACCGCTCACACCACCGACGCAGTGCCGCTTCTGTGCGTGGCCGACGGCGTGACGGGCGTGGATCGCGACGGGAGGCTGGCCGACGTCGCTCCGAGTCTGCTCGACGCGATCGGTCTTCCCCAGCCGGGCATCTGGACCGGGCGCAGTCTGCTGCACCGCGGCTGACACGGAACGTGTCCTTGAGCCGGGCGCGCCGGACACGTATACTCGTCCGGCGCTGAAGCGCTACACGGAACCGCGCCTGCGGGCGCGCATATGCATAGCCGGGAGACCATCGTGATCTACGTACTCATGATCCTGCACGTGATACTCGCCGTAGGGCTGATCGTCTTCGTGCTCCTGCACTCCGGCAAGGGCACAGGGCTCTCCTCGATGCTCGGCGGCTTCTCGTCGGCCGCCTCGGGTACCACGATCATCGAGAAGAACCTCGACCGCATCACCGTCGGCCTGGCCGTCGGATGGGCGGTCACCTCGCTGTTGCTGATGATCTTCTACCGGCCGATCGCCGGGTAGTCACGGCCCCTTGGGGCCAAGTCGTGAGGGGCGCTCGCCACTTCTGGCGGGCGCCCCTTCCGTATCCACGAGACACACGCACGGCGTGCGCCAAGGCGATGAAGGTATCCGCGCCGCGGTCCACCTGATGCATATCTAGGTCACCAGCGTGTGCGCGAAGGCGCCTTCGGTCTTGAGCATCCCCAACAACAGGCGGAGACTCTATACGTTCCTTGAGTGCTCACCACCGGGGCTCCTTTGAGCGACTTCCATGTCGTGTCACGTCAGGAAGGGATGCCGGGCACGACCGGTTCGTGTGTTCTTGGGGAATGTAGGTCTCACCACACGCAGGCAGCGGAGGAAAGGGGCTTTTCAT
>JAUSBS010000001.1 GCA_030651905.1 Coriobacteriia bacterium
CGCGCTCCTGAGCTGCCGCTCGTCGCCTGGCGCTCTCGAATCGTGCTCACCGTCACGCCAGCACTCGGAAGTGCCCGTTCGTCGCCCGCCCGATCCCGTTATCACAGTGCCGTTCGTCCGTTAGACCACCGCTCGTGCCCATCCGTCACTCATGGTAGCCGCTCGTCTGCCGAAGAATACCTTGTAGGCCGAAAGTGGCTTCCAGGGGGTGGACGAGATGAAGCACAGGATCATCACATCGGTGGCAGGAGTGCTGCTGATCGCGTCTCTCGTCGCCTCTCCCGCGGCGTCAGCGGCACCCGGGTCGGGCTCGGCAGGGGTCACGGTCACCGTGTCCGTCGCAGCCAGGGTCGACTACACACTGGTCGACCACGATCACATCGACGTGCGCTCGAACGCCCCCTGGAGGCTCACTCTCGTCTCGGCGCAAGGCGTCTCAGAGATCACCGGGCCCAGGACGGGCAGCACTCCGGTACGCCTTGCGGTCCCGGAAGGCACGACAGACTACTTCGTGACTCTGGAGTAGCCTTCCCCGAACAACAACTCACGCCGTCCCCTCGACACCGCCTCTCGCAGGCGGTGTCGGCTTGTCCGGGCGGAATCGACGGACGGGCGGCCTCAGGCCCAGGAGTCCTCGTCGTCGGACCACAGCTCGACGTTGCGAGGGAAGCTCGGATCGTGTGCGGCCGTATCGGCGGCGTCCGCGGCCGCGTCGGTCTCGCCCTCCCGCGTCGGGCGGGCGGGGGCCTGCGGCTCCGGAGCCTCGATCGGCTCCGCCACTGACACCGTGCTGTCCGCGGGCCCCGCGTCGCTTCGTGGGCGACGACCGCGTCCGCCGCGCTTCGTGCGCGCCGCGCGGCCGGCGGCAGCCACAGCTCCGCGCCACGTCAACCACAGCACCAGCCCGCCGACGAGCACCACGACGCCGATCACGAGCCACAGCGGGAAGACCCAGATGGTGCGGTCCTTCACGATGTCGACAGGGACGGCCTCGCCTTGTGCGTCGGGCTCCTTCGGGTACGTCGCAGTGAGCCGCGCCGTGAACTTGCCGATGCCGACGCCCATGAGGGCCAGAGACGCGCTCTGCTCGCTCATGGAGCGTGAGTACAGCGTCGTCTCGGTCATGACGGTGCTCTTCTGAAGCACGTTCTCGCCCGCGTCGAGGATCTCGAGCTTCGCGCTCACGGTCTTGTCGACGTTGCCATCGTTGCGTACGACGAAGTCGTAGGGCATGAGGTCGCCGATCACGAGACCGCGCACGTTGAACGGCTGGATGGTCAGCTTCTCCACCAGCGTGCCCTGGACGCGCACCCGCACGCGGCTACCCACCCGCCCGGACACGGTGGACAGCATGCCTCCGCCCTGCGCGAAGTCGAACATCTCGAAGAAGATGAGGACCTGGTGGTCGCCGGCCGCGACACCGTTCGGGACCTCGAAGTTGAACTTCACGAGGACCCGCTGCTTCGGCTTCATCTCGAGATACGGCGTGTTGCCGATCGCCTTGGAGTCCTGCGGCATCTGGATGCGGAACCACGTGGCGGGACCCGAGAACCCCGGCTCACCGAACTTGGGGACCTCGTAGGTGACCTTGCCCTTGGCGTCGGTCTTCTGGTTCGCGGAGTAGACCATGACCTTGATCGGCTCGGTGCCGTCGTTGATCACGTAGAGCTCGCCCTTGCCGGTCTGCCCGGCGGCCACGTTGAAGTCGAACGTGGGGGCCGAGATGCCGACCGTGCGCACGGCCGAAGCGGGCACCGGCAGCGCCATCGGGACAGCGAGAGCAAGGACCAGCGCGAGTGCCGACAGGCGTCGCACGATGGGCCGACTCATCAGATGCCGACCGCTTCCCGGAAGTGACGGACCTCCCGGCGAGCCACCGGGATGTGGGTCTCGTCCCGGTCGGTGGCGACGACGACGTAGCCGCCGTCCATGCGCAGGATCTCCTTGATGCAGTTCATGTTGATGATGTAACTGCGGTGCATCCGGTGGAACGACTCGCGCGCGAGCTTCTTCTCCAGCTCGCCGAGCGTCATATCCACGAGGTACTGGTTCTCATACGTGTGCACGTAGGTCGACTTGTTCTTGGCCGAGACGTAGACGATGTCGTCGATCGAGAGCAGGACCGTGCGCCCGCCCTTGCGGACGGCGAGCTTGCGGAACTCGCCCTCGGCGCCGCCGGCCGACTCGGCCGAGCGAACGCGGGTGTGCACAAGGCTGCGGACGCGGGCCGCCAGCTCCAGGATGTTGAACGGCTTGGTCACGTACTGCTGGACGCCTTGCTTGAACGCGAGGATCTTGGCGAGATCCTGCGTCTTGGCGGTGAGCATGATGACGGGGATGTCGGCCGTCAGCGGGTTGTTGCGGATCTCCATGAGCGCCATCCAGCCATCGACCTTCGGCATCATGATGTCGAGAAGGATGACGTCGATGGGCTCGCGGGCGAGTACATCGAGTGCCTCGGCGCCGTCACCTGCGCTGGCGACCTTCATGCCGTCGGTCTCAAGACCGAGCCGGATCATCTCGACGATCGAGGGATCGTCGTCGACGCACAGGACGTTGATGGGCTCCACAAGTGCCTCCAAACAGCGCCGCCGGCGCTCCCCTGCGACCGCGTCAGCGGTCACCTCTGGCAGGAGTATACCCGACGAACGGTCGCTCTGGTGCGCGCAACCCCCGCTAGGCCGAGCCAGCCAGCCACTCATCGATGGCGCGAGCGGCCTTCTTGCCGGCGCCCATGGCGAGGATGACGGTCGCCGACCCGGTGACGATGTCGCCTCCCGCGAACACGCCCGGCTTGCTCGTCTCCCCGTCCGGACCCGCGACGATGTAGCCGCGGCTGTTGAGTTCGACGTCGGGAGCCGCGTTCGTCAGCAGCGGGTTCGCGCGAGTGCCCAGCGCGATGATCACCGTGTCGCACTCGATCACGAAGTCGGAGTCCAGCACGCAGACCGGCGCCCGACGTCCGGACGCGTCCGGCTCGCCCAGCTCCATCCGCGTCGCGACCATGCCGGTCACCCAGCCGTCGCGCCCGACGATCTCGACAGGCGAGCACAGCATCTTGAACTCGACGCCCTCCTCGCGTGCATGGTGGACCTCCTCCTTGCGCGCCGGCATCTCCTCCTCGGTGCGGCGATAGACGAGGAAGACCTCGTCGGCGCCGAGACGGAGTGCAGTGCGTGCGGCGTCCATCGCCACGTTGCCGCCCCCGACGACCGCGACCTTGCGGCCCCGCCACACGGGTGTGTCGTGGCGCGGGAAGTCGTACGCTTTCATGAGGTTCACGCGGGTGAGGAACTCGTTCGCGGAGTAGACGCCGTTGAGGTTCTCGCCCGGGATGCCGAGGAAGAGCGGCAGTCCCGCGCCGGACCCGACGAACACGGCGTGAAAGCCCTGCTCGCCCATGAGCTCGTCCACGGTGTGCGTGGCGCCGATGACGACGTCGGTCACGATCTCCACGCCCATCTCGACGAGCATCTCGACTTCCGCAGCGACGATCTCCTTCGGCAGGCGGAACTCCGGGATGCCGTAGAGCAGCACGCCGCCGGCGGCGTGCAGACTCTCAAACACGGTGACGGCGTGTCCCAGGCGCGCGAGCTCGCCCGCGCACGCGAGGCCGGCCGGGCCGGCGCCGACGACCGCGACGCGGCGCCCGGTGGGAGCACCGATGTCGGGACGGCAGCGGTGCTCGAGGTCGCAGGCCAGGTCCAGGTCGCCCAGGTAGCGCTCGAGGCGACCGATCGCGACGGGGTCGCCCTTTCGCGCGAGAACGCACGCGGCCTCGCACTGCTCCTCCTGCGGGCAGACGCGGCCGCAGGCCGAGGGCAGCGCGTTGCGCGCCTTGAGGACCTCCACGCCGCGCTTGGCGTCGCCCTCGATGATGCCGGCGATGAAGGACTTGATGTCGATGTTGACCGGGCAGCCCTCGATGCAGGTCGGGTTCGCGCACTGCAGACAGCGCATCGCCTCAGCGTGCGCCTCCTCGTCGGAGTAGCCGAGGTTCACCTCGTCGAAGGACTTCGCGCGCTGCTTCGCGTCCCGCTCGCGCATGGGCGTGCGGGGCGCGCGCGAGGCGCGATGGCGCGGCCTGTCGGCCGGCGCGGGAGCGTCAGCAGCGGGAGTCACTTGATCCGACATGCGCACTCGCTCTCGAAATCGGCGGCGGCTTCGCGCTCGACGTCCGCGTAGACGCGCTGGCGGCTCATGAGCTCCTCGAAATCCACGAGGTGCCCGTCGAAGTCCGGCCCGTCGACACAGCCGAACAGCGTCTTGGCGCCCACGCTCACGCGGCACGCGCCACACATGCCGGTGCCGTCCACCATGATCGGGTTGAGCGACACCGTGGTCGGCACCGCGAAGTCACGTGTCGTGGCGGCGCAGAACTTCATCATGATCGCCGGGCCGATGGCCATGGCGTGGTCTATCGCGCCGGCCTCACACAGCTCCTTGAGCGGCGCAGTCACGAGGTCCTTACGGCCCGCGGACCCGTCGTCCGTGCACACCACGAGCTCCTTGAGCGGCAGCGCCCGGAACTCGTCCTCGAGGATCAGCAGCTCGCGGTTGCGGGCGCCGAGGATGACGGTCACCTCGTCGCCTGCCGCAGCCATCGCCCGCGCCACCGGATACGCCACGGCGGCGCCGACACCCCCGCCCACCACAGCAACGCGTCCGAGTCCACCGACGTGGGTCGGCTTGCCGAGCGGTCCGACGACATCCAGCAGCGCGTCTCCGGCCGCGAGGTGCGACAGCTTGTGTGTCGTCTTGCCGACGCGCATGAAGATGAAGCGGACCCAGCCCTCATCGGACGACCAGTCCGAGAAGGTGAGCGGGATGCGCTCGCCGGCCTCGTCCACGCGAAGGATGAGGAACTGCCCCGCGCGTACCTTGGCCGCGATCGCGGGCGCTGAGACCGTCGTCTCGAAGACCGACTCGGAGAGCTGGCGCGTGGCGATGATCGGGAACATGCGGGCTTCGGCTCACCTTTCGTGTTCGAATCGCCGCCTTGAAAGGGCTGCGAAGGGACGTGTCAGTATACTAGGCGGGTCGATGCGGCGGGTGAAGGGGGCGGGGTGTGAGCAGGAGGAGGAGCGTCGCGCTCGGGCTTCTGGCGGCATCGTGCGCCGCAGTCCTCACACTGACCGCGTGCGGGGTCTCCGCAGGCCGGCCCGTCACCGTCAGTCGCGAGGTCCTCGGAACCGTCGTCACGATCACGGTGTACGGTTCCGACGATGTCGCCACGCGCTCGGGCGCCGAGGCTGCCTTCGCAGACATGATGCGCGTGGAGGCGCAGCTCGATCCGTACGACACCACCTCCACGATCGCGACCCTCAACGCCGCGCCGTACGAGTGGCACGACCTTCCGCCCGACGCCGCCACGATCTTCGACCGCGTGGGGAAGCTCGGGGTCACCGCCCAGTTCTCGCCGGCGCTGCTGGCCATCACCAACCTCTACGACTTCGGCGGCCGAGGCTCCGTGCCCGCGAGCGACCAGCTCGCGGTGGCCGTCGTCCAAGCGCAGGGTTTCGCGCGCGACGGTGCGCGGGTCCGCTTCGCGCCGGTGGCCTTCGCGCCCCCGCCGCCCGGCGCGGAGTCCAGCAGCGCGGCGTCGACCAACAACACCCTGCGCCCCGGCCTCGACTTCGGCGGCGCGGCCAAGGGACTCGCGCTCGACCGCGCCATGGAGCGGCTTCGCGCAACGCCCGGCATGACCGGCGCGATGATCACCGCCGGTTCCAGCACGCAGGTGTGGGGCCGGAAGGGCGACGGCGAACCCTGGCGGATCGGCATCGAGGATCCTCGCGCCACGGGCAAGGTCGTCGCGGTCATCGGCGCACAGGCGCCCGACGTCTTGAACCTCTCCACGTCGGGCGACTACCAGCTCTTCTTCGACCGGGGCGGCGTGCGCTACCACCACATCCTCGACCCGGCCACCGGGCGTCCGGCCCGCGGTCTTCGCTCGCTCACGGTCTACGGGAACGTGTCGGGCCTGGACGCGGACATACTCTCCACCGCGCTGTTCGTCGCCGGCCCGGACGCGGCCAAGGAGTGGACGCAGCGCAACGGCGTCGGCCTCTACGCCATCGACCACCGAGGACGCGTCATCGCAGTCAGCGCTCCGAAGGGCGCGAACGTCACCTTCGAGCGGACGGCTTCGCCCAGGAAGTAGCGCGACCGTACACGCGCAACGCGAAAGGAGCGGCCACCATCTCGGCGGCCGCTCCTTTCGATCGCAACTCCAGCGAGTACTAGCTGGGGTTGACCCACTGCTTGATGAAGCCGGAGACGACCGGCACGTCGAAGTCCTCGCCCTTCCATGCCTTGAGCGTGTAGACGACCAGGACGATGAAGACGATCGGGTAGATCAGCAGCCCGATGAGCACTGCCGAGGTCACGCTGGCGACCAGGTAGCCGATGATCGAGAACGCGGCGCCCTGAAGGACGTGCTTACGGAGCCACGGCTCGTTCTTGTACGGATCGAGGAACAGCGCGATCAGTCCCCAAGGAGCGAACAGGTAACCGCCGAACGCCGCGATCGCCTTGCTGTTGTCGCTCGCGGGCCCCCCCATCGACACGGGGGCGGGCGGGGTCATGCCGGTACCGTCAGTCATCGCAGTCCCTCCGTTTCACACGTACCTTGTCGGATCGTCGAAATGCGCTCTCGTTTGCGACACACCCTCTACGAGAGATACTATAGCGGGTGTATACCACACCGCGTGGCATTCGTAGAGCCAGTCGCAGCCAGCCCGCAGGAGATGATTCGCAGTAATGCGTCGCACAACGCCGCTGGGCATCCTCCTCGTCGCCGTTCTCGTTTCGGCGTGCGCCCTTCCGGGCGTGGCCCTCGCAGCCACGAACGCGGACCTCTACGCTCACCAGCGCGCCGCCGATGAGGCCCGCAAGAAGGCCGCGGCCGAGCAGAAGCTCGCAGACGCGCTGCTGGCCCAGACGCGCAAACTCGAGTCCGAGATCCAGGTGATCGCGGGCGAGGTCACCGCTCTCGAAGGTGAGATCGGCACCGCCTCCGAACGCCGGGCACGCCTTGAGCAGGAGATCGGCCTGTTGCGCGGCAGTATCGACCTCAAGCAGCAGCAGATCGAGTCCGTGAAGCAGGACTACGAGGTACAGACCGACGCACTCGCGGCGCGCGTCGACGCCACCTACCGCTCGGGGGAGTGGGTCTTCATCGACTGGCTCCTGTCGGCCGAGTCGATCCCCGATCTCCTCGATCGCACCGCCATGGTCCAGCGGATCATGGAGAACGATGAGGAGATAGCGGACGGTCTCGAGAGCGACCGCATCGTCCTCGAGCGAGCCGAGCAGGAGCTCGCGCGCACGCTCGACGAGGTCTCGACGAAGCGTGCGGAGGTCAAGGCCGAGGAGGACCGCCTGGAAGGTCTGCAGTCGATTCGCAACAGCAAGCTCAAGGCCGAGCAGTCCGCGAAGAACCAGAAGACCGCCCTGCTCGCCGAGACCAAAGAGAACATCGCGCGGCTCAGAGCGATAGCGGCCGCGGAAGACCGGGAGTCCGCTCGCATCGCCGCGATGCTCAAGGGCGGCTCATCGCACGGCTCGGGTCGCTATGCCGGTTCGATGGCGTGGCCCTGCCCCGGCTACACGCGCGTGAGTTCCCAGTTCGGCATGCGCTACCACCCGATCCTGCACTACAACCGCATGCACGCCGGCATCGACGTGAGCGCGCCCAGCGGTGCGACCCTGGTTGCGGTAGGCTCCGGCGTCGTCGTCTCGGCCGGGGTGAGCGGCGGCTACGGCAAGTGCGTAATGATCGACCACGGTGACGGCCTCGTGAGCGTCTACGCCCACATGAGCCGCATCTCGGTGTCGAAGGGCCAGAAGCTGGTCACCGGGCAGTCGATCGGCGCGGTGGGCTCCACGGGGCTCTCGACGGGCCCGCACCTGCATTTCGAGATCCGCGTGAACGGTAATCCGGTCAACCCGCTCGGCGGCTACATCTAGGCCGCTGGCTTCTCCGCCGTCGGTCGCGCCGGATCTACGCCCCGTTGCACTCCCGCATCGCGGACTCGATACCCTGCTCGAGCACGTGCATCACGCACTGTGCGGCTTCGGGCACGACCCCGTCCACCAAGTGCTCGAAGGCCTCCTTGCGCATGGGCTCGAGCACGTAGTCCGCGGGGTCCATGCGTCCGGGCGGGCGGCCGATGCCCACGCGGACGCGCAGGTAGTCGCCCGCCCCCAGCGTCTCGGAAAGCGATCGGAGCCCGTTGTGGCCGCCATGGCCTCCCCCGCGCTTGGCACGCACCGAGCCTTCGGGCAAGTCGAGGTCATCGTGTACGACGACCAGCTCGTCCACCTCGACGCCGTAGGAGTCGAGGAGTCGGCGCACGGCCTTGCCGGAGACGTTCATGAAAGCCTGAGGCTTCGCCAGCACCAGCTCGTCCTCGCCGAGGCGCACGCGGGCCACCTTCGCCCCGGCCTCGTCCTTCCAGTACGCGGCACGCAGGTTCTGCGCGAGCAGGTCCACGACGAGGAAGCCCGCGTTGTGGCGCGTGGCGGCGTATTCCGGTCCGGGGTTGCCCAGGCCGACGACGAGTCTGGTCACGGTTTCCCGAGCACTACTCCTCGGACTTCTCGCCGATGACCTCGGGCTCGACCGCCTCCGTGGCGATTTCTTCCTCGACCTCTTCGGCCTTCGGTGCGACGACCGAGCACAGGATCTCGTCCGCGGCGTCCAGGATCGTGACGCCGTCGAGCGCGACGATGTCGGAGATGTGCAGCGAGTCGCCGATCTCGAGCGCACTGACGTCGGCCTCGAGGTACTCCGGCATCTCGGTCGGCAGCGACTCGACATGCACGGTCTGGATGTTGTGCATCATCACGCCGCCGGTCTTGACGCCCGGTGACTCGCCCAGGAAGTGCACGGGCACCGACGTGGCGACCATCTGCTTCATGTTCACGGCCCAGAAGTCCACGTGCGTGACGGTCCCCTTGAGCGGGTCGTGCTGCAGCGACTTCACGATCACGTTGACCGGCTTGTTCTCGTCGACGGTCAGCTTCACGAGCGAACTCATGAGGCCCTCCTTGTGAAGGAGCAGGCCGAAGACGTGCTTGTCGACCGAGATCGCCGTGGACTCATGGCCGACGCCGTAGAGCACGGCGGGGAGGCGCTCGTGGGGCAGTCGCCGGTTGGCCTTACCTATCACCTCGCGGGCTGTCGCGTTCAGATCGATGCTCTCGGCCATTCTTGTCGTCCTTCCGAAGACTCGCGGCCGGCGCGTTCGCGCGCGGCGCTGCTGTTGGCTACTGGAAATCCGGATCGAAGAGTTCGGATACGGACTCGTCATCGTAGACGTTCTGGATGGCATGTGCGAACAGGGGCGCCACAGACAGCACGTGGATCTTGCCGTGAGTGCGCTCCTCGGGTGTCGGCAGGGTGTTCGTGATGATGAGCTCAACGATGGGCGCCGTGTCGATCCGCTCGAATGCCGGCGGCGAGAAGATGCCGTGCGTCGCGGCCACGTAGACCGCCTTCGCCCCGGCGTTCATGAGGGCCTTCGCGCCCTCGCTGACGGAGCCCGCGGTGTCGATCATGTCGTCGGCCACGATGCAGGTGCGCCCGGCGACCTCACCGATGACGTGCGTGATCTCAGCGACGTTGTGCTGCGGGCGGCCCTTGTGCATGATCGCGAGCTCGGCGCCGAGCATGTCCGCGAGCTTCTTGCACACCTTCACGCGGCCCACGTCCGGCGAGACCACGGTGATGTCCTCGAGCTTGAGACTCTCGAAGTAGTCGGCCAGGATCGGGAGCGCGGTCAGGTGGTTCACCGGCAGGTTGAAGAAGCCCTGGATCTGGCCTTGGTGGAGGTCCATCGTGATGACGCGGTCGACGCCCGAGACCGTGATGAGGTCGGCGACGAGCTTGGCGGTGATCGGCTCGCGCGCTGCCGACTTCTTGTCCTGGCGCGCATAGCCGTAGTGGGTGATGACGGCGGTGATGGTGCGTGCGGAGGCACGCCGGGCCGCGTCGGCCATGATGAGCAGCTCCATCAAAGACGCGTTGACCGGGTTGGCCACGGACTGCACGAGGAACACGTCGGCGCCGCGTACGCTCTCGAGATAGCGCACATAGATCTCGCCGTTGGCGAACCGGTCGATCTTGACGTTGCCGAGCTCGATGCCGAGGTGCTTGGCGATCCCTTCCGCAAGCTCCGGGTTCGCACTGCCGGTGAACACCATCATCCGTTTGCTCATCTGACTCATGACTGCGTGCTGCTCCCTTGCGTGTCCGTCGTATCCTCGGCCGCCTTGCGGTCGGCCCACCCTTCCACGTTGCGCTGCCCGGTCCGCTCGATCCCGAGCGCTCCCGGCGGCACATCCTTCGCGATCGCGCTGCCTGCGCCGGTCACAGCCCGCTCTCCCACCGTCACAGGCGCCACGAGCATCGTATCCGAACCGATGAACGCGCCGTCGCCGATGACCGTGCGGTGCTTGCCCCGCCCGTCGTAGTTGCAGGTGATCGAGCCGGCGCCGACGTTCACGTCGGACCCTATCTCCGCATCACCTATGTAGGAGAGGTGGGGCACCTTGGAACCTTCCCCGATATGCGAGTTCTTGACCTCGACGAACGCGCCTGTCTTCGCGCGAGCCTCGAGCCTGGTACCCGGCCGCAGGAAGCCCATGGGGCCGACGGTCGCGTCCGGACCGACCTTGACCCCGGTGAGGACCGACGAATCCACCCGAGCGCGCGGCCCGATCTCCGAGTCGTGCACCCGTGCGGACGGGCCGATCGTCGCGCCATCGGCCACGGTGGTGTCGCCGGTGAGGAACGTCATCGGCTCGAGCACGACGTCCCGACCGATGCGCACGGTGGGCGAGACCCACACGAGCGTCGGATCGGTCATCGTGACGCCGGCGAGCATGTGCGCGTCGTTCACGCGCCGCTGCAGGA
Source organism: Coriobacteriia bacterium (assembly GCA_030651905.1). Taxonomy (GTDB): domain Bacteria; phylum Actinomycetota; class Coriobacteriia; order Anaerosomatales; family PALSA-660; genus JANYAK01. Next base: position 10,922 of record JAUSBS010000001.1, read on the forward strand.
CGCGGGTCGCCTCGGCCAGCTGGATGCGCGTGTTGACGCCCATCCCCTCCGCCGCGTCCTCGGTCGTGAGCGCAACGACGGGCAACCCCTCGGCGCGCAGGACGGCGACCATGTCGGTCAGGTAGTACTCGCCCTGCGCGTTGTCCGTCCGCACGCGATGCAGGTGTTCGAAGAGCGTGCGTGCTTCGAAGCAGTAGGTGCCCGTGTTGACCTCATCGATGCGGGCCTGCTCCAGTGTGGCGTCCTTCGCCTCGACGATGGCGTCCACCGAGCCATCCGCGCCGCGGACGATCCGGCCGAGCGTCGGGTCGGGCACCCGCGCGGTGAGGACCGACATCGCCGCGCCGCCGCCCTCGCGCGCGGCCACGAGCGCGCGCAGGGTCGCGGGTCGCATGAGCGGAGTGTCTCCGGAGAGCACGAGCAGGGAGCCGGAGTACCCCGCGAGCGCGGCCTCGCCGCACATGACCGCATGTCCGGTGCCGAGCTGCAGATCCTGGCGGGCGCACGTCTCGCCCGGGATCAGGGCCTCGACCGCGTCGGCGCTGTGTCCGGTGATCACGACCACGGGATCGCAGCCCGCCTCGCGTGCCGCAGCCACGACCAGCGTGATCATCGGCACGCCGAGCACGGGGTGGGCGACCTTCGGCAGACCGGACTTCATCCGGGTGCCTTCACCTGCGGCGAGAACGAGGGCCGCCGTGCTCATCGGTGCTCCTTAGCCTGGAACGGAAGCGCGTGTCTCATCGCGTGCCTCCGGTGAGGGCGGTGGCTGGGGCGGCAGGATTCGAACCTGCGGATGGAGGCTCCAAAGGCCCCTGCCTTACCGCTTGGCTACGCCCCAACGGTACCGCCGAAGTGTAGCAAATGAGGATGCGATGCTGACGGGTCGGGCCTACTCGACCGCGTAGACCTCGGCCGTCGCCGCCGCGGCCGCGAAGGCCTCGAGCCCGCCGTCGACCTGGAACTGCTCGAGGACCGCGGCTTGGATCATGTTACGCGCGTCCGTGTTGATGGGGTGGCAGATGTCGCGGAACTCGCCGTTGGGAAGCTTGCGCGAGGGCATCGCGACGAAGAGCCCTTTGTCGCCGTTGACGACGCGGAGGTCGTGCACGACGAACTGGTCGTCGAGGACGACGCTGGCGATGGCGCAGACCTTGTTCATCGCGACCGGACGCAGGGTCACCTTTGTGATCTCCATTGCAGCCCCCCAGATGCGACCCGACTCGTTTCCGCCTCGCGCACTCGCACGTCGCGGGTCGTCTGAGGGAGATGTTCGACGTCCGGCCAGCGGCTCCTGCCAGTCTCCCCCAGCCCGGCGTCACGCGCGGGACCCTATTCTGAGGCGCAGGCGCGCTCCCGCAAGACACGCTCGACCAGCGCGAGATCGGACGGCTTGTCCACATCGACGGCCAACGATGCGTGGGGGGTGACCACCGCCGCACCGGTCCCGCCGAGCAGTTGCTGGATCTTGCCCGCCAGGTCCTGCGGCTCCAGTCTGCCCATGACGAATCTGACGACGAAGCCGACTCCCGCGATCCGCAGCATGCCGATCGTGTTCTTGCGCTGGTCGAACAGCCGCTGCCCCAGATCCCGCGCGGCCGGGATGAGTCGTGGATTCGCGAGCATGGCGTTCCCGCCCGTGTGGGAGCCGCTCTTCAAGCGGAAGTAGGTCCGTTCGCTGCCGGGGAACTGCCGCTCCATCTCGTCGCGGCGCACCATGGGATAGATGAAATCGGCCTCGGTCTCGAGGCTGGCGCGCACCAGATCGTCGATCGCATCGGGTGTCACGAGCGGGATGTCGCCTGTGGCGATGAGCACCGGTCGGTCCGCGCGGAAGGACGCCGCTCCGGCGAGCGCGTTGTCCATGAACATGCCGTCCGAGACGACGAGCTTGTCCACGCGGTCGACCCACGACCCCAGTCCCTCCGCGGTGGGCATGACGACCGCGATCTCGTTGATCGTGGTGGCGGCGCAGAACGCGTCGACGACCCACTCCACGAGAGGCTTGCCCGCGACGGGAACGAGCCCCTTGAACTTGCACGTCGGGTCGATGACCTCTCCGTCACCGCCGGCGAGTATGACCGCGTCGACCTTCACCGCTACCTCGCCCTCATCGTCGGATCGACCACGTCCAGTCCGGCGGACACGGTGCGCGTTGCGCACGCCCACCAGCCGCGCTCTCGCGCCTCCGCCGCGCAGGACTCCGCCGAGGCCGGGTCGGCGCAGACACCGAACACCGTCGAGCCGCTGCCCGCCATCGCGAAGCCGAGCACGCCGGCCGACCGTTCGAGGAATCGTAGCGTGAGACCTATGTCGGGCACCAGAGCGACGGAAGGCTCGGTCATGTTGTCGTAAAGCGCCGCCGCGATGGCTTCGCGGGCACCGCCACGGATCGCCGTGACCATCGCTTCATGCGAGGGTGGCGCCGGCTGCAGTGTCCGGTCGAACCGCGCGTAGGCCGCGCCTGTCTCGACCGGGATGCCGGGATTGACCAAGACGACGTCCAGAAGTGGCGTGGGCAGTGTCTCCACAAGCTCGTCGCCGCGTCCCATCAGAAGCTGCGTACCGCCGCCCAGGAAGAAGGGGACGTCCGCGCCGAGCCTCGCCGCCGCTCCAGCCATGCGTGCGCCCGCTGACTCCTCGATCCCGTCGAGCAACGCCAACGCCTTCAGCACCGCCGCCGCGTCCGCGCTCCCGCCGCCAAGGCCGGCCCCGGCGGGGATGCGTTTGCGCAGCTGGATGTGGGCCCCGGCGGTGACGTCGGAGGATTCGAACCAGTACTGCGCTGCGCGGTGGGCGAGATTGTGCTCCGGCGCGACACCGACGTCCGGTTCGCAGTCCAGGGTGAGGGCTTCGCCGCCGAGTGTGACCGCGACGTCGTCATGGAGTTCGAGAGCCTGGATCACGGTCGTGACGTCGTGGTACCCGTCCTCGCGGCGACCCCCCACCGCAAGGAAGAGATTGACCTTCGCGTGTGCCTTGATGAGCACGGTAGGCGCGAGCCGGTCCGTCACCGCCCATGACCTCCCCGAAGCACAGAAGCGGGCGCGGGAACCTGATTCGGCTCCCGCGCCCGTCACCGTGCGCTCGTCTTCGTACCCGTCAGTTGAGCCAGGGGAAGACGCTCTCCCCGCTCTCGCAGTGCGTCAACTCGACCGTGCCCGTCAGGATATCCACATAGCTGTACGAGACCCGTGCGGTACGATCGCGCTTCTCGTCGACTTTGACGACGAAGAGACTCGGATGAGTCTCTTCGAGAACACCTTCGCGTTCCACGATCTTCGAGCGGCCCATGTTCGCCTTCAGCCGCATCCTCGTGCCCATGAGGCTCTGAAGGTCGCTGCGTATGCGACCGACGACCTCGACCTGCCTGACTACATCCATGTATCGCCTCCCATGAGTAGGGGGATTATACAGTGCTAACCGGCAAAACTCAAGGTAGAAGGCCCTGTCCGCGTGCTTCGCGGGCCAGATCGATGTACTCGTCGAGCGAGAGCGACTCCGCCCTGCGCCGACCGTCGATGCCGGCCGCGGCCGCTGCCGCGTCGAAGGCAGCGCCCTCCCAGCCGGTCGACGACAGCACCGAGTTGCGCAGTGTCTTGCGGCGCTGGGCGAAGGCCGCTGATGCGAGCGATGCGACGCCGGCGGCCGACGCGGCCAGGCCCGCGTCCCCGACACGGTCGAGTCGCAGGACGGCGGAATCGACGCGAGGCGGCGGCATGAAGCAGGCCCGGGGAACAGCGAAGCGGCCGGTCACGCGAGCCTGCAGACGCAGCTTCACTGTGTAGGCACCGTACGCCTTCGAGCCCGGCGAGGCGCATATCCGGTCCGCGACCTCGGCCTGCACCATGACGACGGCGGTCCGCAGCGACGGGATCTCCTCGAAGAAGCGCAGGATGACGGTCGCAGCGACGCCGTACGGCAGGTTCGCCACGAGATACTCGGGTGGGCCCAGCGGGGTGACGAGCTCCGCAGGCGGGACGCGCACGGCGTCAGCCTGGACGATCTTCAGCGCCGGGAACGCCGTGACCACTTCGCCCAGCGCCGGGAGCAGCCCCGCATCCCGCTCCACCGCGACGACCGCGCCGGCGACGCCGCACAGCGCCGCGGTCAGCGTCCCGATGCCGGGACCGACCTCTAAGACGACGGAGCCGCTCGGCAGGTCCGCCAGAGCGAGGATGCGGCCGACGATGTTGTCGTCGATGAGGAAGTGCTGGCCCAGCGACTTCTTGAGCACCAGACCGTGCCGCAGGAGCGCGTCGCGCGTCGCGGAGGGACTTGCGAGCGGCGAGTGGGCCACGCCCCTACTTGCCGAGGACGGTGACGGTGACGGTGCCTCGGCGATGTGCGGCACCCCAGCGATACGCCGCGTCTCTCGCCTGCCGCACCTGAGCGTACGTGCCCGCTGACGACGACGGCGCATTGGAGTCAGCGCCCCAGAAGCAGACGTCGATCTTCTTGCCGTGGATGACGCCGCCGGTATCGCATGCGATCGCGTAGCCGTAACCTTCGACGAATACCTTGCTCTTGAGCGGTATCACGCGCTCGTCGACGGCGATGATGCCCCATCCGTCGGGGATGCCGAGTGACTTGCGCTTGGCCGCCACCCAAGCGAAACCCTTCGAGAATTCGGTATGTCCGATGCAACTCGGGTCCCACGGGGTGTACGCGGTGGAGGTGACCTTGATGGTGCGTCCCGCGACGTCAGGCGCCGTCGGGCGTGACTGCCCGCGCGAGACCATCACCTGCCGGAAGACGTTGCTCGTACCAAGGGTCACTACCTCGGTCACCGGCGCGACGAGTTGCTTCTGCGCCTTGAGGAAGCGCGGCCCCTCGGCCCCGCCGACCACGAGCACCTGGTAGACCTTCAGTGACGTACCGGCGACACCGGGGGTCGTCACTTTCCGGGATCCGGGCGCGGCACTGACGTCCCCGACGACTACGACGTCGAACGGGATCACGACCTCTTCCTGGGCCACGCGGATGAACACGTCGGTGGCGGTGATCTCCATGTCGTGCTCGAGCGGAGAATCCACCGCGGGGTCGGTCTGCATGCCGGAGGTGGGGTCGAGTCCGGCAGCGACGAGAGCGTCGGCCACGGTACGGCCCACGACGTTGAGCAGTATCCGCTCGTCACCGAAGTGGAGCGTGACCGGGATCGCGTGACGGACGACGACGACGTCGCCGTCGACGATCTCCGTTCCGCGCCCGGGACTGACGAGGTCGTTGGCGGATGCACGAACGCCCGCCTCAGCGAGGAGCGAGGCGACGTCTGCAGACTGGGTCGTGAATTCGGTCACGGTGCCGTCGACGATGACGGTCACGCGCTTGTTGGCCCATGCGAATCCGGTGATGCACGCTACTGCGACGGTTGCGGCGGCGAGGGCTGCGATGAGGTGGTGGGCTTTCAGGAAACGTGCCGGGCCACCCGGCAGTCTCACATTCGACCCCCTGGTTCTTTGGCAACAGGTCGGTGACGTGACGGAGTCGAATTATAGTCGAGCCCGTGGGAGGCCACAAACCCGCAGGTCGCCACGGAACGCTTTCCCAAGACGCCCGTCGGCGGTGCGGATCAGCCGCGCGCGACCGAGCCCGCGATGCCCGCGCCGAGGGCGGTCGCGGCCAGCCGGGCGTCGGGATGACGGCCGATATCACTGGGTGAGTCGACGCCTTCGAGCACGAGCGGCTCCGCAACCGTCAATCCGATGACCGCGAAGACGCTGCGCGTGGTGGTGACCGCACACTCGTACCCATACGGGTCCTTGCCTCCGCGCACCACCAGCAGCCCTCCAGGGCGCTTCTCCGGCACGGGCCGCCCCAGCTGGTACCTGCGTGCCCAGTAGGGCTGACACCGGTCGTAGAGCGCCTTGAGGACCGCGGGGACGGTCGCGAAGTACACCGGCGTGGAGACCACGACCGCCGCCGCGCTGTCGAGCAGCGCGTAGACCTCGCCCATGCGGTCCTTGACGACACACTCACCCGTCAGCGAGCAGGCGTTGCAGCCGCGGCACGGCGCGATGCCGTACTCGACCACGGGCAGCTTGAAGACCGGTGCGCCGGCGGCACGCGCGCCGGCCAGGCACGCGTCGAGGAGTCGTTCGCTGTTGCCGTCCCTGCGCGGGCTCCCGGCGATCCCCAGCACGGTCCCGGGCGCGAGCTCGGGAGAGTCAGTCATCGTCGTGCGCTCTAGTTCCCGCCACCGAGCACCCTGCGAGCGTTCGTCAGTGTCGCGGTGGCCACGTCAGCGGGAGACAGTCCCTTGATCTCAGCGAGGGCCGCCACGGTGAAGGTGACCCATGCCGGCTCGTTGCTGCGCCCGCGATGCGGTACCGGTGTCATGAACGGGCTGTCCGTCTCGGCAAGGAGCCGGTCGATCGGGACGACCTCGACCGCAGAGTGGATGATCTCCGCCCGCGCGAAGGTGACCGGCCCGGCGAACGAGATGTGGCATCCCATCTCGAGGAGCATCTCGGCGGTCTTCGGGCCCTCGGTGAAGCAGTGGATGATGCAGCCGGCCTTGGGCACGCCGAGATCCCGCAGGATCGCGATGCCCTCCTCGTGCGCCTCACGCAGGTGTACGGCGATCGGCAGCCCGAGCTCGTGGGCGAGGCCGAGCTGCGCCTCGAACGCCCGGCGCTGGTGGTCTCGCGGTGAGTGATCGTAGTGGAAGTCGAGGCCTATCTCGCCGATGGCGCCGACGCGGGGATCCACGGCGAGCTGGCGGAGCGTGTCCGCCGTCTCGGGCGTGTAGCCCTTCGCGTTGTGCGGGTGCACGCCGACGATGATGCGCACCTCGGGCGTCTCGGGATGTGGGACGCCCCACAGGTCCATCCGCTCCTTGGCCTCGTCGATCCATGATCCGAGCGCGTCGAACGTACCGAGCGGCGCCTCGGTGACGTCGGCGACCGTCGCTATGTACATGACGCCCGCCACCACAGCGCGCTCGAGCGCGCCGGCCGGGTCGTCGAGCATGTCGAGATGAGCGTGCGTATCGGCGGTCTGCGCGCCCAAGCGCGGGACCTCGATGCGCGGCTTGCGTTCGTCCATCTTCACAACCCCTTAGCGTCGCGTACCGCGGTGCGGCACCCTACTGCTCCTGCAGTCCTACTCTTCCTCGTAGATTCGCGGGAAGAGGGCGTCTCCCTTCACGACAAGACTGCCCGCCGGCAGCTTGCCCCAGACGCTCTCGGCGGCGATGTCCGTGACGGAGCACGGGTCGCCGATGCCCAGCCGACGCCAGACCTCCGCCGATGTGTTCGGCATGACCGGCGCCGTGAACAGCGCCGCGATGCGGACCGACTCGAGCGCGTCGTACAGGACCGCGAGCAGGCGCGGCCGCGTCTCGTCCGACTTCGCGAGGTTCCACGGAGCGGCGTCCTCGATGTAGCGGTTGGCGCGCTTGATGAGCATCCACGCCGCCTCCAAAGCCCCCACGTAGTCGAGGCGGGCCATAGCGGCCTCGTACGTCGCCGGCAGCGCTTCCGCGATGCCGCGCAGCTCGAGATCGTCCGCGGTCGCATCGGCATCCGCCGGCGGCTCGGGGACGACGCCGTCGCAGTACTTCTCGGTCATGTTGAGCAGTCGGCTGACGAGGTTGCCCCAGTCGTTGGCCAGGTCCCCGTTGTAGCGCTGCACCATCCCCTCCATGGAGATGGAGCCGTCGGCGCCGAACGGGACGTCGCGGAGGAAGTAGTGGCGGTAGGCGTCCACGCCGAACCTCGCGACGAGGTCGGCCGGGGCCACCGCGTTGCCCTTCGACTTGCTCATCTTCTCGCCCTTGGTGAGCAGGAAGCCGTGAGCGAAGACGGTCTCGGGCAGCGGCAGTCCGGCCGCCATCAGCATCGCGGGCCAGATCGCGCAGTGGAACCGGATGATGTCCTTGCCGACGAACTGGTACTGCGCCGGCCAGCGCTTCGCGAACTCCTCGGCACGATCGGGATCACCGTAGCCGATCGCCGTGATGTAGTTGAGCAGCGCATCGAACCACACGTACATCACGTGCTCGTCGTCGAACGGCAGTGGGATGCCCCAGGTGAAGGTCGTCCGGGACACCGAGAGATCCTTCAGACCTCCCGAGACGAAACTGACTACCTCGTTGCGCCGCGTCTCGGGCTGTATGAACTCCGGGTGCGCCTCGTAGTGCGCGAGCAGACGGTCCTGATAGGCCGAAAGACGGAAGAACCAGTTGTCCTCGCGGATGAACTGAACGTCCCGCCCGCAGCCGGGGCACTTCCCGTCTGCGAGTTGCTCCTCGGTGTAGAACGTCTCGTCCGGTACGCAGTACCAGCCCTCGTAGTGGCCCTGGTAGAGGTCGCCGCTGTCCTTGAGGACTTGCAGGAACGCCTGCGCTCCGCGGACATGGCGCCCCTCGGTGGTCCGGATGAAGTCGTCGTATGTGATGTCGAGCATCTTCCACGCCTCGACGAACTTCGGTGCGATCGTGTCGACCCACGCCTGCGGCTCCGTCCCGTTCTCGGCGGCGGCCTGGGCGACCTTCTGCCCATGCTCGTCCAGACCGGTCAGGAAGTGGACGTCGTGACCGGTCATCCGCCGGTATCGGGCGAGCGCATCGGCGGCGATCGTCGTGTAAGCCGTACCGAGGTGAGGTACCGAGTTCACATAGTAGATGGGGGTCGTGAGGTAGAAGGATTTCATGAACATAGGTGAATTCGTCCCTGCTTTGGGTAATACTGGCACGAGAGTAGAGCCTGGGGGGAGGCTCGGAGCGTTCCGTAGCGACCTCCCCCGTATCCTTCACCAGCACGTGTGTGCAGTCAAATGAAGGGACCGCGAGAAGATGAGCGACACGGGGATCGTACGCAGAGTCGATGACCTCGGACGGATAGTGCTTCCCATGGAGCTGCGGCGGACACTGGGGATCAACGTGCGGGACCCGATGTCCATCTCGGTCGACGGCGAGCGCATCGTCGTCGCGAAACACCACGACTCATGCGTGGTGTGCGGAGCTCTCGAGGACATCATGCGGGTCAAGGAGCGGGCGATCTGTCGCAACTGCGTGGCTGCGGTGCAGCGCCTCTAGCGCCCCGTCAGTCGCGCACGGAGATCCCGTACGCGACGTTGCGCGGCACGCCGAGTTCCCGGGCCGCCTGCTTGACCGCGTCCTTGCGGGTGACCCCGTCCGCGACCAGCTCGGCGATACGCGCCGCCACCGCGCCTTCATCGATCTCGGCCGCCCTGCCGTCAGGCGGCCCGACGAGCAAGACGACCTCTCCCTTGAGCTCCCGCCCCGCGAGCGCGCGAGCGAGCTCCTCCACGGGCGCGCGAGCGACCTCCTCGTAGAGCTTCGTGAGTTCCCGCGCCATGGCGGCGCGCCTGCCGGGAAACGCCTCCGCGAGTGAAGCGACGGTCGCGGCTGTTCGGGCAGGCGCCTCGTAGAAGACGAGCGTCGCGTCGAGCGCGGCGAGCTTCTCGAGCGCGCGCCGACGGTCTCCCGCCTTGCGCGGGAGGAAGCCGCCGAAGTAGAACGCGTGCGTCGGCAGTCCGCTCGCGACGAGCGCGGTCACGATCGCCGAAGGACCCGGCAGCACATCGACGGGAAGCCCCTCCTCGAGACAGGCATCGACCAGGCGGGCCCCCGGGTCCGAGATCCCCGGCGTCCCGGCGTCGGACACGAGCGCCACTGATGCGCCCGCCCGCACACGTGCGACGACCTCCGGGGTCCGACGCTCCAGGTTCTTCGCGTGGTAGGACTCCAGCGGGGTGGAGATGCTGAACCGCGTGAGCAGCTTGCGGGTCACGCGCGTGTCCTCGGCCTCGATGACGTCTGCGTCGCGGAGCGCGTCGAGCACTCGGGAGGTCACGTCGCCGAGATTGCCGATCGGTGTCGCGCAGACGAGCAGGCGGCCCGGCGCGCGGACCGCCTGCTCGGCGTCGGATGAGGTGCGACCCGCCACCTACGCCCCTTCGGGCGGAGGCGGCGGCATCAAGCTCTCCTGGGGAGCGTCGGGCCCGGCGACGGATGTGGCGGGCGGCACGACGGGTGGTACGTCGTTCGCAGCCTGCCACGGGTCGACGGCGGGGGGTGCCGGCTCGACGGGAGGTGTGTACTCGGCTGCCGGCGGCTCAGGGAAGCCGGTGCCCGGCGGTGCGGGCGGTGCGGGCGGGAAGCCTCCACCGTAGGCCGGTGTGAGCACCGCTGCCGGACCCTGCTCCCGGCCGGTCATCCGGCGGAAGAAGATCGTCCAGGCACTCCCCGAGAAGGCGCCGTAGACCGCGGCGGGCAGCATGGCTACCAACCCGGCGACCATGCTGACGGCAGCGACGCCGATGAAGTTGCCGGCGATCGCCATGACGATGATCGGGACGATGAAGATCATGAGCATGACGGTCAGCACGACGCTGTAGACCATCGAGGTCACCCACATCACGAAGAACATGCCGATGGCGCCGCGCTTGGCCCACACGTCCGACCAGCCCTGCTTGAGCGACTCGATCGCGGTCCGCTCTTCGAGTACCGCGTAGCGAATCGCCAACTGGTTGACCGTGCCGAAGACGATCGAGTAGGCGAAGACGGTCACGAACAGGAAGACGAGCCCGCAGCAGAATCCGCCGATGCCCCCCGCAAGGCCGGAGGCCTGAGTCAGGGACGACGTGTCACCGCCGGCCGTCGCCGCGACGATCCCGAAGATCGACGCGCCGAAGATGACGAGGAAGAGCACGAGGATGACGATCATCGGCAGACCGATCAGGAAGTTGAGGAGGAAGACCCGCCCCCAGTGCGCGAATCCGACGCGCCAGCCGTCGGCGGCCTTCACCGCGCGCTTCTCTTCGGCCTCGTTGACCAGGAACGCGAGTCCGCCTTGCGCGGCGTACGTCAGGACGAAGAACACGATGCCGATCAGGACCAGGAACGCACCGACCGCGATGATGAGCGGCAAGTAGTTCTGCAGCTGATCGAGGAACTGCTGGCTGGCGGCGTTGCCCGAGCCGCTGTTGCCACTACCGCTGTTCCAGTTCGAGCTGGAGTTCCCGCCGCCGGCGCCGCCGGCGCCCGCGAACAGGCCGAACAGCCACAGGATCTTGTAGCGCCAGGTCGTGCCCCATGCGCGCTTGACGATATCGAGGTAGTTCACGCAACTCCTCCGCTCCCTTGGCATCGCTGTCATGGCGACGCGCGGCTCCCTTGAGGCTACTCCATCCGCACGAGCTCGTACGCTCGTGTTCCCAGTCCCATCACTTCCGCATACGCCATCGCGGACGTGCCGTCCACTCCGGTGATGACCGTGAACTTGTCGCTTCCCGCCGCCATGCCTTCACCAAGAGAGCCCGGAAGACCCGCGGCGGCGGTCACGAGGTCATAGGCCGCCTGGTCGATGGCCACGGGATCGGTGGACGCGAGGACGCCGATGTCCCCGACGATGGGCGCGTCCGAGAAGCTCCAGCAATCGCAGTCGGGCGAGACCGCGGTCACGAAGGACAGGTAGACGACCTTGCCCTCCTTGCCGGCCACAGCCCCCGCGACATGCTCGACGATCTTCTCCTGGATGGCCTCGGGTGTCGTCTTCCACTGCGTCGCGATCGCTCCGTACGGGCAGCTCGCGACACATTCCCCGCATCCGTAGCAGACGCTGAAGTCGACCTCGGCCACGCGGTCGGGGTTGATGACGATGGCGGCGACGGGGCACCACTTCACACATCTCGCGCACGCGGTGCACTTCTCAGTGGTGACCTCGGGGCGGAAGTCGGAGTGCATGCGTTGCTTCGCCGAGCGGCATCCGAGCCCCATGCCCACGTTCTTGAGCGCGCCACCGAAACCCGTCGCCTCGTGGCCCTTCACGTGCGTCACGACGACCATGGCGTCCGCATGGACGGCGGCCGCCCCGATCCGGACGGTCTGGAAGTGCCTCCCGCCCTCGATGGGGACGTCGACAGCGTCGCGACCGTCGATGCCGTCCGCGATCACGATGGGCGCGTCGACCGTCGCGAAGCTGAATCCGTTGTGGACGGCGCAGGCGAGGTGGTCGACGGCGTTGGCGCGCTGGCCTCGATACAGGGTGTTCGCGTCGGTCAGGAACGGCTTGCCGCCGTGCGACTTCACGCGCGCGACGACCTCGCGGAGGAAGACCGGATGGACGAACCCTGTGTTGCCCTGTTCGCCGAAGTGGAGCTTCACCGCCACGAGATCGCCTTCGGCGACCGCATCGCGCAGACCGGCGCGCTCGAGCAACTGCCCTGCGCGCGCGACCATCGAGATCTTCTTCGGAGAACGGACGGGGGCGAAGTGGACCTTCGGCGCGCTCACCTGTGCAGCCCCTCCCGGGAGTCGTGCTCGTCGAACGCGAGCGCCGCGGCGCCCACGACACCGGCGTCGTTGCCGAGTTCGGCGGGAACCACATGAACGTCCCTGCGTCCCGCCAGCGCCTCGGACGAGATCGCCTGGGTAGCCCGCTCGATGATGAGCGGACAGGTCTCACCGATGCCGCCGCCGATCACGACCAACTGGGGGTTGAGCAGGTTGACGAGTCCCACGAGCGCCTCGCCGAGCACGTGCCCGACACGCCCCATGATCTCCGCTGCGGCCTCGTCTCCGGCGTTCGCAGCCTCGATCACGAGCTCGGCGGTGATGAGTCCGGGGTCGTCGCCCGCTCGGCGCAGTATGCCGGAGCCTCTGTACGTCTCGGCGGCCGCCCTTCCCTCGCGGATGATGGCGGGCCGTGCCACGAAGGCCTCGAGGTGGCCCTTGCCACCGCACGGGCAATCGGGACCGTCGAGATCGACGACCATGTGGCCGATCTCGCCGCCGAGTCCGCGGTGGCCGCGGTACAGCTCTCCCGCGATGAACACACCGCCGCCTACACCGGTGCCGACCGTGACCATGAGGAAGTCGCGGGCGCCCTTGGCGGCGCCGAAACGGGACTCCCCGAGAGCGGCCGTGTGGCCGTCGTTGTCTATGGCGACCGAGTGCTTCGTACGCGACATGACCAGACCGCGCATGTCCACGCCGCCCAGTGGGAGGTTCGTGCAGAACTCGACCGTCTGCCGTCCGAAGTCGATCTGCGCCGGGAGGCCGATGCCGATCCCGGCTATCTCGGAGGCGTGGACGCCCGTGGCGACCTCACCGATCGCGTCGATGATCGCGTCGACGACACCGAAGGGGCCGCCCTTCGGCGTGGAGGTCCGCATCTCTTTGACGATGCGCCCTTTTCGCTCGACGAGCCCTGCCGCGATCCGGGTGCCGCCGACATCGAGGCCGATGGCGTAGCTGGCGCGCATGTACCCCCCGATCCTTCTCACATGGGATGCCGTCCGCCCATGCAGAGCGGGCCCGGCTACAGATGATACGCCTGCCGCCCAGGGCATGCGGGCGCGTGTGCGCGTCAGTAGTCCCAGACGACTCCGCGCGCCTTCATGAGTCCCAGGTCGCGCATCTTGGCCATCATGTCGCTCTCCGAGACGGCGAAGAGGCGGGCCAGATACCGGTAGTCGTTGAACCACTTCGCGGCCTGTTCGCGGACCATGTACTCCGGCATGACGAACTCCTCGGCCATCGTGTCCGCGAGCCGGTGATCGCCGGTCGTGTCCCGAGGGTAGGGAGTAGCAGGGTCGTCGATCCTCACGAGGATGTGCGAGAGCATGTGCGCGAGGGCGTCCCGGCGGCTCTCGGGGGTACTCGAACCGTTGAGCAGGATGACCGGAACACCACCTTCGGAGACGATCGCACCGGTGAACCACGCCGGGAAGGCCACGGTCATCGTGGGCACGCCGAGGATGGCCGCAGCGTCGTCGACCGACACAGGCGGCTCGATGGCGCCGGCGCGCCGGAGTTGGGCCTCTACGAGTCCCTTGTAGTGGGCATCCGACGTGAGTGGCACGAAGAGAAGCGACCCTCCAAAGGAGAAGCGACGCACAATTGCATCGTCTCATGTATCGGCATTGCGGATAATGTAGTAACAGTCCGCCTACAACAGTCCGCCTGCGGCGGGCGATGCCGATACCTCTCGTATAGGTCCTTCCGGGAAGGCGAATGATGAGCGGGCAGGTGCAGCTTCGCGCTGAGGAGGTCGTCCGTGCGCTCGCGGCCGCAGCGGCGGCCGTGCGCCTGTACCCGCCCACCAGCGAGATCCCCGCCCAGACCGTCCAGAGGTTCGTCCAAGTGAGCGAGGCCGTCACGCTCGCAGCTCGCGGACCGGTCCGGTTCGTCGTCGAGCCGAAAGCCTTCAAGCTCGGGGACCAGATCGTCGCCGAAGGACAGGCGCAAGTCACCGGACTCGCCGAGATGCTCTACGCGCACCAGGTCGGCCAGCTCATCGTCGCGCCGGGACTCACGGCGGACGAGACGAACGCGTTCCTGCGCTGCGCCGGCTCGGACGCCTCGGCGGTGCGTGAGGAGGGTGGCCTGCGCGCCGTCATCGTCCAGGCCGGAGTCTCGCAGCTCGCGGTCATCGAGGTCACGCTGCGCGCATCCACCGACGAGGGCCTCGCCGGGCTCGACCTCACGTCCGCGCCGCTCGACGCGATCGGCCCTGCGGTACTCCGCTCGGCCGCATCATGGGCCCGCTCCGCAGCGTCCGGCGAAGGGCGGGACGAGATCGGCGAAGTCATCAACGGCCTCGAATCGGCCGCTCGGGAACTTGCCGCCGAGCGCGTCGCCGCCGCTCTGCTCCAGCTCGACGAGGCCACGCGCGCCGCCGTTCTGGCGGCGGCTATCCGCCCTGACGCAGGCGGTCGCGTCATGGAGGGCGCGCTGTCGGTGATCGCGAACATGCGGCCGGCCACACTCGCCAGACTCATGACGCTCGCCGCCGCGCGCACTGGTGGCGACGCGGGCTCCATCATGTCGAAGCTGGAGCTGGGGCCCGAGGCCATGCGCGCTCTCGAGTTACTGCTCCGCCCCTCGCCCCGGACCGAGGCCGAGTCGGGAGTCCCCCCGGTGATCGATGCCTCGGCCATAGCGAGCGACGCGGTCGCCGAGACCGAGGACGACGACGAGGCCATGGCCATGGTGCTGGCGACCCGCGACCCAGCGGGTGAGGCGGTGCGGGCGCTCGCCACGACGATGTGCATCCTGGACCGTGGGGCGACCGCCGAGTCCATCGAGTCGGTCGGCGAGGCGATGCCTCGAGCGGTGGCGGCCGGCGCGTTCCCGCTCGTCCGCACAGCCCTCGCGCAGCTCGACATCTTGACCGACCGTCCGGAGCTGCAGGACGCGGTGGAGCGCGCGCGACGGGCGTCCGCACAACCCGAAGCGCTCCTCGAGGGCCTGCTTGCGCTCAGCGATGCACCGAAGGCACGCGACGCGGCGGCCGTCGCCGCGGCAGCAGGAGTGGTCGGTGCCGAGGCCGTCGTCGAGGCCTGGCTGCTCTCCTCCGAGGCCAAGCGGCCCTTGCTGGTCGAGATCGGTCGCGCGATGCCCGAGCAGTTCATCGCGGCCACGGGGCGCCGGATCCGCGCGGGCGACCCCGTCGAGGTACGTGAACTCGCGGGGATGCTGGGCCGTCTCGGCGACCGTCGTTCGGTATCGGTACTCTCCCTGGCGCTGGACCACCAGGCGCGCGAGGTCAGGCTCGCCGCGATAGCGGCACTCGAGACCATCGACGCGGAGGAGTCCTGGGCGGCGATCATCAGCGCACTGACCCATCCCGATGAGACGACGGCGCGCGCCGCCCTCGAGACGATCCGAAGGACCGGAAGGCGTCGCGCGGTCCCTGCGATGCTCGCGGTACTGCAACTGCGGACATCGGGTACGAGGAATCACGACCTCAAGCGCGAAATCATAGAGGACGTGCGCACTATGGGCGCTACGGAGGCGATCCCCGTACTCAAGCGGATAGCATCGAACCGGCTGACGTTCCGCCGCAAGCCGCGCGAGTTGCGCGACGCGGCACGCCGAGCAGTGACGGACCTGCAAGCGGCCGAGCAGGCCGACGGAGAGAAGGTGCGGTAAGTGAGCGACAGCGACACCGGTCCCGACCGTCTCGAGACACCGGAGGAGATGGCGGCAGCGACCTCGGCGGCCTCCCGCTCGCCGTTCTCGAGCGCCAAGCGCCTCGCACGCGCCAAGGAACTCGTGCGCGCCATAGCCGTGGCGGCGACGAACGCCGCTCTCTATCCCGCGACCCACCCGAGCGTCGCGCAGTCCATGGACGACCTCGTCGCGGCCGTCGGTGGCGTCATCGAGCTCGGATTCGAGGACGTCACGGTCAACATCTACAAAGCGACGCTCTTCGTCGAGGACCATGTCCTCCCCGAGGAGAGCACCACCTACGGGAAGCTGGTCGACGACTTGCTGGCCCGGGGTATCTCGGCGATCACGTTCTCCGAGGACTTCGCCCGCAACGACGCCGAAGCGTTCGTGGCCCTCATGGGCACGGACGGCGTCAAGGACATCACAACCGCGCTGTCCTTCCTCGACCAGCGCGGCGCGACAAACGTCGCGGTGGCAGAGACGACGACCTTGGCCGACGAGGACCGGGGCGAGGCCAACAAGGAGACTCGGGACAAGGCCCGCAAGCAGTACGAGACCGGCGTCACCGCGATGCGCGACGTCGAGACCCAGGTCAAGCTCGGGAAGGTCTTCGAGATCGGGCCGCTGCAATCCCTCGTCAACGGCCTTCTCGAGACGCTGTTCCGCGACCCTGCGGCTGTCCTCGGCCTGACCGCCATCAAGAGCCATGACGACTACACGCTCAACCACTCGATCAACGTGTGCATCCTGTCGCTGTCGCTGGGAACCACGCTCGGGCTGGACGAGGAGTCGCTCAAGTCCCTGGGTCTTTCCGCTCTCCTCTACGACCTGGGCAAGGTGCGCATCCCCGAGGACATCCTCAACAAGGAGGGCCCTCTCACCGCGGACGAGTGGCAGATCGTGAAGAGTCACGCGGCCGAAGGCGCCGACTTGCTCAAGCGCATCCAGCTCATGGACCAGATGCCCATGATCGTCGCCTACGAGCACCACCAGCGCCACGACCTAAAGGGCTACCCGGACATCGGCGAGCCGCAGGAGCAGCACCTGTTCTCGAAGGTGGTCGCGCTGTGTGACGCGTACGACGCCATGACCACTTCACGGCCGTTCCGGCGCGAGATCCGGCCCGACAAGGCGCTGGCCGTCCTCATGCAGGGTCGCGGCAAGGCCTACGACCCCTCTATCACCAAGGGGTTCGTGGCGATGCTCGGCATCTACCCGATGGGCGCCGTCGTCAAGTTGTCCGATGCGTCCACGGCCGTCGTGTTCCGCGTGAACCGCGACGATCTGCTGTGCCCGCGGGTCAAGGTGCTGATCGACGCGGAAGGCCGCTGGGCCGACGAGCCCGCAATCCTCGATCTGCGGATCATCGACCGCGGCACGGGGAGCCACTCGATCACCATCTCGGAGTGCATCCCCGCCGCCGACGCGGGCATCGACGATGTCTGGGAGTACCTCTAGGGACGAGCTCGATCAGTAGAGCGCGCCCTCCGCGGACCCGAAGTCGGTGTCCGCCGGCATGCTCAGCGAATCGAGCTCCTTCTGCATGGCATCGAGTTGCTGGTCCATCGCCTTGATCTCCGATTTGGAGGACCCGGGCGTACCGGCAGCAGGTAGCGCGATCGGGCTGACGTCAGCGGACGACGTCGACTGCGCGCTGGATGTCGCGGTGGTCTCGAGGGTCCCGCGCGCGCCGTCCGTGGCGGGAGTCCCCGCACAACCTACGAGCATCGCGCCCAGCGCGAGTGCCAGTGCGCCGGCCAGTACGGCGGTACGCATCGTCACTACTGTGCGCCCTCCAGGCCGTTCACCACGGCGCGAAGGTCGAGGATCGCCTTGCGCAGTGTGGTGCGTGCCTCATGCAGCAACCGGCGAGCGATCTTCGCTTGTGCCTTGGCGGCTGTGAACGCGGCGCGCCTGTCGGTCGCGGTCGGGACGGCCTTGAACAGCTCATCGGCCGCGGCATCGGCGGCCTTGGCCTCGGCGACCAGCGCGCGAGCCTTGTCGAGCGACGCGCGCACGTCGGTCACATCGGCGCCGGCCGACTCCACCTTGCTGGCGATGACAGACACGCGATCGATGCGGCGAAGGATCGCCGCGGCGGCGGCATCGAAACCACGGCCGCGGTTCTCGAGCACCTTCGTGATGCGCTCCTGCAGCCTCTGCTGCCGCATATCGAAGCGCGCCTGACGTGTGGCGTCCATGGACGACTTCGGCTTGCCGAGCCTGCCGCGGCCAGGGACCGCGAACGCCGCCGCGGGGGCGATGAGCATGGCTACGAGCGCGAGTGCGATCGCGGCCTGGATGGTTGTGCGGCTCTTCATGGTGAGGCTCTCCTTCGTGGCACTGGGCGCGGCCGCACGTCCGACCGCTCAGGAACCAGTATCGCCGCAGGTGGTTGGGCATTCATTGGCGCGACGTTGAGTTCACGTTGAGCATATCGGGCCCTGCCGCGGGCAACTCGACGGTGAAACGCGCTCCGCCTAGGTCGGGAGACGAGTCCGCGCGAACGCGACCACCCATCAACTCGACGGTGCGACGGCAGATCGCCAGCCCCAGGCCCGATCCGCCGCTTGTGGAAGCCCTCGACGGATCGAGGCGCGCGAAACGCCCGAAGATCCGATCGCGGTCCTCGGGAGCGATCCCCGGCCCGTCGTCAGCGACCTCGAGCCGCCACACCGCTCCGACCACGTCCGCGCGAAGCCGTACGCGCCCGGCTCCGGCGGCGTGCACCAGTGCGTTCTCCACGATGCCGGACACCGCCTGCAGTAGGCGTTCGGGGTCAGCGAGCGGCCGCTCGGAACCCAGATCGACGTCGAATGCCAGGCCGGCCTCGGCCGCACGAGCGTCGAAGCGGTCGCGCAATGTCCCGGCCAACGCTGCGACGTCGACAGGCTCCTTCGTGAGCTCGACCACACCCGAGTCCAGATCGGCAAGCGACAGCAGGGTGGCCGTCAGGTCAGCGAGGCGGTCGGCCTCGTCGATGATGATCCCCGCGGCGCGCTTGATGCCGGTCTCGTCCGAGACGACACCGTCACCGATCGCTTGCGCGAAGCCCCGGATGGACGTGACCGGTGTACGCAGCTCGTGGCTGACGTCCCCGACGAAGGCCTGCTGCGCCCGATAGGCATCCGCGACCCTCGCCGACATGTCGTTGAACGCACCCGCGAGCGAGGAGACCTCGTCGTCACCCTCGACGGGCACCTGCCGTCCCCACTCGCCGGCGGCCACGGCGCGTGCGCCGTCGGTGAGCCGCACGAGCGGTCCGGTCACCCGGCTCGCCAGCCATGTGCCGACAAGCCACGCCACGAGCAGCGCGACCAGGGCGGACAGCCCGATGGAGGCGAGGACCCAACTGTCGCCGGCTTGGATGTCGGCGATGGGCTTGGCGCCCACGAGATAGCGCTGCGGCTCGTCAGGCCCGGCGAAGGCGACAGGTACCGCAGCTACGACCACGCGACCGACGCCGGCGACATCGAGCACGCCGACCCTCGCGTCGAACTCGGAGCCCGGCCGCTCAAGCCTCGCGATCGGATAGGAGGACACGCCGGTGCTCCCGGCCGTCCCGAAGAGCACCGTGCCCGTGGCGTCCGTGACCGACAACCGCGCGCCGATGAGTCCGGCCTCGACTTTCAACAGCCGCGCCCGCACCTGGCCTTCGTCCCGGGAGCTGCCGGGAAGAACGGAGCCCACGGCGACACCGGCGCCCACCACACCGACCTGGCGCTCCAACTCCGTGGTCCGCAGAGCGAGGGTCTGTCGTGTCCACAGGGTGTAGAAGGTCGTCACGGCGACAGCGATGCACAGCGCCCCGACGGCGAACAGCGCGAGCCGGAGGCGCCGCGCGATCGGACTCCGTGGCCGCGATCTCATCCCGCGGCTCTCATCACGCGGTAACCCACGCCTCGCACCGTCTCGACGAAGCGTGGAGCGGCCGCTTCGTCGCCCAGCTTCGCCCGCAAGTGGCGGACGTGGACGTCGATGCCGCGCGCATCCACGAAGTCGGAGAATCCCCACGCGCGCTCGAGCAACTGCTCGCGCGTGAAGACCACACCGGGCTCGGCAGCCATCGCGGCGAGCAGGTCGAACTCCTTCGCCGTGAGTTCGACGAGGATATCGTCGACGAGTACCCGGCGCTGTGCGGCGTCGATCGTGAGAGCTCCGACCCGCAGCGGAGCGGCGCTCACCGGAGGGGCCGAGGCGCTGCGGCGAAGCACGGCGCGGGCGCGGGCCACGAGCTCCGGGGGACTGAAGGGTTTGGTGACGTAGTCGTCCGCCCCCGCCTCGAGCATCGCGACCTTGTCGAGGTCGGTGTCCCGTGCCGTGAGCATGATCACGGGGACCTGCGATGTCTCACGAAGACGGCGGCAGACGGTGGCTCCGTCGATACCCGGCAGCATGATGTCGAGGATCACGAGATCGGGTAGCTCCGCCTGAGCCTCGCGAAGCGCCGTGGGGCCGTCAGCCGCCTGGCACACGTCGAAGCCCGCCGCAGTGAAGTAGACGGTGACGAGCTCCCGTATGTTCGCTTCATCGTCGACGACGAGGACTCTGGGCACGGAGATCCCTCTCGCAGGTGGTGCCGTCCGTGGCCTTCAGTGTACCGCGCGGACGTTCTACGACGACCGGCCCGGGAGCGACAGTGTGAAGACCGACCCCTTTCCCGGTTCGCTCGCGACGTCGATCCGCGCCCCTATCGACTCGGCCAGGCGGCGTGAAACGGCAAGCCCCAGGCCGGTACCCTCGGTCTTGCCACCCCCCGGAGGCACCACTTGATAGAAGTCATCGAACACGCGCTCCAGGTCGTCCAACGCGATACCGCTGCCCGAGTCCTTCACCGCGACGGTCGGACCTGTGTCGTCCCCTGACACGATCACCGTGATGAGGCCGCGTTGCGTGAACTTCACCGCGTTGCCCAGCAGATTCAGCAGGATCTGCCCGACGCGAAGCTCATCGGTCCGGACCGCCAGGCTCTCGCGGGAGCATTCCCATCGCATCTCGACGCCGCCAGCCTCCGCCACTGGGCGAATGGTCTCGTACATCTCACGCGCGATGGGAACGAGGTCGGCGTCCCGGATGGTCGGGTCGTCGTGCCCCGACTCGATCTTCGCCAGATCCAGGACTCCGTTGATGAGTTCGAGCAGGTGTCGCCCGGAGTTGTTGATCATCGCGACCTGTTTGCGCTGCTCATCTCCCAGGGGACCGGAAAGACCCTGCGCGAGCACACCCGAGAAGCCGATGATCGAGTTCAGCGGCGTACGCAGTTCGTGGCTCATCGCGGCCAGGAAGTCGTTCTTGGCGTGTGTGGCCTCCTCGAGATCGATGTTCGCCTCGGTGAGGCTGCTGATCGCGGACACGAGTTCCTCGTTCGCCGCCTCGAGCTCCTCGGTGCGGCTCTGCACGCGCTCCTCGAGCTCGGCGTTCAATCTCAGGATCTCCGCCTCGGCGCGCTTGCGCTTCGTGAGGTCGTGGACGACGGTGAGGGCGCAGCGCTCCCCGCCGATCTCGAGCACATCGCCGAAGGCCGAACCGGGGAAGACCTCGCCCGTCGAACGCCGGAAGCCCGTCTCGAAGTCGACGACCCGGCCGTGCTCGCGCAGCTGCCCGACGAACCGGTCACGGTCCGCAGTGTCAGCCCAGATACCCAGCGCGATGCTGGTGGTGCCGGACACCTGGTCCCGCGTGAGCCCCGCCATCTCATAGAAGGCCTGGTTCACTTCGATGATCCGGCCGTCCGCGATCGACGAGAGGACGACGGCGTCCGGGATGTTGGTGAAGGCGATGGAGAACTTCTGCTCGCTCCGGCTCAGCGATTCGAACAGACGACTGTTGACCAGCAGGAGAAGAGCGAAGGTGAGGCCGACGGCGAGGAGCTGATACGCCATCAGCACCGACGTGTCGAGCACGCCGGACTGGAAGAGGTCGTTCACTCGCGGTTCGTTGAACTGCAGCACGATTCGGAAGACGCTCAACAGGACGTAGCCGACGAAGACCAGTCCCGCCGCCCGCGTGGCTGGCCGGACCTCCGGCTCGACTCGGCGCAAGAGGAGCCACGCGCTTTCCGCGGTTACGAAGAGCAGCCCCAGCGCCACGTTGATGTTGCGCGCGAACAGGCTGGGTTCGACGACGGCGAAGTACGTCTGGACGAGCGCGAACGCCGCCAGCGTGGCCCAATCCTGGACATGCGGCCCTCGCTTGCCAAGATAGAGCTCCAGCCCGATCAGCAGGATGATGGTCCCCGCGATCGATAGCGTGTTGGACACCACCATCGACACGACATCGGGCACGATGCCGCGTGCCGCGATGAGCAGCAGGGCGGCGAACTGCATCACGAAGCTCACGAGCCACAACCCGATGCCGGGCGAGCGCTCGCGGTTCCGCATCCAAAGCGTCGCCAGGACGACCGAGCACAGGACGTACGCGAGGACATCGCCGATGAGGACGGTCCGCATGTCGAGCAAGGGTGTCACCCGGATCCGCCTCCCCCGTCGGGTGAACCGCGTTCACATTGGTAAAGGTACCCCTAATGCGCAGCACAACGACAGTCACAGCGGCCACCGGACCCGCGCTATCTGACGCCCAGGAGCTCCACATCGAAGACGAGGGTCGCGTTGGGCGGGATGACACTGCCCGAGCCCCGGGCGCCGTAGCCCATCTCGGGCGGGATGGTCAACTTGCGCTTGCCGCCGATCTTCATCCCGGCGACACCTTCATCCCATCCGCGGATGACACGCCCCTGGCCCAGCTGGAACTCGAAGGGCGTACCGCGATCGACCGATGAGTCGAACTTCGTGCCGTCGGTGAGCCAGCCCGTGTAGTGGACCGACACCGTCTTGCCGCTGACGGCCTCGGCGCCCGTTCCTACGACCATGTCCTCGATCTTCAACTCGGTGACCTCCTCGGTCGGGGTGGGTGCGGCTGCCGGCTGCTCCGCGGGCGCCGGCTGTGGAGCCACCGCTGCAGGTGGAGTCGAGCATCCGACCGATGCGCTCACCGCTACCACGGCGAGCCCGGCGACCAGCCAGCGCAACGATCGCTTCGACACGTTGACCTCCTGAGGGCGCGAATGGGGCCCGTCAGGGCCAAGAACACACTAGCGCATGGGCGGCTCGTCCGCTGTGTGTCCTGTGCGCCCGACGTGCACAGGGCTTTCGCGCTACCTGACGCGCTTGCGCAGGCTCCCGCTAGATGACGCGTAGCGGTACGGTGCGCCGACGAACACCGCCTTGAAGTAGTGCGTGCCGCGATAGCGCAGACGGTACGACGTGGCCCAGCGGCCGCTCGTCGTGAAGGTCGCGGCCGTCTTGATCCTGGTCCAACGTCGCGAGCCGGGCCGGCGCATGTAGACCGCCACGGTGTCGCCCGCGGCACCAGGGCTCACGTATCCACTGATGGTGACCGTGCGGCTCCGCCTCAGCGTGCCGGAGATGCCGATGCTCGTCCGTGTCGAGGTCCAGACGGGCGCGTTGACCTCGAAGGCGGCGGTCTTGTGCGGGGTCTCCTCGTTGCCGGCGCTGTCCACCGACCAGTACTCGAGCGTGTAGGTGCCCACGGTCGAGGCGTTGACGGTCCGGCCGGTGCCGCTGCGGGTCTCGGCCCCGGTGAGGATCCACTCCGTGACAGCCACGCCCGAACCGCCGGCGTTGTCGGTCGGGAACAGCGCGATCGACGCCGAGCCGGTGTACGGGCCTGCCACATCGGACGTCGTGTTCGGAGGCGTCGTGTCGGGGCCGATCGGCGCGTTCTGCGACATGAGTTCGGTGCGGTATGAGATCGTCGCCGGCGCGCCGGTGCTCCTGAGCGTGATGCCGCCCGAGACCGTCACATCGAAGACGTCGCCCGCGCGATAGGAGCCGAGCGTCGCCGCGTCCGGCCTGAAGACGAAGCAGTTGTTGACGCCGTAGCCGCTCGTCTCGAAGTTGAAGTACTTGCCGGACGTGTCGGTGTCCACGCCGGAGAAGGTCCAGGTCCGACCATCGCTCACACGGCGCAGCACGACCGTGTGGCCGGTACGCCCCGCAGTCCAGGAGTACTTCGCCGGGTTGAGCTGGACCGACCAGGCAGTGGAGGTGCCGAGCATCTCCACCGGGAAGTAGCCAGCGCACGGCCAGTTCAGCGAGTCGTAGTCGACCGCAGCGCTGCGACTCCGGTCGAAGACGAACGTGTCGGAACGATAGCTCGCGAAGCCCATTCCGGTCTTCAGCATAGAGGGGTTCAGCAACCAGCGACGATGACCGAGACGGTCGATGTTCGACGTGTCGCTGTCATCCATGCAGGCCGAGTTGAACTGGGCCAGCGTCGCGTGGCCCCAGCCGATGTTGCTGCTGCTCGTCGCACCGTAGCCGAGATCGTAGAACGCCTGGTCCATGTTCGCCGGCTTTGGCGGTGTGTGTGAGAACGTGCTCGCGGCAAGCAGGACGGCTCCATACTGGGCGCGGTTGGTGAGAGTGGCATCGAGCACGACGTCGTCCGGGATCCCGGCTAGGAACCTCGCGTAGTTGACGGCGTTCAGGCCGTCTCGGAGGAAGGCTGCGTTCAGGGATCCCGCGGCGTACGGCGCGGTCACGCTGGGTGCCACGGCGTACTCCGAACCCGAGTATGAGGGCTTGAGCTGTGCCCAGCGGTCCTGGATCGCCGCGGCGGATCGCGTGGACGTGTCGAGGGCGCCAGCGATCCCCGGCGGCGCGATGATGAACGTTGCGCAGACCGCGGCGGTCACGAGCGCCAGTGAGAGGATTCTCGGTATGCGGAACCCCATCGGGGTACTCCTCTCAGGACGACACCACACCATGAGTCATGTATCGGCGGTCGCGTGTGCCGAGATGAGCAGACGGGTCGCCCGCCCGGCCACACGAGAAGGACCGGTCCACAAGGACCGGTCCTTCGAGGCTTTCGTGGTGGCCAGAGACGGACTTGAACCGCCGACACGGGGATTTTCAGTCCCCTGCTCTACCAACTGAGCTACCTGGCCGTGCCGCAGTATGGTAGCCGCGTCGCGCATAAGGGGTCAAGGCGGGCGCCGCATCCCATATACTTGTGCCCACCGGGATCCCGGTGGGGGCGATCAGGTCCACGCGAGGCGACAGATGGCAGACGAGCAGACCCCAGAACGACCCGCAGGAAGCGGCGTCCCGTTGGCGCGCTCCCTCGCGCTGAGTGCGGTCGGCCTGCTCCTGGCGGGCGCCGTGCTCTACGCCGTCAGCATCTACAGCTTCCCCGTCTTCCACGGGCTGATCGAGCTGTTCGCCGCGTCTACCGCGCTGGCCATCTTCTTCGTCGCATGGCACTCCCGACGCTTCCTCGATAACGCATACGTCGGCATCGTCGGCGTGGCGTACCTCGGCGTCGCGATCATCGGCGTCCTTCACACGCTCGCGTACAAGGGGACGAACGTATTCCCGGGAACGTCCAACGACCTCGCGACCCAACTGTGGCTCGCGGCCCGCTACGTCGCCACCCTCGCTTTCCTTGTCGCACCCTTCTTCGTGAACCGCCGGGTGGACCTGCGCGCCCCACTTCTGGGCTTCTCCGCGCTCACGGCAGTCCTGCTGGCCGCGATCTTCCGCGGAGCCTTCCCGCCCGTCTTCGTCGAGGGAGTCGGTCTCACGGCGTTCAAGATCGGTGTGGAGTACGTCGTGGTGGTCGCCCTCATGGTCGCCTTCGTCCTGCTCGTCAGGGTCCGCGCCTCCTTCGATCAGCGGGTCTTCCTCCTGCTGTGCTGCTCGATCGCGATGAGCGTCGGCGCAGAGATGGCGTTCACCCTCTACGCAGATCCGTTCGGGCCGGCGAACCTCGGAGGTCACTTCCTCTACGCAGGCGCCGCGTTCCTCGTCTATCGAGCGCTCGTACACGTGGCTCTCGAGGACCCCTACGCCGTCCTCTTCCGTCGTCTGAAACAGCGCGAGGAGGACCTGCAACTCGCGAACCGGTTGAGCGAGGCGCTGACGCGGATCGTCTCGGGGATAGCGTCGACCCTGGACTCGCAGGCGATACTCGAGCGGGTCGTGGTCTTGGCCGCCACGACGATCGGCGCGGACGCGGCGGCGGTCAGCGCGCCCGACGACGACGCCTGGGTCGTTCGCTCCGTGCACAAGCATCCCCCCGACGTGATCGGCACACGGCTCACCGCCGCCCAGTCGGCGCACATCGCCGCAGCCGTCGCCAGCCGCGAGGTGCTGGTGGTCGAGGATACGTCGATACCCGGCATCTTCAGCCGGCAGCTCGCGGCCGACTACTCGATCGGCGCCCTGCTCACGGTACCGCTCACGGTCCGTGACGAGCCCATCGGCGCGCTCTCGTTCCACTTCCACCGCCCACATCACTTCCGCGAGATCGAGCTCGACTTCGCCCGGAAGCTCGGCAGCGCGGTCGCGCTGGCGGTCGAGAACGCGCGACTCTACGAGACCGAGCACGAAGTGGCGGAGACGCTGCAGGCCGGATTGCGCCCGCAACTCGAGGACGTCGCCGGCGTCGAAGTGGGCTGGTCGTATGAAGCCGCGCCCGGGGTCGGTCGGCTCGGCGGCGATTTCTTCGACGTGTTCGCGATCGATGGGACGCGCGCGGCATTCATGATCGGTGACGTGGCCGGCAAGGGCATCAAAGCGGCCACGACGACAGCCACCGTGCGCGGCGCGGCGCGTGCTCTGGCCTACGTCGACTCCGAACCCGTCACGGTGCTCAACGGGCTCAACATGACCCTCGCCCGCCGCGGTCTGGACGCGGGATTCGTCACACTGCTCTACGGCACGCTCGACGTCGTATCAGGCTACATGCGGCTCGGCATCGCGGGCCATCCGAGCCCGTATCTGTGCGACCGCCGCGAGCAGCCCGACTACGAGCACGCGATCGATCCCCCGCTCGGCCTGTTCCCGGAGCGGACCTACCACTCCGTCGACGTTCAGCTGGCGAAAGGCGAGCGTTTCATCATGTACACCGACGGCCTCATCGATGCACGCAGCGACGGTGTCCCGTTCGGCGAAGAGGGAGTGTATCGCGTGCTCGCCGAGGACACCGAGATGTCGGTATGGGAGCTCAGTTCGGCGCTGGCGGAAGCTGCAGCGGCCCACACCGGCGGCAACCGGGTGCTCGACGACGTCGCGGTCCTGGCGATCCGCTTCGTGGGCAGGTGAGCGGCGTGAGCGACGCCGACCGCGAGTCCCTCCGGACCGCGCGCGCGCAACGCCAGCGAGATGCGCGGCGAGCGAGGACGAAGCGCACGCTGATGGTCTGCGCCTCCGTCGTGGGCGTCGCGCTCATGGTCGGAGCCGCCTACGCCGCGTGGACGGTGTTCGCTTCCACCCGGACCACCCGGACCGCACTCGCCGCACCGGTGGCCCCGAGCGTCGCCGGAGCACCCACCATCGCGCTCGCGACGCTGCAGGCGGCCGCACTGGCCGCGCGCGACGACACGCTGACGGTCATCGCCGTCGGCGACCTGCTGTTCTCGCTAGGGCCGGCGAGCCTCATCAAGAGCCAGGGGGGCGCCGCGCCGCTCGCAAAGGTCGCCGATCTGCTCAAGGACGCTGACATAACCATCGCGAACCTCGAGTGTCCGCTGTCCACCCGCGGCGTCAAGG
Source organism: Coriobacteriia bacterium (assembly GCA_030651905.1). Classification (GTDB taxonomy): domain Bacteria; phylum Actinomycetota; class Coriobacteriia; order Anaerosomatales; family PALSA-660; genus JANYAK01. The sequence goes on from JAUSBS010000001.1 coordinate 38,420, forward strand.
TCGGCGGCAAACCCGACCACCTCATATTCAGAGCCCCGCCCCAAGCCGTGGAGAGCCTGACGACGGCGGGCGTCGACATCGTCGCCCTGGCGAACAACCACATGATGGACTACGGCGCGCCCGCCATGGAGGACACGCTGCGCACGCTTGACACCGCCGGCGTGGCGCACGCGGGCGGCGGCATGAACAAGGCCGACGCATGGAAGCCCGCGATCGTGGAACGCGAAGGCAAGAAGGTCGCCTACCTGTCGTTCACGCAGCGCATCCCGTCGTACTTCATGCCGACGGCATCGACACCAGGTATCGCGTCGGGCAAGGACATGCGTGCCGTCATCGCCGCGATCCGTGCCGCGAAGACACAGGCCGACTACGTCATCGTCTCGTTCCACTGGGGCGTGGAACAGGCGTACGAGGTCAACGCCGGGCAAGTCCGAGACGGGAGAGCGGCGATCGACGCCGGCGCCGACATGGTGCTGTCACACCATCCGCACGTCATGCAGGGAGTCGAGTTCTACAAGGACAAGCTCATCGCGTACTCGCTCGGGAACTTCCTGTTCCCGTACAAGACGACCGAGGGACGCAAGTCGTTCATCCTCAAGGCATCACTCGGCCCCAGCGGCGTGACGGATGTGACCGCGGTCCCGGTCTACATGGGCGAATGGGGCCGCCCGACGGTTCAGACGGGCAGTAGTGCAGCGGGCATCCTCGGCAAGCTGAAGGCCATCTCCGCACCGCGCGGCGCGAACGTGATCATCGAGGGCGACAGGGCGCGGATCGTACCGAAGTAGTCGACCGTGCTGCAACGACTACTCGTCGGTTGCCGCGGCTCCCAGGCCCGCCATGAGTGCGGCGGCAGCGGCAGCTTGGCGCGCCTCGAGTGAAGCGACACGGGCCTCCAGTGTGCCGATCTCCGCTTCACTCACCCCTGCGCCTTCTGCGACCGCAACAGGTTCGTCCTTCTTCCCTCGAACGAACTTCAGATAGCCGAGCCCGATGGTCACCACGAGAGCGAACAGGATCACCAGGAACCGCTCCCACGAACTCCCGCTGACGATGACCCAGCCCGCCCCGTAGAGCATCGTGAAGAGACCGCCGAGCAACAGCCCGTTGGAGAGCACTCGGAGTTGTTCGCTGCGGATGAGGGAGACCCCCATCACGAGCGTCGCGAACACGACGAGCACGATGCTCGTGTTGCGGGCCCAGATCTGCCGTTCGGCCTCGCGCTTCTTCTGAAGCGCGTCGATCTGAGCCTGCACTGCGTCGTACTTCGCCTTGTCGGACGTGGACAGGACGCTCGGGTCCCCCTTCAGCCCCGCGATGGCCTGCTGTTCGCGATAGAGCGTCTGCTCCTGGTCCGAGTAGCGCTGCTCGGGGAACTCGTAGAACGTGTTCACGCCGACACCGATGAACGCCAGCACCATCAGGCCGACGAAGAACGAGAAGATCGTCTGCAGTGCGTCCCGCTGGCGGTCCCGGGCCATGTGGCGCCTCCGTAAGTCGTCAGGTGCGTGCAGGTCTATCGTACCCGCCCGGCGTCAGAGTCCGTCGACGAAGCCACTGTCGCAGTGCGAGCCGTCGCACAGCGGCTTGTTCTTCGACTCGCCGCAGCGGCAGAGGGTGACGCGGTTGGCCACCTCGTACACGAAACCGTCGGAGGACTCGACCGAGACAGCGCCGCGCACCCACAGCCCGCCGCTGACACCGAGCTGGGGATCCTCCACAAGCCCGATCGATGACTCGAACTCCAGCTCGTAGGGCTGGCCGGTGCCCTTGTCCCAGGCGACATAGCGTCCCGCCGGACACAAGCACGCTTGCCGGGTCACTCGCTCGGTGACCTCGGGATCGTCGGTGTGCTCGACACCGCGCCAGACCGTGTCGTAGGCGACGCAGAACCGCGCCTCGGCGCAGAGCCCCCTGACGTCGGTCACGTTCAGGCCCGGCCCTTCGAGGAGCACCGCCTGATCGAGATACGGCTCGCGACTCGCTGTCTCGGTGCCGTCGAAGCCGGCGTCGATGTGCGAACCGTCGCAGAATGGCTTGGACCCGGAGCGGCCGCATCGACACAGCGTGTAGCGCGGCTGCGTGGGGATCGGCGCGCCCTCGGCCCACTCCACGGGCGCGCCGTCCGGACCGGGCACGATCGTGGTCTTCATGAGCGGCACGTCGCCCGAGACCGCGTAGGGCCCGTCCTTGAGGATCTTGATGCGGGGGCCGTGCTCGTCGCTCACAGGGGTGACCTCACCGTCGACTCGGGCCTTGCGCTGCGTCTTGGTTCGAAGCATACGCCGTCGCGGTGAGCGACTGCGAGGGTGCTCCGCGGTGCTAGACTCGAACGCGCATCACCGCACAGCGTCAGGGGCTCACGTGCTGCAGGAAAGCGACGACATCCTCAGACTCACCGCGATCGGGCACGAGGGCAAGACCGCGCTCACGGTCCGCTTCGGCGTGGCCCCGTCGCCGATCGGCCCCATCCTCGTCGGCCGGACGGACACAGGCGTCTGCGCGGTGCTGCTGGGAGGCGACGCGGACGTGCTGGCAGGGGAGTTCCCTCGCGCCGCGCTCGTGGCGGACGACGCAGCGGCAACGGCCGCCGCGACACGACTGGCCGGGTACGTCGCCGGCACGGATGCCCTCCCCGACCTGCAACTCGACCTTCGCGGGACGCCGTTCCAGCGAGCGGTGTGGGCTGCGCTCCTGCGGGTCCCAGCGGGAACGACGGCGAGCTATGCCGACATCGCCCGCGACATCGGGGCGCCGGCCGCGTATCGTGCGGTGGCGAACGCCTGCGGGGCCAACCACGTCGCCATCCTGGTGCCGTGCCACCGGATCGTGCGCACCGGAGGCGGAATGGGCGGCTATCGAGGCGGCATACAGCGCAAGGAGTGGCTCCTCGCGCTTGAGAAGGGAGTGTAGTGATGGCGGACCAGAGCGCTCAGGTAGCGGCTGCACAAAGCGACGACGGCCTGGCGGTCGCGGAGCTGGTCGCGGCCTACGTGGCCGGCGTGCAGCTCCTCGAGGACTCGGTGGCAGGGATGGACCTCGCGACCCTGCGCGAGCGCCCCATCGAAGGCCAGATGAGCTCGCTTGAAGTGCTCTCCCACGTGGCGGACTGCGAACAGTTCCTTGCGGACCGCATCAAGCGCACCGCGGCCACCGACCGGCCGCTGCTCGTCGGGATCGATGCGAGTCCCTACCTGACGGTGCTGCACTATCAGGACCGCGACCCGGAGCTACAGCTGAGATTGGTCGAGATGACCCGGCTGAATCTGGCCGCGGACCTGGCGTGGCTGCCCGAGGATGCATGGACGCGAGTCGCGATCCACACCGAGACCGGCCTCGTGACGATGCGCCAGCTCCTGCTGCACGCGATCCGTCATCTCGAGTACCACGTGGGTACGATCCTTGAGAAGCGACGCGCGCTCGGACTGGGCTGAACCCAAGGAGGCGAGACTTCATGGAACCACTCATCGTGATCACGGGAGTCGCGGCCTTCGCCTTGGTCCTCGTTCTGCTTGGCAAGCTCTTCGACTGGATCCGCGGGATACGGGGTGGCGACAGGTTCTCGGGATGGTACGCCGGCAAGGCGAGCAACGCCTACCAGGACAACACCCGCAACCTCATCAGTGGTGCGGAACTCGACAACATGGACGACCGCGGGCCGGACCACCAGGACGGCGGGCTGACCTGACGCTCAGCTGATCCACGGGGCTACCGGCCTGCCGTGTCCCGCCGAACATACCCGTCCCAGCGCGCGTCGACCCAAGCCTGTACCTCGTCGACGCTGCCGTCCGGCATGCCCCGGAACCGGCCCTGCGTCGCGATGTAGTCCGCGACAGGCGTGCGCTTGCCGCTCTTCGCGAGCGCGGCGCTGCGGCCAGTGAGACGGAACACGCCGTCTTCGACCTCGTAGAGCACCACGAGTCCTGCATCGACGGCCATCTTGCCGAGGCGCACGGTGTCCTTCGGATCGAAGCCCCAGCCGCTCGGACATGGGACGTTCATGTGGACATAGCGCAGGCCGTGGATCGTGCGCGCCTTGGCCACCTTGTCGTAGACATCGGTCGGATACACCGCCGAGGTCGACGCGACGTACGGGATGCCGTGAGCCTCCATGATGCGCGGCATGTCTTTCGGGTTCTCCCGCTTGCCGCTCCACGTCGTGGTGGTGCGCGCGCCGGCGGGCGTCAGACCGGAACGCTGCGTCCCGGTGTTCATGTACGCCTCGTTGTCGTAGCACAGGTAGATGAAATCGTCGTTGCGTTCGGCGGCGCCGGAGAGCGCCTGGATGCCGATGTCGCCGGTACCGCCGTCACCCGCCATCGCCAGCACGGTCATCTCATCGGCCTTACCCATGGCGCGCAGCCCGGCCGCGAGACCGGATGCCGCGGCAGCAGTGGATGGGAACGCGACGTTGACCCACGGCACATCCACTGAGGAGATCGGGTACATGCCGCCGAGCACCGTGAGGCAGCTGGCCGGTACCGTCATGACCATGCGGCCGTCGAGCGCCTTCGTGATCGCCCGCAGGCCGATGCCGATGCCGCAGCCGGCGCAGGCCCGGTTGCCCGAGAGCACCCGCTCGGTCACGGGCAGGTCGAGTATCTTCGTCGGCATCTTCTCACCCATCCAGGCGGAGGTTGATCCAGTCGGTCGGCCGGTGCCGTGTACCCGCGTGGCCGTCGGCGAGAGCCCGTCGCGCCGCGTCCACAAGGTGATCCGGCGAGACGTCGCGACCGCCGAGGCCACAGACGGCGCCCCACACGGTCGGCGCATCCGGCTCACCCGAGAGCGCGGCCCGCAGGTCGGCGCATATCGGGCCCTCGTAGCCGTAGGAGAGCGCCTTGTCGAAGACGAGGACCCCCTTGCGACCGACGAGCCTCTCGCGAAGAGCCGCGGCCGGGAACGGGCGGTAGCAGCGGATCCCGAGCACACCTGCCTGGACGCCCTGGGCACGCAGCGTCTCGACGGCCACGGTCGCCTGTGTGCCAAGAGAGCCGGCCGCGACAAGCACGAGCTCCGCGTCCTCGAGCAGGTACTCCCACGTGAGACCGCCCCAGCCGCGACCGACGACGGCCGCGTACTCCGCGTCGACCTCCGGCACGACCTCGAGCGCTGCCAGAAGTGCCTGTTGGTGCAGGGCGCGGATCTCCATGTAGCCGTGGCACGACTGGCCGGACGCGTCCGCGCGCGGGTCCGCGATCACCACGGGGCCGATGTTGCGCGGGTCGTTCACGTCCACGATCTGCAGCGGTTCAGGCCGCTTGGGCAAGAACGCGTCCGCGTCACCGACCGACGGTACGGACACAGGCATGACGGTGTGCGAAAGCAGGAAGCCGTCGTAGCACACCATCACCGGCACGTTCAGGCGCTCCGCGATGCGGTACGCCTGGAGCGTCGTGTCGAGGATCTCCTGGTTGTCACGGCAGTAGAGTTGGACCCAGCCCGCGTCGCGGACCGACATCGAGTCCTGCTGGTCGTTGAGCACGTTCCATGGCGCGGCCATGGCGCGGTTCGCGATGCACATCACGATCGGCAGCCGTGCGCCGGCGGCCCACCAGACCTGCTCGGTCATATAGGCCAGCCCGTTCGCGGATGTCGCGGTGAAGACGCGAGCACCGACCGTGGACGCGGTGATGCAGACGGTGAGCGCGGAGTGCTCGGACTCCACGGTGACGAACTCGGCCGGCAACTCACCGGACTCGACCCACGCGGAGAGCTGCTCGACGACAGGCGATTGCGGCGTGATCGGGTAGGCCGCGACGACCTGCACCCGAGCCAGCTTGACCGCCGCGGCCGCGGCCTCGTTGCCGGTCATGACCTCGGTGGTGCCGGTGCTCATCGCGCCACCTCCGCGGCGGCGTCGATCTCGCACGTGCCATGCTCGGCCTCGGGGACCATCGCGATCGCGCCTGCGGGGCACTCCTCGGCACAGATGCCGCACCCCTTGCAGTACGTGAGATCGATCGCCGGGCCGGCACCTTGCGTGATGCACGCGTCGGGGCAGTAGGCCCAGCACAGTTGGCAGGTCACCTTGCCGGACTTTGCGGCGAGGCACTTCGCCGCGTCCATGACCGGCCGGCTGTTGCGCCAGTCGCCCGTCAGGCCTGCCTCGCCCACACTCGGGCGCGACATCGCTATCGGCGATCCACACTCCCTGGTACCCATGCGACTCCGTCCTTCGCGCGCGCTCACGCGCGGGTGCACTCGTACGCGATCTTCGCGGCCTCGATGTTCTTCGACGCCGCCGTGCCCTTGAACGCCTTGCCGATGGCGGCTTCGACGCCGGCCATCGTGATGAGCCCGGTGGCGGCAGCGAACGCGCCCAGGATGGCAGTGGAGACCATCGGCTGCCCGCCAACGATGAGGTCGACCGCCTGGGCGGCGCCGGTGACGTCACTCGTGACGACACGGATGTCGCCGCCGAGTCCGAGTTCGGCAACCGACTTCGTCGTGTTCACGATGATGGTGCCCCCCGGCCTCATGCCGGCCGTGGCCTTCGCGACCCCCAGCAGGGAGTCGTCGAGGACGACGACGATGTCGGGTGCGGTGACTTGCGACAACACCCGGATCGGTTCGTGCGCGAGCCGTGAGGACGCCGTGATCGGCGCGCCCCTTCGCTCCGCACCGAAGGACGGCTGTGACGTCACGCCCTCGAACCCGCTGCGGAACGCCGCGTCCGCGAGGAGCTTCGCGCTCGTGACAGCGCCTTGTCCGCCGCGGCCGTGCCAGCGTATCTCGTGCATGCGATCGCTCCCCACATCGTTCAGCATGGGGAGGATGATACCAGCCCTAGAGGCCCAGGCCGTTGAGAAGCGCGAACTGCGAGCCGAAGTCGTCGTTGCTGAACACGACCGTCATGCCTCCTTGAGAGAAGACGCCTCCCCTCGAGACCTGCGGCACCGTCACCGATGAGGATACTGACGCACCTGCGGCGGTCGGTCCGGCATAGAACGGCACGGGCTCGACCGGACGGCCCATCCTGCCCAAGACGAAGGCGGCGACAGGCTGACCGAGGAAGACGGCGACTATGTATGAGATGAGGGTGGCCGAGCCCTCCCAGGCGCCCTTCGGCGGCACGTACCCGGCCAGCACCACTAGAACGACTCCCACCGGGACGCTGAGAAGTAGTCCCGTCAGGCAACCCCAACGAGTCGAGGCGGTCCCGCCGAAGAGCCACGCGATCGCCGCCCTGGCGACAACGGCGATCATCGCGATCGCCATCAGCCAGGTGAGGCCGGTCAGGACCGCGCTGGCCTGCTCGGGCAATCCCCCGACCGCGGGAAGAGCGAGGCTGAGGGCGAGCACGGCGGTGAGGCAACCCAGGCCCTTGTTCGAGCGCTCCTTCTTCTCCCTGGCAGCGCACACGTCGCACAGCGGGAAGTCCAGCGAAACGGTGTACTTGCCCGCGTTGGCCGAGCCCCCTGCGCGCAGCTTCCCGCTGCCGGCCGGTGCGCCGCACGAGCAGCATATCCCCGGCATGACGTAGCTGGCGCCCGGTACGAGTCGAACCGACTTCACGGCCCCTCCCCCCAGCGTGGCGGTCTCGGCCGGGCCCTCGCCCGGCCTCCCCGCCGCTCAGCGCCACTGTACTCCGCGATCCGGCCGCATGACGAGTGGTCGGTGGCGCTGTGCAGGTGCGGCCGCAGCTAGCTCGCGAAGACCTTGGCGTCGCTCAGGCCCAACTGCTCCCGCGCCATGTCCCGGAGCTTGTACTTCTGGATCTTTCCGGACGCGGTCATCGGGAACGTATCCACGAAGAAGACGTACTTCGGGCACTTGTAGCGCGCCAGGCGCGCTCGCGTGTATTCCTGCACGTCGCCCTCACTGACGTCGCATCCTTCGGCGCGCACGATGAAGGCACCGACCACCTCGCCGTACTTCGCGTCGGGCACGCCCACGACCTGCACGTCCTTGATGCCCGGCATCGTGTAGAGGAACTCCTCGATCTCGCGCGGATAGATGTTCTCGCCGCCGCGGATGATCATGTCCTTGATGCGCCCCGTGATGCGGTAGTAGCCCGCCTCGTCCACGGTGCCCAGGTCGCCCGAGTGAAGCCAGCCGTCGGCGTCGATCGCCTTCTCGGTGGCCTCGGGCATGTTGTAGTAGCCCTTCATGATGTTGTAGCCGCGGCAGAGCAGCTCGCCGGGGACGTCCGGCGGGCAGTCCTCGCCGGTCTCCGGATCCACCACGCGGACCTCGATCTCGTCGTGCCGTCGGCCGACCGTCTCACACTTGCGCTCGAGCGTGTCCTCGGTCGTCGTCTGAGTGAACACGGGTGACGCCTCGGTCAGCCCGTAGCAGATCGTCATCTCGGACGCGTGCATCCGGTCGATGACCTGCTTCATGGTCTCGATCGGGCACGGCGAGCCGGCCATGATCCCGGTGCGCAACGAGGTGAGGTCGAACATGTCGAACATCGGGTGCGCCAGCTCGGCGATGAACATCGTGGGCACTCCGTAGAGAGCGGTGGCCTTCTCCTTCTGGATCGCGGCCAGGACGATGACCGGGTCGAACGACTCGACCATGACGAGCGTGGCGCCGTGCGTCAGTACAGCCAGCACGCCCAGCACGCAGCCGAAGCAGTGGAACAGCGGCACCGGCAGGCACACGCGGTCTTCGGGCGTGAACTTCTGGCGCTCGCCGATGTAGAAGCCGTTGTTCAGGATGTTGGTGCTCGTGAGCATGACGCCCTTGGGAAAGCCCGTCGTTCCCGATGTGTATTGCATGTTCACGACGTCGTCGGCCTTCAGCGAGGCTGTGAGTCCGCGCAGTGGCTGGTCGGGCGTGTGCTCGCCGAGGACGAGCAGTTCCGGTACGTTGTAGAAGCCGCGATGCTTCTCGGGACCCATGTAGATGAGCGACTTCAACACCGGGAACTCAGTGCTGTTCAGGTGCCCGCGCTCCTGGATCGCAGCCTCCGGTACGAGTCCGCGGATGATATCCACGTAGTCGACGTCCCGGAAGGCGTCGATGATGACGAGCGCCTTCATGTCGGACTGCTTGATGACGTAGGCGAGTTCGTGGCTCTTGTAGACCGGGTTCACGGTCACGAGAACGGCGCCTATCTTCGCCGTGGCGAACATGAACGTCAGCCAGTCCGGCACGTTGCGCGCCCAGATGCCCACGTGGTCGCCCTTGCCGATCCCGATGGCGAGCAGCCCCTTGGCCAGCCTGTCGACACGCTGATCGAACTGGGCGTACGTCCAGCGAAGATCGCGGTCCGGGTAGACGACGAAATCGCGACCGGGGTCCGCGGATGCCGTCTTCTCGAAGTACTGACCGATCGTGAGGTCGGTGTGCAGCTGCATATCCGCCCCCTACGCCGGAGCGTAGACGACGGCCAGGATGCGCGCGGGCGCGCGCCCGTATGCGCGGACCTGGTGCGGCACGACGGAGTCGTAGTAGATCGAGTCGCCGGCGGCCAACACATGGAGGTCCTTGCCGTACTCGACCTCGACCGAACCGTCCATCACGTGGATGAACTCCTCGCCCTCGTGGGTGGAGAGCGAATGCTGTGAATCGCCCGCGGGCTGGACGTCGATGAGGAACGGCTCCATGTGACGAGCGGTCTTGCCGGCGGCGAGGGAGAAGAAGTCGAGTACGCCTCCGTCACTCGAGGTCTCCAGACTCTTCACACGACGGACCTCGTCGGCCTCGCCCTTGCGGGTCACGACCGGCCCGACGCAGGTGTCGTCGTCCAGAAGGGTGCCGAGCCGTACGCCGAGCGCCCGCGTGATCTTGATGAGCGGCGCCAACGATGGTGCGACATCACCGGACTCGAGACTGGCGATCAGCGTCGCGTCGCAGTCACAACGCTCGGCAAGATCAGCGACCGACAGACCGAGCGACTCGCGCAGGGTCGTGAGCTTGGCACCGATCCGGTTCGCATCCGCCATGCGGCATACCCCTCCCCGAACAGACCGCGGACATTCGTGCGTACCGGCACGATACAACGCAGAGGTCACGATGTCCTGCATGGACGCCGATGTGACCCGAGATGCTGACTTTAGGACGCCCGATGTGGCAGACTCCTCCAAGTCGGCACGTCCCCGACCCCGATCATGGAGGCCCCGCATGTCCGATGCTCCCGTCAGCGCTCCCGCACCGAAGAAGAATCCGGCGCGCACCCTCGTCGTCGTCGTCTTGGCTGTCGTCCTCGTGGGCTTCGTCGCCTTCGCCACGACGCAGGTCACCGCGTCCCGTCAGGCCGACGTGGTCGGCGGCGTGCAGAAGTTCGCCATCGACACCGCGAGCGGCAAGTTCGTTCCCAACGTGATCAACGCCAAGGCCGGCGTGCCTATCGAGATCACCTTCGGTGCAGGCGGCAACGCGTGCGCGGCGGCCGCCACGTTCGAGTTCGCCAACATCACACAGGACACCAAGGCCGGCGGCGTCGTGACACTGCCCGCCCTTGCAGCCGGTACATACGAGTGGATCGCCGCATGCGGCGACAACGGGGGCACGATCACCGTTCAGTAGCATCGCGGACCACTTGGGTATCTCTCCATCAACCGTCGAGAGGTGCCCCGTGCTCTATCCGCTGAGTCGCATCTGGAATCCGGCCGTCTACCAGGGCGGCGCACGCACGCGGCGCTACTTCGAGGGCTGGTACCTGAAGCTGGTCGACGCCGACGGGCAGCACCCGCTCGCGCTCATCCCCGGCGTCTCGTTCTCCGCGGACGGCTCCACACGCCAAGCGTTCGTCCAGCTCGTCAGGCCCGGCGGGACCGGACGGTACTTTGCTTACCCGGCAGATGCCTTCACCTTCACGAAGGACCGCTTCCGTATCGCGGTCGGAGACAGTCGTTTCGCCGAAGACGGGCTGGATGTCGACCTTCGCGATGAACACGGCGGCGTCTCCGGTTCGGTCCGGTTCGGCCCTTGGTCGCCCTGGCCGGTGCGGCCGCTGTCACCCGGCGTCATGGGCTGGTACCGCTTCGTGCCCGGGATGGAGTGCTACCACGGCGTCTTGTCCATGGACCACTCCCTTTCCGGCACCCTCGTCGTCGACGGCGAAGTGCTCTCCTTCGACGGTGGACGCGGCTACGTCGAGAAGGACTGGGGCGCGAGCTTCCCGAGTTCGTGGATCTGGGCCCAGTCGAACCGCTTCGCCCGCCCCGGCGTCTCGGTGTCCGCATCCATCGCGCGCGTCCCGTGGATGAACGCCTCGTTCACGGGATCGATCGCGGGTCTGCTCCTGGACGGCGAACTGCACCGCTTCACGACGTACACGGGCGCCAAGCTCGCCTGCCTCAAGACGCGACCGGGCGAGGCCGACGTCGTGCTGCGTGACGCACGCGCGGAACTGGAGCTTCACATACAGGGCGCGGCCGTATCCGCGCTCAGGGCGCCGACTCTGGGTTCGATGGAGGCGCGAGCCGACGAGGCCCTCGATGCGAACATCCACGTGACGCTTCGGACGATCCGCGGCGGTCGCGCTACCACGGTCTTCGACGCGGAAGGCCGCAGCGCCGGCGTCGAGATCATGGACGAGCGCGGCGAGCTGGAACCGGCGCCCCGCCCCTAGTAGTAGCCGGGGTACATCCGCTTGCAGAAGGTGCGATATGTCAGCATGCGTGCGCGGTCGGCACGGCTGATGCGTCGATCCGGTGTGCTCAGCGCCCGGTCGATGAGAACCGTCCGATAGGTCGCGCTGCCCGCGCCGGGCGTGCGATCGCGGAACACCGGAAGGACGCGGAGGTTCGAGACCGACGTCCCCTCGGCGCGCTTCGTCACCTTCGCCGTGACCATCGTCCCGAGGTCCGTGAGCCGCTTGGACTGGCCGCTGATGAAGTTGCCCATCGAGTAGACGATGTAGCGCCCCCGGTAGAGCTCCACGGGACGGACCACGTGGGGGTGAGAGCCCAAGACCAGGTCCGCTCCGCTGTCGATGAGGTAGCGCCCCTGCGCGCGAGTCCGGCTCTCGACTGTCGTCTTGTACTCGGAGCCCCAGTGCACGAAGACGACGACGATGTCGACGCTGGGCCGGACAGCCTGGATGTCGGCGCGCATCCGGGCGAGGTTGATGCGGTTGACCGCGCCGGCGAACGGGCTTCGGATGCCGTTGGTGGCGTAGGTGTAGGAGGCGAACGCGACCTTGATGCCGTTGCGCTCCGCGATGATGGGCGCAGGGTTGTTCGAGCCGAAGTGCGCCAGTCCGATGCGATCCAGGTAGCTCGTTGTGAAGCGGACCCCTCGCGCGCCGCCATCGAGGGTGTGGTTGTTCGCCGTGGAGAGCACGTCGAACCCGGCCGCCTTGATGGCGTCGGCGAACTGTCGCGGTGACTTGAACGCCGGGTAGCCCGAGTAGCGTCGATCCGACAGCGTGGTCTCGAGGTTGCCGACGGCGAGGTCGGCAGCCGAGATGGTGTCGGCGACTGGCGCGAACGCGGCCGTGAACGAGTAGCCGCTGCGCGTCTTGGCCGCCTTGAGTTGTGCGGCGTGACACATGATGTCGCCGACGGCCAGCAGCGTCATCGACGGTTCGACCGAGGGCGACGTATCTCCGGACGCAAGGACCTCGGCGGTCATGACGGGCGCCTCAGGCCCCGCAGCGAGCGCGACGACCGGCGAGAAGAGGGTGCTTCCACCGGAGGCGAGCGTGAGCACCGCCGCCAGTACCAGCGAGACCGACCTTCGACCCATCATGGCGAACCCCCCGATGCTTGAAGCGCAGGCCCCTACTTCACGATGAATACCGGA